>JANMFL010000316.1:0-17088 GCA_031377945.1 Acidimicrobiaceae bacterium | reverse complement strand
CCGTGGAAGCGTCAGCGACTGGGCCGCTGCCGAGGAGCTCGTGAGCGTGGCGATCGACGCGTTCGGCGACCTGCACGTCCTGGTCAACAACGCCGGTTTCATTCGCGACGCGATGAGCTTCGCGATGACCGAGGATCAGTTCGATTCCGTGGTCGACGTGCATCTGAAGGGTCACTTTGCGCCGTCGCACTTCGCAGCCGCCTACTGGCGGGCGCAGGCCAAAGCGGCGGGGGACGGCGCCACGCTGGTGCCACGGCGGATCATCAACACCTCCAGCGAGAGTGGGTTGTTCGGTGGTCCCGGACAGAGCAACTACGGCTCTGCCAAGGGTGGCATCGTCAGCATGACGCTGGTGCAGGCTCGCGAGCTCGGACGGCTCGCCGTCACCGCCAACTGCATCGCGCCACGGGCGCGCACCCCGATGACGGAGATCAATCCGAAGTTCGCGCGGCCCGAGACCGGCTTTGACAAGTACGACCCGGCCAATGTGAGCCCGATGGTCGCCTGGTTGGCCTCCGACGATGCTGCCGATGTCAGTGGGCAGGTGTTCATCGTGCTCGGCGATCAGATCCACCGAATGCAGCCTGCGCAGATCGCCGCGACGGTCGTGGCCGGAGATCACCGTTGGACGGTCGACGAGATCAATGCCCGCAGCAGCGAACTCTTCGCCGAGGTGCCCAGCGGTGCCCCGCTGTGGGGTGGCCCGCCGATGTAGCGCGGGCGGCGAGCGGCATGCCGGTCAGGTCGTGAGGCCCGACAGTGTGTGGAACAGGATGGTGGTGAGCGTCTCGCGCTGCGCCGCCTTCGACGAACCGCGCCGGCTGAGCTCGTTCTGATAGGCCAGCAACCGCTCGAGCATGGCCATCATCGCCGCCGCCGCGGCGAATGGGTCGAGCATCGTGGTGACGCGCCCTTCCGTCTGCCCGAGCTTGACCATTTCGGCCATGCGCCGCACCAGCAGCAGGTTCGCTCGGCTGCGAACCGAGCGGAAGTCGACATCGCCCTCGTCGGCCCGCAGGTTGCGCAACACCAGCACGGCGTAGTGCTCGCCCCAGTAGGTGGCGTAGGCGTCGACGAATGCGCGCGCCCGCGCTGCGTCGGCCGGGGTGGACCAGGCCGGTTGCAGCAGATCGACGAGCGGGGCCTCGTCGTCGATCGCAGCCTCGGCCAGCGCGAGGATGGCAGCGTCGAGGTCGGCGAAGTACTGGTAGAACGTGGCCGGAGCCGCGCCGGCCTCGCGGGTGATGTCGACCACCTTGACGTCGAGCACTCCATCGCGTCGCAACAGCGTGAGCGTGGCATCGAGCAGACGTTGTCGTGTCGCGATTGCGCGCTCGCCGATGATGCGGCCATCGGTCGCGAGCATCTCCTCATGCATCGCGCAACGTTACCAATCGATCAGGCACCGTAGGCGGGCGTGGGGACCGGAGCTTCGCGTACGAGGTCGGCGACGATGGCACCGATCTCGTCGGGCTCGTAGCGGCCACCCTTGTCGAAGACGGCGCCGTGTTGCCAGCCGTCGGCCACGCTCAGCTGCCCTCCGGCGATCTCGAACATGCGACCCGTGATGTCGCACTCAGGTGAACCCAACCACACCACCAGCGGCGACACGTTGGCCGGATCCATCGCATCGAACCCGCTGTCGGGTGCGCGCATCATGTCGGCGAAGGCCTCCTCGGTCATCCGGCTCCGCGCAGAAGGAGCGATGCCGTTCACGGCGATGCCGTAACGGCCCAACTCGGCGGCGGCGACGACGGTGAACGAAGCGATGCCGGCCTTGGCAGCGGAGTAGTTGGCCTGCGACACGCTGCCGAACAGGCCGGCGCCCGACGAGGTGGTGACGATGCGAGCCTGCACCGGGGTACCGGCCTTGGACATCGCCCGCCAGTGGTCGACGGCGTGACGCACCGGGCAGAACATGCCGCGCAGGTGCACTCGGACGACGGCGTCCCACTCGTCGACCGACATGTTGACGATCATCCGATCGCGCACGATGCCGGCGTTGCACACCAGTGTGTCGAGACCACCGAAGCCCTCGACCGCCTGGGCGATCATCCGCCCGGCTCCGTCCCAGTCGCTCACGTCGTCGCCGTTCACCACCGCTCGGCCACCCGCAGCGATGATCGCGGCGACCACCTCTTCGGCTGGGCTCTGGTCGTATCCCTCACCACCGAGCGACGCACCGACATCGTTCACCACGACGGCCGCACCCTGGGCGGCAAATGCCAACGCGTGGGCTCGGCCAAGACCGCGTCCGGCGCCGGTGACGATGACGACTCGGCCGTCGCAAATGCCCATGGTGCGTGGCTCCTACAGGATGGCCGCGATGAGTGCGGCGTGATGGTCGGTGATGCCGAAGGCGTTGTCGAGCGCAACAGCACGCTTCCAGTAGCGCTGCGCGTGTACCTCCCAGGTGAACCCCATGCCGCCGTGCACCTGGATGCCGGTCTTGCCGCAGAAGAGGGCGGCTTCCCCTGCCATCAGCTTGGCGACGGAGGCCGCTGTCGTGGCACCGGCGGCCTCTGCGCCAGCACCATCGACGGCACACGCTGCGGCGTACACGGCTGCACGCGCGACCTCGGCCTTCACCAGCATGTCGGCGAGCATGTGCTTCACCGCCTGGAAGCTGCCGATCGGGCGGCCGAACTGCTCGCGCTGTTTGGCGTAGTCGGTTGCCAGTTCGAGTGCACCGAGGGCCACGCCCAACTGTTGCGCCGCGGTGAGCACCACCGCATCGCGCAGGAAGCGCTGCGCCTCGGCGGCATCGGCGACCGCAACGGCAGGAGGGAGTGGGGCATGAACGACGGCCACCGGGGTGAGTGTGTCGAGCGGTTCCGCGACGACGTGCATGGTGAGATCGGCCGGGCGTACGAGAGAGAGCGTGTCGTGCTTGACGAGCACGAGGATGTCGACCTGGGCCGGGTGCTCGACCAGGACGGGATCGTCGTCGGTTTCGAGTGCCGCGACGATCGATGTGCCGTCGGCTGCACCCGGCACCCACGCCGCGGCGAGCGCGCTGACCGCCAGCGGGCCGGGCACCAGAGCCCGCCCGAGCTCCTCGAAGACGAGGACGGCGGCGCGCATTCCGAGGTCGTCGACGACCGAGAACACACCGGTGTCGGCCAGTTCGCGCCAAAGGCCACGGTCGATGACACCGGTGGGCTGCTCCTCGAGCGCACGGACCACGTCGATGGGGAACCGCCCCTGCAGGAAGGACCGCATGCCGTGTTGCAGGTCGCGTTCGTCGTCGCTGAGCCAGAAGTCCATCAGCGGCTGGGGTCCTTGGGCAGGCCGAGCACTCGCTCGGCGATGATGTTCCGCTGAACCTGCGACGTACCGGCGGCGATGGACATCTTCAATCCGTGGATACGGCCGTGCACATGGCGGCCGCTGGGCAGCTGATCGATGTCGTCCATCGACAACGACGCACGCTCGAGCAGGTGCATGGCCACTTCACCCAGGCGATGCCGGAGATCTGTGTAGGCCAACTTGAAGACGTTGCCGCCCGTGCCGACCAGACCCGTTCGCGACGCTTCGGAGATGTTGCGGCAGGTGAGCGCCCAGAGTGCGTCGAGCTCGCCGGCCAGCTTGCCCAGATCGCGGCGCAGACCGGCGTCGTCCCACGCCACCGCAGACCGGCGGGTGATGTGCTTGGCCAGCTCGGCAAGGTCGCGCACCAGCTCCATCGTCTGCAGCATCTCCGAGACGAAGGCAGTGCCACGTTCGAAGCTCAGCGTGGTCATCGCCACTCGCCAACCGTCGTTCTCGGCTCCCACCCGGTTGGCGGCCGGCACACGTACCTCGTCGAGGAAGACCTCGGAGAACTCGATGCCGCCGTCCATCGTGCGCAGCGGTCGAATGTCGATGCCCGGCAGGTTCATCGGCAGGATCAGCCAGGTGATGCCGCGGTGTTTGGGCACCTCGGTGTCGGTGCGCACCAGGATCTCGCAGTAGTCGGCGACGTGGGCGAAACTGGTCCAGATCTTCTGTCCGTTGAGCACGTAGTCGTCGCCATCGCGCATGGCCCGGCAGCGCAGCGCCGCCAGGTCGCTTCCGGCCGACGGCTCACTGAACCCTTGGCACCACACATGATCGCCGCGCAGGATGCCCGGCAGGTGCGCCGCCTTCTGCTCGGGGGACGCCTCCACGATCAACGTCGGACCTGCATGGAGCAGGCCGACGAAGTTCATGCCGACGTACGGCGCACGCGCCCGCTCGGTCTCCTCGAGGAAGATGAGGTGCTCGGTCGGGCTGGCGCCACGACCGCCGTACTCCTTGGGCCAGTTCACACCGGCGTAGCCGGCGTCGAACAGCGTCCGCTGCCATGCGGTGTCCCACACGCGACGTGCTGCCCACTCGTGAACGGGCGGCTCGGCCGGCACGCCCGGCAGTACATCGGCCAACCAGTCGCGCAGCTGGAGACGGAAGTCCTCCTCCTCGGCGGTGTAGCGCAGATCCATGACGACAGGAGAGTATCTGACGAGCCGTCAGACGGCTGTGTGAGTGGGCCGACCGGTCAGCACGTGATGCCGCCGTCGATGGCCACGATCGCGCCGGTCATGTAGCGGGCCTCGGTGGATGCGAGGAATGCGAACAGTGCCGCGATCTCCTCTGGCTCGGCCATCTCCATCGGGCTCATCACCTTCGACAGCTGGCGCAGGTCGGCGCCCTCGGGGTAGGTGGAGAACGATTGGATGATGTTGGTCTTGGTGCCGCCGGGAGCGATCGCGTTGACTCGGATGTTCTTGCTCTTGTACTCGGTGGCCAGCGCCTTGGTGAGCATCACCACCCCGCCCTTGCTGGCGCAGTAGGCGGCGCTCCACGGTTGGCCGATGAGCCCGGCAGTCGAAGCCGTGTTGACGATGACGCCGCCGCCCGCGGCCAGCAGGTGAGGGAGCGCGAAGCGGCAGAGGTGGAACGTGCCGTTGAGGTTGACGCCCACGATGCGGGTGAACCAATCGGGGGTCTCCTCGTGGCTGTGCGCGAAGTGCCCGATGCCGGCGATGTTGCAGACCACGTCGACACCACCGAGCGCCTCCGCCGCGGCGTCCACGGTCGCCTCCACCGCCGCGCCGTCGGAGACGTCGCAGGTGAACGGCAACGCAGCCGCGCCGATGGCCGCCGCGGTCTCGTCGTGTCCCCGTACGTCGAGGCAGGCAACGAGTGCCCCCTCCTCGGCGAAGCGCTGAGCAGTGGCACGGCCGATACCCGAGCCGGTACCGGTCACGATGACCCGTGACCCTTCGAACCTGTTCACGGTGTTCCTCCAAACTGGACCCGAAGGTCTTTCTTGAGCACTTTGCCGGTGGGGTTGCGCGGCAGGGCTGCGACGAACTCCAGCTGTTCGGGCACCTTGTGGCGCGAGAGACGGGCCTCGAGGAGGTGCTCGGCCATCTCCGCGAACGTGATCGGCGCGTCGCCGGCGGTGACCACCACGGCACAGGCCCGCTCTCCGCTGGCTTGGTCGGGCAGGCCGATCACCGCGATGTCGGCCACCTTCGGGTGCGCGTGCAAGAGGTCCTCGATCTCCTTGGCGGAGATGTTCTCGCCCTTGCGGATGATGATGTCCTTCAGTCGGCCGGTGATCGACACCCATCCGTCGGTGTCCACCACGCCCAGGTCGCCGGTGCAGAACCAGCCTTCGTCGTCGAACGCGAGGTCGTCGAGTGACGAGTCGAGGTAGCCCATGCACACCTGCGGACCCTTCACCCTCAGCTCGCCCTCCTCGCCCGGCGCGCACTGATGGCCGTCGATCACGACTCGCAGCGACACCCCGGGGCAGGGGCGGCCGTCGGTGGTCGCCTTCTTCTCGTCGGGGTCGTCGAGGTGCACCATCGTGTTGATCGGGCTCTCGGTGAGCCCCCAACCGCCGATCAGCGGTGCACCGAAGGCCGCCATCATGTCGTCGTGCAGCGTGGCGGGCTTCGGCGCGCCCCCGCCGTTGAAGATGCGCACGTCGGGCAGCAGTCGTTGGCCCGCAGGTAGCGCGCGTTGGGCGGCAAGGTAGGTCATCCAGAACACGGTGCCGGCACCCGCACACGTGCACCCGTTGAGCCCGAGCCAACGTGGTGTCTCGGCTGGATCGAACGTCTCGACCATGAGCAGTTCGACCCCGGTCTGCATGGCGTTGAACAACCAGACCAGACCACCCACATGTGTCACCGGGAACACCACGGCAGCCTTGTCGGCATCGCTGACCTCCATCGACCACTGCATGCCGTCGTTCGCGGCCGACATCGATCGGTCGCTGTGCTTGGCGCCTTTCGGGTCGGCAGTGGTGCCCGACGAGTAGAACAACCAACGCATGGCGTGCAGCTCTGGCTGATACGGCGGCAACGTCGAAGGGTCGCCGTCGGGTAGGTCCGGATCGGCGACGACCACCACCGCCGGTGGGCCGTCGGCGGATGTGTCGTCGATGACCGCCTCGGCCATCGGCGGATAGTCGAACCCGCGGAACGAGCCGGGGACGATCATCATCGTGCAACGGCTCTGACGCGCGATGAAGCCGACTTCGCGCTCGCGGTAGATGGGCAGGATCGGGTTCTGCACGGCGCCGAGACGTGAGAGCGCACCGGCGAGCACGAGTGCTTCGAATCGCGACGGCAGGATCCACGACACGTTCGAGCCTTCGTGCACGCCGAGCGCGGCGAGGCCGGCGGCGGCGCGCAGGCAGCGCTGGTGGTACTCGCCGAAGGTCATCGTGCGACCGCCTTCGTCGCGTGCCATGCGGGCCTGCGGTGATGCTGCGGAGCGTGCTTCGATCAGCTGCCACAGCGTCTTGCCGTGCGTGTCTATCGCGACCACCGCGTGGCCTCCTCCTGTGCCGATGCGTCGAGCACCTTCTTGTCGACCTTGCCGATGTTGGTCAGCGGCAGCTGCGGCACCAGCACGAGTGCATCCGGCGCCTTGTAGTCCGCGAGTCGCTCCTTGACGAACGAGCGCAGCTCCGAGAGCTCCAGCTGATGGCCTGGGCGGGGGACCGCGAACAGCACTCCGATCTCACCCAGCCGGTCGGCGACCGGGGTACCCAGCACCGCCGCTGCGGCGACGCCGGGGTGATCGCCGAGGCAGTTCTCGATCTCGATGGGGTACACGTTGTAGCCGCCGCGGATGTACATCTCGGTTCGCCGGCCGGCGAGCCGCAGGTTTCCGTCGTCGCCGACCCAGCCCAGATCGCCCGTGTGCAACCAGCCGTCGCCGTCGATCGCCTCCGACGTGCGCTCCGGATCGTGCCAGTAGCCGCGCATCGTTGCTCGACCATGCAGGCAGACGGTGCCGGTGACACCCGTCGGCACCGGTGCGCCGACATCGTCGATCACCTTCAACTGCACGTCGCCGTTCGGCACGCCGACGGTGGTGCAGAGGGTTTCGACCGTGTCGTCCAACCGGGTGCCGGTGGCCAGGCAGGCCTCGGTACTGGCGTAGCGCACCACGACCGGGCAGCCGAGCTTGGCGCGCATCTCGCGCACCAACTCAGGTGGGATGCGGGCCGCACCGATACCGGCGACGCGCAAACTGGAGACATCGGTGGTTGCGAACTGTGGGTCATCGAACATCAGACGGTACTGCGTGGGGACACCCTGGCAGACGGTGACTCGCTCGTCGGCGAGCAGCGCGAGCGTGCCTGCCGCCGTCCATGGGGTGGGTGCCACGACGCTGGTGATGCGATTGCTCAGCTCGTCCCACGCGCGGGTCATGAACCCCACGTGCGCGAAGGGCAACGGTGAGAGGCGGCGATCGCCGAACTCGCTCAGTGGCGCGGCTCCGAGCGCCATCGCCCGTAAGCACTCGTGATCGAACCACGCCCCCTTGGGCATGCCGGTGGTGCCGCCCGTCCAGACGATGGCCACCGGATCGGTGGATCGCAGCTGATCGAGCCGGTCGCCGGCGTCGGCCGCGGGTGGATCGGGCAGCGGTCCGTCGAAGGTGTACACCGGCTGACACGCGTGCACGATGTGGGCGACCTCCGTGGGGCCGAGCCGAGGGTTGATGCCGGTGGCGATGGCACCCGCCCTGATGATCGCGTGGTAGGCGACGGCGTAGTCGATGCCACTCGGCAGCCTGATGCCCACCACGTCGCCGTGTCGCACCCCGCGTTCGTGGCGGAGCCAGTGGGCCAGCGCAGCGGCTCGATCGGCGAGCTCGCCGAAGGTGATGCGTTGCGGGGAACCGTCGTGGGTGACCTGCACGAACGCTGCACGGTCGGCGTCGGTGGCGAGCACCTCGTCGAACAGATCGAGCACGGTTGCCGTCGCGGTCGGCATCAGAACGTGAGCACGCCGCGAGCGACCGCTCCCGATTCGAGTTCGTGCACCGCGTCCTCCCACGACTCGATGGGGTGGGCGGCGGTGACCAGTTCGTCGAGCAGGATGTCGCCGCGCCGGTACATCTCGATGATGCGGGGGATGTCGCGGTGCGGTGAGATGCTGCCGTAACGGCAGCCGATGATGCCGCGGTCGACCTGTGTCAAACGACCGTAGAGGCCGTGGAACTCGGCGGTCTGCGACGACACGCCGATGACGACGACCGTGCCACCCCAGTCGAGGCACTCGAGCGCGTTGTAGGTGACCTGCGGGAGGGCCACGCAGTCGAACGCCCAGTCGACACCGCCCGAGTTGAATGCCCCGCGGGCAGCGTGCTCCGACGCCGGTCGAATGTCGCCGATGGCCGCGACGAGATCGTCGCGACGACCGTCCAGGAAGTGGGTGGCACCGAAGGTGCGCGCCAACGACTCCTTCTCCGGCACGGTGTCGACGGCGATGATGGTGGTGGCACCCTGCACCTTGAGCGCCTGGATCACGTTGAGGCCCACGCCCCCGACTCCGAACACCGCTGCCGACTGACCACGACGCACGTTGGCCCGATTGAACACGGCGCCCATGCCGGTGACGACACCACATCCGACGATGGCGGCCGACGTGAGCGGCACGTCGTCGGGGATCTTCACGCACTGCACGTCGCGCACCACCGTGCGCTCGGCGAAGGCACTGGTCGCTGCGAAGTTGAAGATCGGCTCGGAGTCGAGGGTGAACGGTTGGCTCCAGTTGGCGAGCGTGGCGCGGCAGGAGGTGGGCCTCCCGTCGGCGCAGTGCTCGCAGGTGCCACAGGCCGTGAGGGTGGCGATGATGACGTGGTCGCCCGGTGCCACCAGGGTGACGGCGGAGCCCACCTCCACCACCACGCCCGCGCCCTCGTGGCCGCACACTCCCGGCGACGGCACGGGGTACAGGCCGCGCATGTAGGACAGGTCGCTGTGGCACAGGCCGGCGGCCTTGATCTCGATGATCACATCGCGTGGCCCCGGTGCCCGCAGTTCGAGACCGTGGACGAGCTTGGTCTCCGTGCCGTTGTAGACGATTCCGCGCATGATGTGCGACCCCCTGTCAGTGGCACTGTACGCAATCTGACGGATCGTCAGAAAGATGAACGGCCGCTCAGGCCGTGGCCTGGTCGCGGAGCTCGAACTTGAGCACCTTTCCGCTCGCATTGACGGGGAGCGACTGCACCACGTGCACCGCCCTTGGCACCTTGAAGTTCGCCATCTGCTCGCGGCTCCATGCGATCACTTCCGCGGGATCGATGTCGCACCCGGGTCGCGCCACCACGAAGGCGTGGCCCACCTCGCCCTGGCGTGGGTCCGGTACGCCGACAACCGAGGCCTGGGCGATGGCCGGGTGCCCGAGGAGCGTGTTCTCGATCTCGGCCGGGTAGACGTTGAATCCGCCGACGATGAACATGTCCTTCTTGCGGTCGGTGATGGTCAGGTAGCCGCGATCGTCCATCGTGCCGATGTCGCCGGTGTGCAGCCATCCGTCGGCGTCGACGGCTTCTGCGGTGGCCTCCGGGTCGTGGTAGTAGCCCTGCATCACGTGATACCCGCGGCACACGATCTCGCCGGGTGCATTGCGAGGCAGTTCGACGCCATCACCGTCGACCACGCGCACTTCCGTGTCGGGAATGGCGACGCCGGATGTGGTGGCAATGGTCTGGGGATCGTCGTCGGGCCGGCAGATCGACACCACCCCGGTCGACTCGGTGAGCCCGTAGGCGGTGACGATGACCCGAAAGGTGAGCTCCTCGCGCATCCGCCGGATCATCTCCACCGGCACCGCTGCGGCGCCGGTGACCGCCAGCCGGAGCGAGGTCAGATCGAAGGAGTCGCGTTCAGGGAAGTTGAGGATGGACAGATACAGGGTTGGCGGCCCTGGGAGCATGGTGATGCGTTCGGCTGCCACCCGGCTCAACACTGCTGCCACGTCGAACACAGGCTCCGGGACGATGGTGGTGCCGCGGATGAGGCACGAAACGAAACCTGCCTTGTAGCCGAAGGTGTGGAAGAACGGGTTGACGATCAGGTAGCGATCGCCGTGGGTGAGGCCGATCACGCGCGACCATTCGTCGAAGACGCGCATCGTCTGGCCGTGCGTGCACATCACGCCCTTCGGCCGACCTGTGGTGCCGGACGTGTAGATGATGTCACTGAGATCGTCGGCCGAGCCGTCGGTGATTCGGCGGACTGCTTCGCGGGTCGCGGCGTCGCCACCCGCGTGCTGCAGGAACTCGCCCCAGCCGACAGCACCCGGCGGAACGTCGCCGCGCAGCACCACGATCTGGCGCAGTTCGGGGAGGTCGGCACCGCTCTCGCGCAACATCGCGATGTAGTCGGTGCCGAGGAAACCGTTGACGCACAACAGCATCGACGCGCCGCTGCGCGCGATGATGTCGCCGGCCTCGCGCCCCTTGAAGCGGGTGTTGAGCGGAACGAGCACGCCGCCTGCCGATGATGCACCCAGCGCGGCGATGACCCACTCGGCGACGTTCGGCGCCCAGATCGCCACTCGCTCGCCGGTCTGCAGGCCGCCGGCCACGAAGGCAGCTGCGGCGGCGAGCACCTGGTCGGCAAGTTCGTCGAACGTCAGCCGCCGTTCGCCGTCGACGAGCGCTTCCGTTGCACCGAACTGCTGGGCAGCTTCCCTGACCTGACGCCCGATGGTCGTGGCTGTCATCGCAGGTGGTCGAGCGACAGCATCTCGATGGCGTTGCCGCGCAGCACCTTGTAGGCCACCTCGTCGGACAGGCCGACCATCTGCTCCTCGGCGATCTTCAGGCTGTGCGGCCAGGTGGAGTCGCTGTGCGGGTAGTCGGTCTCGTAGGTGACGTTGTCGACGCCGATCTCCTCGATGGAACGAACGCCGTGCGGGTCGTCGAAGAAACACCCGTAGATGTGCTCGCGGAACAGCTCGGACGGCGGCTGCAGCACTTTGTCGGCGATTCCGCCCCACCCCCTGTTCTCGGTCCACACGGTGTCGGCGCGCTCGAGGATGTATGGGATCCAGCCGATCTGGCCCTCGCTGTAGGCGATCTTCAGATCGGGGAAGGTGTTGAAGTGGCCGCTCATCAACCAGTCGACCATCGAGAAGCAGCAGTTGGCGAACGTGAGCGTGGAGCCCACGGCCGCCGGCGCGTCGGGTGAGGTGGACGGCATCTTCGAGCCGGAACCGATGTGCATGTTGATGGTGACCTTGCCCTCGTTGCAGGCTTCGAAGAACGGGAGCCAGTGGCCGTCCTTGTCGTGGATGCTGGGCAGCCCGAGGTTGGGTGGGATCTCGCTGAAGCACACGGCATGCACGCCGCGTTCGGCGTTGCGGCGCACCTCGGCGGCCGCTGCGACGGGGTCCCAGAGGGGCACGATGATGAGTGGGATCAGCCGGCCGCCGGACGGGCCGCACCATTCGTCCACCATCCAGTCGTTGTACGCCCTCACGCACAGCAGGGCCAGGTCCTTGTCGGATGCCTCGGTGAAGGTCTGCCCGCAGAAGCGGGGCATCGTGGGAAAGCACAACGACGCTTCGACGTGGTTGATGTCCATGTCGGCGAGACGATCGGCGAGTTGGAAGGAACCTGGCCGCATGTCCTCGTAGGTGATGCCCTTCAGCGTGACATCTTCTCGCGCATAGCCAACGGCGGTGTCGAGCCTCAGCAATGGGCGGCGAAGCTCTTCGTAGAACCACCAGTCGACGGGTTCGCCCGGGTCTCCCGGCTGGCCGGGCACGGCGCTGAACTTGCCGCCGATGAACTCCATCTCCTTCACCGGCGCTCGGACGATGCGCGGGCCGACGTCCTGATACTTCTGCGGCAGGCGGTCCGACCACACCGTGGCTGGCTCGAGCACGTGATCGTCGACCGAAATGATCCTGGGCAGATCTCGCATAAGGTGAGACTACTGTGTTTCTGACGGTCCGTCAGAAACGTTGGGGAGGTGGTTTCCGGGGTGGACTTTGCAACGCTGATCTACGAGGCCGACGGCCCGGTTGCCTGGGTGACGCTGAACCGTCCGGATCGACTCAACGCGTTCGACGGGGAGCTGGTTGCCGAGCTGCAGGGCCTGTGGCGGCAGCTTCGTTTCGATGACGCGATCCGTGCCATCGTGCTGACCGGCGCCGGCGAGAAGGCGTTCTGCACCGGTATCGACCGCAACTGGGAGGTGCCGCAACCGTCGAGCCCGTTCATGATCGACGACCCCGGCATGCTGCTCGGCCCGAAGACCGCCGACCTGTGGAAGCCCGTCGTCGCGGCGGTGAACGGCATGGCCTGTGGCGGAGCCTTCTACCTGCTCGGCGAAGTGGAGACCATCGTCGCCGCCGATCACGCGACGTTCTTCGACCCGCACACCACCTATGGGATGGCTGCGTCCTACGAGCCGATCCTGCTCTACGGCCAACTTCCCTGGGGCGAGTTGTGCAGGTTGGCGTTGATGGGCAACCACGAGCGCATGTCGGCTGCTCGCGCCCACCAGGTCGGGTTCGTCCAGGACGTGGTGCCGTTCGCCGACCTGCGGGCCACCGCCGGGCGCATCGCCAACGCCATTGCTTCGCAACCGGCGGCGGCGGTCGAGGGCACGCTGCGCTCGTTGTGGGCGGCACGCCAGATGGCCCGCGCCCAGGCGTTGGCGATGGCGCCGCACCTCGTGACGCTGGGCAACACCGCCGAGGCGGTGGCCGAGGGCCAGGCGTCGTTCGCAAGCGGTCGGCGCATTGCGCCCCACCTGCGCTGAGCAGACTGTCGGCATGACGTTCTCACTCGACTCCTTTCGCCTGGACGGACGGCTGGCCGTGGTCACCGGTGCGGCGCAGGGCCTCGGCGCAGCCATCGCCGAGGGCCTGACCGCGTGCGGTGCCCGGGTGGCCATCTGCGACCGTGTCGACCCCATCGCGACGGCCGAAGCGTTGGGTTCGGCGCTCGTCTCGTCGGCGGTCGTCGACGTACGCGATGCCGCTGCAGTCAGCGCCTGGATCCAGCCCCTCGACCGGGTCGACATCGTGGTCAACAACGCCGGTGGCACGTTCCATGCCCCCTTCCTCGATTCGTCTGCCAACGCGCAGCGCAGCTTGGTCGACACCAACTTCGGATCGGTCACCAACGTGGTCCGCGTGTGCGTACCGAAGATGGCTGCCGGTGGTTCGATCATCAACATCACCTCCGTCGAGGCGTTCAAGGGATCGCCCGGCTTCGCCATCTACGGTGCGATGAAGGCAGCGGTCGAGCACCTGTCACGATCACTGGCCCTCGAGCTCAGCGATTCGGCCATCCGCGTCAACACCGTCGCGCCGGATGCGCTGCGCACGCCCGGCGACCACGAGCTGCTGGTGGGCACCGATGACTACGGTGCGAAGCTGGCGCTCGGCTGGGGGGAGCCCGACGACATCGTCGGTGCCGTCGTCTACCTTGCCTCCGCCGCCTCCAAGTTCGTCACCGGCACCACCATTCACGTCGACGGTGGCAGTGATGCCGCTCGCGGCTGGCGCAAGACGCCCGAGGGATGGTGGCCGTGATCGACGTCGGCGTCGCACTTCCGCAGATGGCGATCGGGCTCGACCGCGCTCGCTTCGGCGAGTGGTGTGCGGGCGTCGACGAGGGGCCGTTCGCCAGCATCTCGGCGGGCGAACGCATCTCCTTCCACAACCTCGAGGGCATCACCTCGTGTGCTGCGGCGGCGGTGCTCACCAGCAGGGTGCGGGTGTTGGCCAACGTGGTCGTGCTGCCATGGCACCGCTCGGTGATGATCGCGAAGCAACTCGCGACCATCGACGTGCTCTCCGGGGGTCGACTCGACGTGGCGGTCGGCGTCGGCGGACGCGGACAGGACTTCGAGGCGCTGGGGGTGTCCGACCGCGGTCGTCACGCCCGACTCGACGCGGGCGTGGTCGAACTCCGCGAGCTGTGGGCAGGTGCGGCGGCGGCCGATGGCCAACCGGTCGGCCCGTCGCCCGTGCAGTCGGGCGGACCACGGCTGCTCGCCTCGGCAATGGGCCCGAAGTCGCTCGCCCGTGCGGCGTCGTGGGCAGACGGGGTCAGTGGCTTCAGCCTGCTCGCCGACGCCGACGAGATGGCTCGCTCGTGCCGTGCCGCCGAGGCCGCGTGGGCGGCGGCAGGCCGTACCGATCGGCCACGCTTGGTCACCGGCTCGTTCGCGGCGTTGGGTGTCGACGCCGCGGCCACGTTGCGCGAGTTCGCCTTCCGCTATCTGGAGGTGTTCTCGCCCGAGATGGCGCGTGGCCTCGCCGACGCGATGTCGCTGCACACTCCGGCAGCACTGCGCGCCGCGATGGAGGCAGCGGAGGCCGCAGGATGCGACGAGTTCATCGTGGTGCCCGCGACCAGCGATCCGGCCATGCTGTCCGAACTCGCCGACGTGTGCCGCTGATCCTCCGCGATCGACAGCTGAGCCGGACCGCGCCGACGCAACACCTCACAACGCCGAGAGCACCGCCAGCACGTTCTCGTTGGACGGGATCTCCCACTGCTGTTTGCCGATCGAATCGAAACGCACGATGCCATCGGCGTCGACGACGAACAGGGCCGGTCGTTGGCCGAGGCTCGAGAGCGTGCTCACCACGTCGTAGGCATCGAACACCTCGTGCCCGGTGTCGGCCAGCAGGGGAAACGGGTACGCGCTGTCGCGCACGAAGCGAGCCACTCCGGCGGCGTCGTCGGGAGCGATGGCGACCACGACGGCGTCGGCCTTCCGGAAGTGATCGATGTCATCCCGCAACTGCGAGAGATGGCGGCGACAGAAGGGTCAACCAAAGCCGCGAAGGAACACCAGCACGACCGGAGTGCCCGCTTCGGCCAGATGGAACGGCGTGCCGTGCTGGTCGGCGAGCGTGAAGTCCGGGGCTGGCTGGCCCTTCGTCGCTGTCCTGCTGTGCACGCTCATCCGGTTGCTGCCTCTGGTCGGTCGCTCATGTCGGATCCGCCCGCAACACGGCGACGACCTCGTCGAGGGGTGCGTGGTCGGTGCTGTCGATGTCGAGGTGCTCGTAGCGCAGGCGACCGTCGGTGCCGATGATGAACGTCGCGCCGATCTGGCGAACTCGGGCTCCGGGCTTGTGGACGTGGTAGCCGCGCCTCGATGTCGCGAGGGTGGCTCGCCACGTGCGCGGATGCAGGAGCTGGAACCAGCCGAGCGTCGTGACGGCAGCGGCTTCGGCGGCCTTGGCGTCGTCGTCGACGAGGACCATGAATGGCAGACGTTCATCGCGGACGAACGCACCCGCCTCAGCGTGGTCGCCTGTTCCGATCGCGACGATTCGGCCGCCGAGCTCGGCGATCTCGTCATGTCGATCGCGCAACTGCGCGGCGTGTTCACGGCAGTGCAGTCAACCGAAGTGCCGCAGGAACACCAGGACTGTCGCCTGCTCGCGCCACAGGTCGCCGAGGCGGCGGGCGGTACCCGTGCTGTCGGGCAGCGAGATGGAGGAGAGCAGGGCGACGTCCACGCCGGCAAGTGTAGGTGAGTCGCGGGTGCGTCGAGCCCCGAGCTGACGCGGTGCGAGCACCGACGGCTAGCGTCGAGCGCATGGCTGGAGCATTCATCGTCGATGCAGTTCGAACCCCGGTGGGCCGACGCGGCGGTTCGCTGTCCACCGTCCACCCAGCCGACCTCGGCGCCCACAGCATCGGCGCACTCATGCAGCGCACCGGCGTCGACCCCGGGGCCGTCGACGATGTCATCTTCGGCAACGTCGACTCGATCGGTCCGCAGGCCGGGTGCATCGCACGTACCTGCTGGCTCGCCGCCGGGCTGCCCGAACACGTGCCCGGCACCACCATCGACCGCCAATGCGGATCGGCACAGCAATCGATCCACTTCGCGGCGCAAGCGGTGATGAGCGGCACGATGGATCTGGTGGTGGCGGGTGGCGTGCAGAACATGAGCATGATCCCCATCTCGTCGGCGATGACGGCAGGGCAGGCGCTGGGCTTCGACGATCCGTTCACCGGCTCCACCGGCTGGACCACCCGCTACGGCAACGGCGAGGTCAGCCAGTTCGTGGGTGCCAACATGATGGCCGACAAGTGGGATCTCTCACGCGAGGAGATGGAGGCGTTCGCCGTCGAGTCGCACAACCGTGCACTGCGAGCGCGCGCCGAAGGTCGCTTCGACGCCGAGATCGCCCCACTCAACGGGCTGACGTTCGACGAGGGACCTCGCGAACCGAACCTCGAGAAGATCCGCTCGTTGAACCCGCTCACCCCCGGCGGCCGGCTCACCGCAGCGCTGGCCAGTCAGATCTCCGACGGCTCGGCGGCGTTGCTGATCGCCGGTGAGCAGGCAGTGAAGGACCACGGGCTCACCCCGCGGGCTCGCATCCACCACATCAGCGTGCTCGCCGACGACCCGATCATGATGCTCTCGGCGCCCATCGCGGCGACCCGCCGCGCGCTTGCCAAGGCCGGGATGACCATCGACGACATCGATCTGGTCGAGATCAACGAAGCGTTCGCTCCCGTCGTGCTGGCCTGGATGCGCGAGCTGGGTGCCGACCACGCCAAGGTCAACGTCATCGGTGGCGCGATCGCCCTTGGTCTCCCGCTGGGCGCCACCGGAGGCCGTTTGTTGACCACGCTGTTGCACGAACTGGAGCGCACAGGCGGTCGCTTCGGTCTGCAGACCATGTGCGAAGGTGGCGGGCAGGCCAACGTCACCATCATCGAACGGCTGTAGGCATCGAACGGCTGTAGGCATCGAACGGCGCTCAGGGCCGTGTGTCCTATTTCGACCCCTGCGGAGATCCCATTCTCACT
>JANMFL010000415.1:0-1762 GCA_031377945.1 Acidimicrobiaceae bacterium | reverse complement strand
CCATGACAACCACCACGGCGGGCGGGCTCGCCGCACTGGCCGGCCTCGATGCCCGGAACATCTCGGCGTGGTTCGGTGCACATCTGGTGCTCGACCGCGTCTCGCTGAACATGCAAGCCGGCAAGGTGACGGCCCTCATCGGTCCGTCGGGCTGTGGCAAGTCCACGTTCCTGCGCATCCTCAACCGCATGCACGAGATGATCCCGAGTGCTGCGATGGCAGGAGAGGTCTTGCTCGACGGCCACGACATCTACGACGCCGATCGCAAGCTGACCGATGCCCGACGCGAAGTCGGCATGGTCTTCCAGAAGCCGAACCCCTTTCCGGCGATGTCGATCTACGACAACGTGCTCGCCAGTTACCGTCTCACGGGAACGAAGGCGACGGGGGCGATGAAGGACGAGGTCGTCGAGACGTGCCTGTCGAAGGCAGGCCTCTGGAACGAGGTGAAGGACCGTCTGCGTCAGCCCGGCGGCGGCCTGTCGGGCGGCCAGCAACAGCGTCTGTGCATCGCCCGGGCGCTGGCGATCCGTCCTCGCGTGTTGCTGATGGACGAGCCGTGTTCTGCGCTCGACCCCACGTCGACGCGACGCATCGAAGAGACCATCATCGAACTGGTCTCGGAGGTCACGATCGTCATCGTGACCCACAACATGCAGCAGGCCGCCCGCGTCTCGGACCACTGTGCGTTCTTCCTGGCGAGTCAGGGAACACCCGGTGTGATCGTCGAACACGGAGCGACCGATGCCATGTTCAGCTCGCCGCAGGATGAGCGCACCCTCGACTACGTGATGGGCCGCTTCGGCTGATCCACCCGGCGCTGTTGGCGCCAAGGTGAACGGGGAACGACGCGCTCGACGTGTCTGAGCAGGCGCGCCTGCGATCGCGACCTCGAGGCGTGGCGGAGCGACGGCGTCGCCCGCTCGGTCGGTCCCGCGCCGCGTCGGTTTCGCCGCGCCGAGTGTGAACGACGGGGTGGCCAGGGGTGTTTTCCCCACTCAGGAGGTCCGGCGCATGGCTCGCCGATGACGGCGAGGTGAACGCTTGACGAGATCTTGCATCGTTCATTTCGAGGCCAACAGGAAGAAAGGTCGCTCTGGTTTGATCCCTCTTGCCCGTGCTGGTTACCCGGGCGAATCCGTTTCTACGAAGGGACCAACCAACATCATGCTCAACACGAAGAAGGCCAAGAGCCTGGCGTTCGCAGTCGCCGCCACTGCGCTCATCGGTGCCGCAGCCTCCGCCGGAGGCTCTGCGTCCGCAGACCCCAAGCAGTACGACGCCCCGTTCGTCGCCGTCGGTTCCGACACCACCCAGGATCTCATGAACGCCTTCGCCGGCTTCGAGAACGGTGTGAACTACACGCCCCTGCAGACCGACGCCGCGACCGGCCAGAAGCAGATCGTGTCGTGGGATGCAACGGCCGGCGGTCTGACCACCACGTGCATCACCGCCCGTACCGGCGGCCCGTCGTTCAACCGTCCGAACGGTTCGGGTGCGGGCCGTACGGCCCTGCTCTCGACCATCACTGGCGGCGGCACCACGTCGAACACCAACTGCGGTACCGGCACCACGTCGGCCTCCGGTCAGATCAGCTTCGCTCGCTCCTCCAGCCTGTCGGGCACGGCGGGCACCACGCTCGCGTACGTCCCGATCGCTCGTGACGCACTCAGCTTCGGCTACTACCGCGCTGCCGGTGCGCCCGTGACCAGCCTCACCGTTGCGCAGCTGACCCAGATCTTCAGCACCACCGCTGGCGTGA
>JANMFL010000399.1:0-9595 GCA_031377945.1 Acidimicrobiaceae bacterium | reverse complement strand
CCCTTCGACCCGAAAATCTCGTGGAGCGGATCCATGCGGTGTGCCTCACCGGTGGCAGCGCCTTCGGTCTGGCCGCCGCGGACGGTGTAGTTGCCTGGCTCGAGGAACAGGGACTCGGATTCCCGATCGGGTCACCTGTCGATGAGCACCCAGATCACCTCGACGGCGCCATCGGGAGCGACGAGCGCATACAGGGCGACCGACTTCACCAGCGCCCCTGCACCAACGAAGAGCCGGACGGGTGGTTCATCAGCCGGGAGCGTGTTCCGCTCGAAGTCCGCTGCCAGCAGGTCGCGCATGCGAGGGAGCTCGTAGAGCAGGAAGTCGGTCGCCGAGAGGCTCCCGTCCGCGCCGCGTTCGGCCGGCAGCAGCTCGTCGAGGCGGTCGAAGAACGAGGGCGTGAAGCGAACCTGCCGCTCAGGCATCGTTGCGGTGTTGAGCGTTGAGAACCCGAGCCGCCTGCAACGCCTGCTCCCGAAACTCCGGGTCGACCTCGTCCCATGAACGCACGACGCTGGCGTCGATCAGGTCGGCGCGCTGCTGTGGCGTCATCGCATCCATCTCGGCTGCGGTGACGACCTTCCGAGGACTGCTCATGAGCGAATGCTACAGCGTCACGATCGAGCCACACCGGCCTCCGACACCTCGGCTTCGCGACTCGCGATGTATCAGAAATGTATCAATCCGGCGTGCACCGGCCTGTGTTGCCGAGTGTTGCGTTCTGCCGTGCTGTCCTCGGACACCCCTGCTCAGCTGGGCTTTTACAGCAGAAGGCAGCACAGGACAACACCAACGAATACGGCTTCAGCCTGCTTTGGGTGCAGGAGGTCGGGAGTTCGAATCTCCTCTCCCCGACGAGTCTGACCAGGTCTGATTGGGCGATGGACGCAATCGTTGATGAGGCGATCGAAAGCGTTGACGGCCGCCCTGTCGCGTCAGCCCAAGCTGTGCTCCGATCAGACTCCGCGACATTCCACGGTGGTGAGCTCGGTGCGGGTGGATCTGGGCGGCCTGATTCCCGGAAGCCGGGAAGAATCCCGCCCGGACGCCGATTTGGGACGAATCCCGCCCAGAAACCAAGCCGTACCGAGTGCCCGGCGGGCAAGATCGGCGATCACGTCGCTGAAGTCGGCGGACGGCCCGGCGGCGAGTATCGCGGCGCCAGCCAGCTGCAGACCGTCGGTCGGCGCACCGCGACTCAGCAGGGCAACGAGGCGACCCGCGTGGTCACCGTGGATCGGTCGGCATCACGGTCGATCCTCGTGGGTCTGTGGGTTCGAGCACGGTGGTGCCGTTGTCGGCCCGTCGGCCCTTCGCGTATCGCCGCAGCACCTGTAGCACCGTCCACGCCGGGGCCACGATCAGGATCACCCGCGCCACCATCACGTCGTGCTGGGCGATGGTCAGCCACGTCATCGACCCCAGCCAGAGCAGCAGGAACACCAGCGTGATCGGGCGCTCCTCGCGCACCGACACCGGGTGCGGGAACTCGATACGCGACAGCGTGAGCACGCAGAACGCGGCGCACACGACGAGGCTCACCCACTTGTTCGGGTGCAGCAGGTACAGCGTCGGGATGATCATGTTCCACTCGGCGGGGAAACCTTTGAACCACCCATCGCGGGTCTCCTGGTCGGTGCGCGACATCCACAGTGCGCTCACGAACAGAATGGCGAACCCCATCGGCCCGATCGTCTTCGCCGGCAGGATGTCGAAACGATCGAGGAACGCCACCGGAACGACCGTGCAGGTGAAGAAGTCGATGATCAGGTCCAGCGTGTTGCCGTCGAGGTGCGGAATGTGTGTGCGGACCTCCAGTTTGCGGGCAATGGGTCCATCGACGCCATCCAACACCAAGGCTGCCGTCAGCCACAGCAATGCCGCGCGTGCGTGCCCCTCGATCACCGCGTTCAGGGCGACGAAACCCACGATCACGCCAGTCGCCGTGAAGGCATGGAGCACCCAGGCAGAACGCACGTCGGAGCGGCGACTACCGCTGCCACGGACGGAGCCGGATGCCGGCGACGTGTGCATGGTCAACTGGCGATCGCGGCCATCACCCGCACCGGGTCGGCCACCGTCACGGTGAGGCCCGGGTGGCGGAAGCGGCCCATCGGATCGAGGCCCGCCACGGGTTCGAAGAACTCGATGCACACACCCTGACGGTCAGTGGTGGCGAAGGTCAACCCTCTGTCGGCGAGCGACAGGCGGGGCGGACCGATCACCTTCCACGTCGCGTACGGACCCGTCACCGACACACCGGAGATGTTCGACAACGGCGTGTGCACCACCCACGGGCCGAACCTCGCTGTGAACGTCGTGTCGTCGACCTCCACGTACGCACGAGCGGCGAGACCCAGCAGTTGGGCGGCGCGGCCCACCGCACCGTGGCATTCGAACTCGAATCGTTCGGCACCGGGATGGGCCTTCGTGGCGTTCTTGGGCATGCTGCACCTCTGCCACACCGGTACCCGCTGTTCGAGCGGGCGAGACCAACGACGAAGATCAGCGAACCGACGAGTTGCGGACGCTGCTGCCGCGAGGGTGCAGCGTCGGCTCGCCGCGAATGTCGAGTGGCGTGGCCACCTTGTGTTCGATGATGTCGATGAGCGCATTGACCACTTCGTCGGCGTAGCCCCGGCCGATCAGTCCGATGGTCGACACGTCGCGCACAGCCAGCCCACCCGACGTGTCGTCGTCGAGCGTCACCAGTAAGACGTCGTGCCCCACCTTCAGCCCACGACCCTCGATCAACGCGATGATCTCGGGCATCGACTCGACCACCGAGTAGATCGCATCGGCGCCGGCGTCGAGGAGCTCCTCGATCGCCGCGTCGCGGCGATCGAACATGGGGTCCGTGCATGCGGAGAGCGGCGACACGTCGTTCGCGACGCACCAGGACCGGTACGCATCGTCGATGTACTCGAGGAACGTGTCGCCGTCAGATCCCCACAGCAGTGCGGGGCGACGTGCCCCCTGCTCGACGAAGTGGTCCATCACCAACGGCACAGTGCCTCGGTAGTTGAGATCCACCCAACCCGCAGCCCGCGAATCCTCCTCGAACCCGTCGCCGACGACCGGCACGCCGAGCCGCAACGCACGATCGATGTCGTCGTCGCCAGCGTGTGCGGTGATGACGATCAAACCCGAGACGGGAAGCGCGTTCGCCACCACGTCGGTGAGTCCAGGGAGCACCGTGACGGCATAGCCCCGGTCGGTGGCAGCCACGGCGGCAGCGCCGATGAGATCGCCCCAATAGGTTCGATAGGGCTCGAATTCCGACGGGTAACGCAGCGCCGTGACCACGATGCCGAGCACGTGCAGATTGCCGCCGCTGAGTGCCCTGGCCACAGGGTTGGGCACGTAGCCGAGCGCCGTCGCAGCCTTGCGGACACGCTCGCGTGTCTCGTCGGGAATTCGGTTCTTTCCCGCAAGGGCGTCCGACGCGGTCCCCAGGCCCACACCTGCCAATTGGGCCACATCCGACAATTTCGGTCTCGTCATTCCGGTCCCTCCACCGGCGTGATCCTAGGGGAGGCCGCCATCTAGGGTGACGGTGTGCGGAGAATCGGACTCGTTGCGCTGGCGCTGCTGTTCGTGCCCCTGATCGCGCTCGGTCCCCGCCCGGCCACGGCGGCGCCTCCGCCCGAAGTGCTTTTGGTCGGCGATTCGGTGATGAACGGAATGGCACAGACCTACGGAGCGACGTCGCGGGCGCAACTCGCGGCGCGTCACACCTTCGTCCTCGACACGAAGGGATGTCGTCGGCTGATCACCACCAGCTGCCGCATCGGCACGGCGCCGACGCCGACGAACGCGATCACCACCATCCGGTCGATGGCGGGCCGGTATCGGACCGCCCTCGTCGTCGGCGCAGGCTACAACGATCCCACCAACGGCTCCATCGGCGTGAACACCGCGATCGACGTGATCCTGCGAGAAGCCCGCCGGCAGCACGTCCCCTACGTCGTCTGGCTCACCTACCGGGTCGCGGGCCCCTCCGCCTCGCGATTCGCCGCCCACAACGCGCTCCTCCGACGCCGCGCCGCCAGCGAACCGATGCTCGTGATCGCCGACTGGGCGATGCGCAGCGCCCCGTTGCCGACGTCGTGGTTCTCGGGTGACGGCATCCATCTCGGCCGCGATGCGACCATTGCCATGGCCGATCTCATCGGCGACACCATCGACCAGATCGAACGACCATGGGGAGGATCGCACTGCGTCGTCACCCCCACCACCAACTCGCCGATCGTCACCGCCGCGTCCACGCCGCCGGTCCGGTCGGTGAACCGGACTGCGAGCGGTGGCCGTCCGGCCGTGCGCGTCCGCCTGTGGTGCCCTCGCTGAGGGGACGGCACGCTCAGCGCGACGGGAACGTACCGGCGGCGACGATGGTGGCGCTGAGTTCCTTGCCCAGCGCCGCAAGCCAGATGGCCTGATCGTCCTCGAGCAACGCCCACGGCGCCGCGGCGAGTTCGTCGGTACGCCGCTCGATCTCGTCTCGATGCTGGCGACCGATCGGGGTGAGTTCGTCGTCGAGGCCGAGCCAGCCGCGCGCCTGCAACCCGCGCTGCGCGGTCTCCCACGCCTCGTCGCCCCACGCTCTGGTGGCCTTCAGCACACGCGGCGGCACGGCGCCCGTCGCACCGTGGATGACCAGCGCTTCCACCCCCGACACGCCTTCGGCCGTGAGCGCGGCGATGTGGCCGTCGCCGCGGTACTCGCGGAGCAGAGTGATCCCGAACCACAGCGCGAGGTGCGGCTCGTCGGGCCACTCCTGCGCCAGGTGACCGGCGAACAACGCCCGGCCCTCCGGTCGGCAGGCGGGCACGATGGATCGCAGCAACGTGGCGGCTCGCCCGATCTCGGGCGCGCCGATGCGGTCGCCCAGGAGCCGCCGCAAGGCTTCGTCGACTGCCGCGAGACGTGCCTGCCAGAGGGCCGCTGCGGAGGTGCGGTTCCACACCTCGGGCACCACGCCATGAATGCCGGACGGCTCGAAGTTGAAGAAGGTCGCCACCACGACTTCGGCGGGGACGGGCCCCATCGCCGCCGCCCGCGAACCGAAGTAGCCCATCATGCCGCGGTCCAGCCCGAGCGCCGTGTAGTGCTGGTCGGCCTCGGGAACGAAGTAGATCATCCCGTGGTACGACTCGAGTCGCTGCCACAGGAACCGTGCGGTCGTCTGCACGGCAGTCAGTCGTCGAGCGAGCCGACGGCCTCGCGGACCATGCCGTGGAAGACCGCGAGCGGGTACTCCCACTTCGGGCTCAGCACCCCGGTGTCGTAGTTGCCGGCGTCGAGGTTGCGCTGCACGTGCTCGCACATGCGGGCGTCCTCGTCGGCCACCTCTTCGCTGAACTTGACGATCTCCTCGACGCCCGTGGCGTCGTCGGCGAAGAAGTACTCGAAGATGAGATCGCTGTGCGCGTGACCGCGCGGCAGCCACCGCTCGACGGCGAACCCGCCAGGGAAGACGTCGAACGCGAAGGTCGGCCAGAAATAGCCGAACACGCTGAACGTGCTCTCGTCGCGGGGCGGCATGGTGTGGATGTTCCACCGCGGGTCGCCCTTGTAGACGACCTTGTAGTTCAGTGCGTCGGCGTCACGGCTCATCGCCGGGTGCGTGGTGGGCAAGTGATAGCCCTCGAGGAAGTTGTCGCCGTAGGTCTTCCAGTTGCACGCGACGTGTCGGACACTGCGACTGTGGTACCGGTACGACTCGAGGGGAACGTGCTCGACCTCGTTCGGGAACTCGCCGAGCCACTCGTGCAACGGCGCGATGGCGGGGTTCAGACAGACGAACACCATGCCGCGCCACGACCCGACCTGGATACCCGTGAGGTCCATGTTCTCGGGCGCGTCGGCCCCGAAGTCGCGAGCGCTGAGCAGCTTGCCGTCGGCGTTGAACGCCCATCCGTGGTACTTGCACACGAGGTTCTTCGAGCACCCCTCGCCGTCGAACACCAGCGGACCGGCGCGGTGCGGGCAGAGGTTGTAGAAGGCGCGCAGCGACCCGTCCTCGTTGCGCCGCAGGAAGATCGGCCAACCGGCCAGGTTCTCGGTGACGTAGTCGCCCGGGTTGCGCAACTGGTGGTCGTAGGCGACGTGCACCCAGTTGCTGCCGAAGATTGGCCAGCGTTCGCGCTGCCAGATGCCGGGGTCGTTGTACCAGCGTGCAGGGAGGGTGAGGTCGAGTTCCACTGGCGGCAAGACTAGCCCCGAGAGGGGTGCGGAGGGCCGCGTCTGCGTCACGGAGACGGCGGTTGCTGTTGGACCACGTTGAGCTGTTGCAGGGCGACGAGGTCCTGCATCTGCTTCTGCATGCCGTCGGGCGAGCCGTCGAGGAACAGCACGTTGCCCTTGCCGTTCTCGGCCATGTGGCGGATGGCTTCGGTCCACATCGAGAACAGGATGAGCGACGAGTCGACGCTGTTGGCGTCCATCTCGCGCGCCGCCTGCGCCAGGCCGCGAGCCACCTCCTCGCGGAACAACGCGACACCCTGACCACGCAACTGAGCGGCGGTGCGTTCGGCCTCGGCCTCGATGCGCACCGCAGTACCCAACGCCTCGGCCTCCTTGGTCTTGCGGATGAGGAGCGCGTCACCCTCGTTGGTGGCGGCTGCCTTCAGGTTGTTGCTCGCCACCACCTGCGCCATCGACGTGGTGATGGCCTGGTCGAAGGTGATGTCGTTCAGCTGCAGGTCGATGAGGTGGAAGCCCCACGTCTCGATCACGTGGTCGAGGTTCTCCTTCACCTCGGCGACGATCTCGCCCCGCAGCGCCAGGATCTCGGCCTGACGCTTCGTGGCCACGAAGCCACGGGTGCTGCCCTCGACGCTGCGTACGAGCGCGGTGAGGAAGTCCTTCTCGCTGACGAACTTGAAGGCGATGTTCTTGATCGTCTCCTCCGACTCGCTGATGGCGCTGTAGACCATCATCGCGGTGAAGTAGATGTTCGCCTGATCCTGCGAGATCGCCTGGAACTGCAGTTCGACGGCGCGGTTCTGAATGCTGATCCGCCGGTACACCTTCTCGACGACCGGGACGACGAAGCTGAGGCCGGGCCGCAACGTGCGGTGGTACTTACCGAAGATCGTGGTGACGCCCACGTTCCCCTGCTGGATGGTGCGCACGCTCAGGAGGATCAACAACACCACCACCGCGATGCCGACGAGGACACCGATCAGACTGCCGCTCATGATGAACCTCCGAGGTCGTGTGAACCGGAGTGTACGTCAGCCAACGTCGGGGACCCCGCGGTCGAGAATGATCGTGTACACCTTGCGGATGGTCTCGTCGACCACCCACCGCTCGCGGCCGGGTACCGCTCGCCGCGGGTCACCGGCCCCGGCCGGCGTACGTCAGTCGTCTCCGAACGAGGTGCCCAACTCGCGTGCGGCGAGCAGCGTGTCGCACTCCATCGGCACGGTGCGCAACCGGCCGACCGCCTCGGCCAGCGTGACGTACTCGACGTCGGGCTCGTTCAGCGCGACCATCACCCCGTTCATGCCCTCCTCCAGGGCCCGCACCGCGGCGGCGCCGAAGCGGCTGCCGAGCAGGCGATCGGTGGCCGTCGGGGTACCGCCACGGACGAGGTGGCCGAGCACGACGGTACGGGCCTCCTTGCCGGTGATGCGGGTCAGTTCCTCGGCGACCACGTGCCCGATGCCGCCGAGGCGCTCGGCGTGGTCGTGCGGCCGGTCGATGATCTCGGTGTGGCCGCCCTTCGGCGCGGCGCCCTCGGCGACGACGACGATGGTGTAATGAGCGCCGCCCTCTTCGCGCCGTTGGATGGCTCGTGCCACGGACTCGTACGCGAACGGGATCTCGGGGATGAGGATGACGTGCGCGCCGCTGGCCACCCCTGCGTAGAGCGCGATCCATCCGGCGTTGCGTCCCATGACCTCGACGACGAACACCCGACTGTGGGAGGCGGCAGTGGTGAACAGGCGGTCGATGGACTCGGTGGCGATCTCGACGGCAGTGGCGAAGCCGAAGGTGACCAGGGTTCGGTCGAGGTCGTTGTCGATGGTCTTCGGCACACCGATGACGGTCATGCCCTCCTCGTACAACCGTTGTGCGATGGCCAGCGAGCCGTCGCCACCGATGCTGATGACGGCGTCGATGCCGGCCTCGCGGAACTTGGCCACCAGTTCGGAGGTGCGGTCCTCGTAGACGACGGTGCCCTCGGGCTGCACCACCGGAAAGTGGCACGGGTTGCCACGGTTCGTGCTGCCGAGCATGGTGCCGCCGAGATGGCCGATGCCGCGGACGTTGCCCGCATCGAGTGCCAACACCCCCTGGCCGTCGGGGTAGTGCTCGGGGAACAACAGCCCGTTGAAGCCGTCGCGGATGCCGACGACCTCCCAACCTCGTCGGCGGGCGGCGAACGTGGCCGCGCGGATGACGGCGTTCAGGCCCGGCGCGTCGCCGCCGCCGGTGGAAAGTGCAATGCGCATACGCCTCAGGGTCTACCACCCACGCGCCAGCAGGAACTCGATCACGTCGGGCATCGCCCGACGGTCCTGCCACATGAAGGCGTGGCCGCCTTCGTAACGACGCAGTTCGCTGCCCGCGATGCGGCTCGCGATCGCCTCGCTGTTGGCCACCGGCGCGAGCGCGTCGAACTCACCGCACAGCACGGCGGTGGGGCACGCGATGTTCCCGAGTCGGTCCCACACGTCGTGCCCGGCTCGAGCGACCAACTGCAGTGCCTCACCGCGCAACTGCTCTGCCGACTTCGGCTGGGCTCGACCGGCGGACATCAGGTCCGCCAGCATCCGGTCGAACGGGTGCTCGGCAAGGAACTGCTCGGTGTAGCGCTCGTCGACGAGGTGCAACCGCAGCCGCTCCTGCTCGTCGACGGGCAACGAGGCCACCTCGTGCAGCGGGTAGCTGCTCCCGCCGGCGCCGCCGGGTGAGGTGCACAGCAGGGCCAATCGGTCCACTCGCTCGGGCCACGACACCGCGAACTCCTGCGCGACCATCCCTCCGAAGCTGATACCGATGACCGCCGCGGTGTCCCAGCCCACGTGGTCCATCAGCGCGGCACCGTCGGCGGCGTAGTCCGCCATGGTTGGCGCGGCAGCGGTGACCATGGTGCGACCCAAGCAGCGCTGGTCGTGCACCAGCAGGTCGAAGTGCTCGGAGAGCTTGTCGACGAGCGGCTTCGATGCCGCGATCGACCCACCCGAGCCGTTGAACAACAGCAGCCGGGGCCCCTCACCGTGGCGCTCGTGGTACATGTCGATTCCGTTCAGGCGCGCAGTCGGCATCGGCACAGTCTGGCCGTTGGAGAACGGACCACCCGCGTCGTACTGTCGACCTCATGTCCTGGGTACCGGTGGTGGATCTCGGCGCGACCGACGCGGTCGGGAACGTGGCCGACGCAGGTCGGCGCGTGGGCTTCCTCACCGTGACCGGGCACGGCGTCGCCGACCACGTCGTCGAGGGTGCATGGACGACCGCACGACGGTTCTTCGACCTGCCGGTCGAACAGCGGGCTGCGGTGGCCATGCCGCGTCCCGGCTACCCGTACGGCTGGTCGCCACTACAAGGAGAGACACTCGCCGCCTCGCTCGGCCGAGCGAGC
>JANMFL010000378.1:0-12303 GCA_031377945.1 Acidimicrobiaceae bacterium | reverse complement strand
GCGCCGACGACGCCCTGTTCGAGATGGACATCGATGGTGACGGCATCAGCGACTCGATGGACGACGACATCGATGGCGACAGCCAGAGCAACAGCGTCGACGGCGATGACGACGGCGATTCGATCGATGACGCCGACGACAGCGACGAGAACGGCGACGGCATCGTTGACGACAACGGTGGCGGTGGCGGCGGTGGCGGCAGCAGCACGTCGTCCTCTGACGTGTCGACCACGACGTCGGTGACGGTCACCACGGTCTGATCACCTTCACGTCGCTGTCAGATCTCGGCGGCGGTGCCTCGGAGCAGGAACGACTGCACCTGGTTCGCAGGAACCGGTCGTGAGAACAGGTAGCCCTGCGCGCCCAGGCACCGCATCTGCCGCAGGGCCTCGGCCTGCTCCGGGGTCTCCACCCCTTCGGCGGTGACGTCGATGCCCAAGCGCCGAGCCAGGGCGACGATGCCGCTGACGATGCGATGGTCGCGGCCGTCGGTGGCGACATGGGTGATGAAGCCGCGATCGATCTTGATCAAGTCGATCGGCAGGTCGCGCAAGTAGGCGAGCGACGCGTAGCCGGTGCCGAAGTCGTCGAGCGAGATCTTGATGCCGCGCGCCCGTGCCGCGGTCAGATTCTCTCGAGCCGTGGGGTTCTCGCGGATGAGCGCGCTCTCCGTCACTTCCAGGCACAGCAGCGACGGGTCGAGGCCGCTCGCCGACAACGCCTGATCCAGGGTCGTCAACAAGCCGGCTTCGGCCAGCTGGTTGGCGGAGAGGTTGACACGAAGTCCCACAGGTGCGCCGTGCTCGTGCTGCCATCCCGTGGCGCTCCGGCAGGCCTGGAACAGGACCCAGTCACCGATCTCGGCCAGCACGCCTGTTTCCTCGGCGACGTCGATGAACCGGTCGGCGGTGTACTGCTCGCCCGAGTGATGGTTCCACCGCAGCAGTGCCTCGAACGCGATCACCTCGCCCGATGCGAGGTTCACCTCCGGTTGGTACCAGACCTCGAACTCGCTCCGCTCGAACGCCGGTCGCAGTTGGCTCCCCATCTCGAGGCGATTGGTCACCGTCTCGCGGAGACTGTCGGTGAACACTGCGAATCGATCGCGTCCCTGCTGCTTCGCGACGTACAGCGCGGTGTCGGCCTCGCGCAACACGTCGGTCGCGTCGCTGTGCATCGACGAGTAGGCGACACCGACACTGGCGGTGGCGTACAGATCGATGCCGTTGGCGACCAGTGGTTGTCGGAACCGGTCGACGATGCGCTGTGCCAGTTGGAGCGCGTCGTCCGCATCGTGCAGGTCGCGCATCACCACGACGAACTCGTCGCCACCCAGCCTCCCGGGGAGGTCGGACCCGCGCACCAGCTGCTGCAGGCGCTGTGCTGCGGCCACGAGCAACTGGTCGCCGACCGCGTGGCCGAGCGAGTCGTTGACGTCTTTGAAGTGGTCGAGATCGAGCATCAGCACGGCAGCGTGCCGACCGGTTCGGCGTGCCGACGCAACGGCACGGGCGAGATCGTCCAACAGCGTGGTGCGGTTGGCGAGCCCCGTCAGTTGATCGCGTGTCGCTCGGTCGAGGAGCTCTTCCTCCACCAGGTGACGGTCGGTGACGTCGCGGTTGGCGGAGATGACGTGCTGGACTCGTTCACCCGGGCCGAACACCGGTGCCATGTTCGCCTCCAGCCATTGGCGGCGCCCGGGTGCGTGGTCGATGAAGAACTGGAAGACGCGAGGCATGCCGTCGGACAGCACTCGGGAGAGTCGTTCGTCGTACAGGGCGACTGCTTCGCCTGCATAGCCCAGTTCGTCGAGGCGACGACCGATCCAGCGTTCCTCGGGCCAGTTGGTCAAGCGGACGATCTCTGGGTTCACGTATTCGATGCGATGGTCGGCGCCGAAGCGCACGATGGCGTCACGAGCCGAATTCATCACGGCGCGCAGCAACTCGGCGTTTCGTTCGGCCTCCTCGCGCATGGCCACCAGGTCGTCGACCACGCGCAATGCAGCCACGATGCCGGAGACGGTGCCCGACTCGTCCGTAGTGGTGTGGGCGGTGCCCGACATCCACCGCCACCCGCCGTCCTTGGTGCGGAGGCGACCGAAGAGTTCGATGTCTCGATCTGGCCCGACAGCGTCGGTGGCGAAGAGTCTGGTGACGCGGTCGACGTTCTTCACCCGGTCGTCCGGGTGCGCGAACTCGCTCAGGCTGCGGCCGAGCATTTCGCCGGGCGACCAACCGAGCGTGCGTTCAACGTTCGGCGAGACCCACGTCAGGTGGCGGTCGGCGTCGGCCTGACACACCAGATCGCCGGCGTGCTCGGCGAGCAGGCGAAATCGGGCGTCGGACTCCGCCAGAGCCTGTCGGCCGACCACCGAGTCGTGCACGTCGTGCAGCACGACGACTCTGCCGGGCGAGCCGTCGGGCAGCGTCACCGGCGTGGATCGGTTCGACATCCATCGCACGGTGCCGTCCTTGCAGCGCACCTGCAGTTCGTCGATGACGGAGCGCATGGGCGACTGGACGCGTGCGTCGATCAGCTGTTGCTGCTCGGCTGGCGACACGAAGTCGACGAACGACCGTCCGACGACCTCGTCGATCTCCCATCCGAGGACGTCGCGCACCGAGGGCGAGACCCACATGTAACGGTCGTCAGGGGCGAGCAGCAGCACGACATCGGTGACGTTCAACGCGACCAAGCGGTACCACTCGTCGAGCTGTTGCGGTTCGTTCACTCTGGGACCTGCACGGGTCAACCTCGTGAAGTCAGCGTACGAAACCCAGTCCCGTGGTGCTCAGGGGCGAAGGTCCCGCATCGGCGAGGCAGACCCGGAGGACGTTCACCCGCGAGGCGCGGTGCAGGCCTCAGCCAGCGGCAGCGGGGCCTGGCGGAGGCTCGCGCGGGGGCGGCGTCGTCGTCCGGGCGACTGGGCGTGCCGCGGGCCGTGCGGCGGTGAACCGTGCGGCAGCGGCGGGTTTCGCCTCCGGCGTGCCGGACACGAGCCGCCGACCCTGGTCGTAGCGCAGCTCGTGGCGCAGGCTGCCGTCGGCACGCCACTTGCGGATCGCGGCCGAGCCATCCTTGCCGTCGTTGCGCTTCCCACCGAAGTAGCGCTCCTCGTAGTGCACCTTGCCATCGGCGTAGTAGCCGCGCACTGCGGGCACCTGGTCCGACGGATCGTGCAGCAGACCGTGCGTGTAGAACATCTCATACTTCATCCGTCCGTCGTGACGAAAACGACGGAACGCAGGGTGATGCTTGCCAGGGTTGTGCAATTGGCCGTCGGCGTACCAGCTGACGGCGACGACGGCGTCGTCAGCGTCGTGGTGCTTCACGCGCCCGGTGAAGCCGACCGGGATCTCGTCACCGTCGTGGACGTCGAGGGTGGTGACGACGCGAAACGACATCGAATTGGGAATCAGATCGATGAGTTCCATCGCCGCCTCCTTCGATGTTCGATCTCGTGTTCGTCAGTCTCTCGCAGATGGCGGGCGACCCGCGAATGCTCAGACTGCGAGCAGGTCGCGTGCGCCCGTGTCGCTGCTCGGGTGACGCAGCTTGCTCATCGCCCTCGCTTCGATCTGGCGGATGCGCTCACGGGTGAGGTTGAAGTGCTCGCCCACCTCTTCGAGCGTGCGCGGCTCGCCACGGTCGAGCCCGAAGCGCAGCTTCAGGATCTCGCGCTCGCGCTCGTCGAGCGGGGCCAGCAGGCGGGCGATCTCGTCGGGCAGCAGCGCGGTGGCAGCGACCTCGAACGGCGACTCGGCCGAACGGTCCTCGACCACGTCGCCGAGCTCGGCGTCGCCGTCTTCGCGCAACGGTTCGCTGAGCGACAACGGTTCTGCCGCGAAGCGGAGGGCCTCGGTGACCTTGTCCTCGGGCATCTCGACTTCCTTGGCCAGCTCCGAGAGCGTGGCGGGACGGCCGAGCTTCAGCTCCAGGCGACTGCGCGCCTTCTGCAGGCGGGCGAGGGTGTCGCCGGCGTGAACGGGGAGGCGAATCGTGCGGCCCGTGTTGGCGATGCCGCGGGTGATCGCCTGGCGGATCCACCAGGTGGCGTACGTGGAGAACTTGAAGCCCTTGCGCCAGTCGAACTTCTCGACGGCGTGCATGAGGCCCAGGTTGCCCTCCTGGATGAGGTCGAGCAGCGGCAGGCCCGAGGCCTGGTACTTCTTCGCGATCGACACCACCAGACGGAGGTTGCTCTGCACGAACGCCCGCTCGGCGTCCTCGCCTTCGCGTGCCGCCCGGCGCAGTTCGCGCTTGCGGGCAGCGGTGAGGTCCTTCGCCGTGTCGAGCTCGGCGATGGCAGCCTTCCCCGCCTCGATCTGCTTGGCGAGACGCACCTCGTCGTCCTTGGTGAGCAGCGTGTACTGGCCGATGTCGGTCAGATACAGCCGGACCAGGTCTTCTTCGTCCCGTTCCACGCGATCTTTCGCCACAATGTCTCCTCGATCCGAAACGGGGCACCTCCGGGCGGACCCATTGGTGATTTCGGTCACGATACCGACGAGGTCAAGCCCCCCAACCCGCGCGTGCACAGATTCACAAGGCTCTGTCAACCGCACGGACGTGGACGTACGACTAACGTCCGGTCATGGCCGAGGAAACGCAGGGTGACGTCGAACTCGCGATCGTCACCATGCGGTTCGACGCCGTCGACCCGGCCGCACTGTTGGGGGTGTTGTCGAAGTACGTGGTGCTGACCCGGATGCAACCGGAGTGTCGCAACGTGGATCTCTGCGGCTCGGCCACCCACCCCGGTCGCTACCTGATCGTGCAGAAGTGGGCATCACCCGACGCGCAACGGGCCCACTTCGACAGCGCGACGATGATCGAGATGGCCCAGGGATGCATCGGGCTGTTGGCGGGACCGCCCGACATCGATCTGTGGGACGGAGCCAGCGCGCACGACCTGCGCTGAAACCGGGTCCAGAGGACGGTAGTTTTGGCGATGTCCGCTCGATCCGGAGGTCCCGATGGCGAACCCGCTGCTCAACGAGAAGAAGGCCAACGAGGTGATTGCCGCGAACAAGGCCGGTTGGGGTGCCCCCGACCCGGCCACGCGCAACACCCCCATCCCTGGGTCGCCCATCACCGACGGCCCCATCAGCCCCTGGGAAGCCGGCCGGTCGATGACCGTCGGCGGAACTGCCACGGCAACCGGTGTGCTGCTCGTGCTGCTCATCGGCGCGGCGGTCTACGGCTGGAACGCGACGGACGTCTCTGCGCTCGAGGGTCGTGTGCAGTTCCCCGCCCTCGCCATCGGCGGCATCATCGTCGGGTTCATCTGCGCCATCATCGTCGCGTTCAAGCCAGGCCTCGCTCGCATCCTCGGCCCCATCTACGCGCTCGGCGAAGGGGTGTTCCTGGGGGCCATCTCCAAGGCCTACGACGCTCGCTTCGACGGCATCGTCGTACAGGCCATCGGTGCCACGCTCGGCGTTTTCCTGGTGATGCTGGTGCTGTACAAGACCCGCATCATCAAGGTCACCGACAAGTTCCGGCGCACGGTCATCATGGCCACCCTCGGTCTGATGGCGTTCTATCTCGTGTCGTTCGTCATCAGTCTCTTCGGCGTCGACATCTCGTTCTTCCAGTCGTCGTCGCTGCTCGGGATCGGCTTCAGCATCTTCGCCGCCGGTCTGGCCGCGCTGAACCTGGCGCTCGACTTCGATCTCATCGACCGTGGCGTCGAGCAGGGTTGGCCGAAGCAGATGGAGTGGTTCTGCGCGTTCGGCCTGCTCATCACGCTGGTCTGGCTGTACCTCGAGCTGCTCCGCCTGCTCGCCAAGCTGCAGCGCAACTAGTTCGCTGCCGTCGACCCGGACGGCTGGGAGCGGGTGTTCCCGCGGCCCCCCCGGTCGCGCACTGACGACAGGTGTGGCGCAGGAGGTTGGGCGCGATTCGTCCCAGAAATGGGACCATTCGCGCACGTGGGCGCGGAGTGACCCGGATTTGGGACGTTTCGCGCCCAGCGACTCGTCAGCCCAGCGGAGCGCCGAGTGCCCGGGAGGTGCGCTCCGCGTCAGTCGTCGGGCCCGGTCGAAGGAGAACCGCGGCTACAGCGTCCGCAGGAACCCCAGCAGCGCGTCGTTGAACGCCTGCGGGGTCTCCTGCTGCACCCAGTGACCGGCGCCGGGGATGATCGTCTCGCCGCGATAGTCGGGCAGCGAGGCGCGCATGCGCTCGGGGCCGGTGGGGTCCATCATCCGCACGACGTCGACGTCGCCGGTGATGAAGTAGCTCGGCATCGAGATGCGGTCGGGGCCGAGACCACCGACGATCTCGAAGTTGCGGTCGAAGTTGCGGTACCAGCTGACGGGACCGAAGAAGCCGCTGTGGGCGAACTCGCGGGTGTACACGTCGAGGTCGACGACGTCGAGCCAGGGTCCCTCGGGGCCCATGTACGGCAACGCCGGCGGCTCGTTCATCTGGGTGAGGAACCCGGTGCCCTCCATCGGCGGCAGTTCGGTGGGCATCTCGCGGCCTGCCACTGCCTCGCCCGATGCCCCGTACAGCACCATCGACATCGTGCGGCGCGTGTCGGCACCGAGCTCGGCCTCGGGCGGGCCCACCTGCTGGAAGTAGAGAATGTAGAAGAAGCGGTCGCCGTAGACCATGCGCATCAACTGCACGGGCGGGCCGGGCCAGTCGACGCACGGCACGCTCACCCCGACGACGGCCTTCACCCGCTCCGGTCGGAGCCGGGCGCTCTCCCACGCCACCAACGAGCCCCAGTCGTGGCCGACGAAGATCGCGTCGTCCTTGCCGTAGTGGTCGAGCAGACCGAACAGGTCGCCCGTCAACTGGTCGATGGAGTAGGCACCGATGTCGGTGGGTGCGCTCGAGTGGCCGTAACCGCGCTGATCGGGAGCGACGACGTGGTAGCCGGCCTCGGCGAGCGGCAGCACCTGATGACGCCAGCTGTGCGCCAAATCGGGAAAGCCATGACTGAGCACCACCGTGGGGTTCGCCGGATCGCCGGCCGAGTGGACGGTGAGTTCGACGCCGTTCGTCGCGATGTGGTCGGCACGGATGGTCACGCAGCAGCTCCTTCGGCCGAGCCGGCGGTGCTGATGGATTCCAGCTCGCCCCAGGTCAGGCCGTCGGCCGACCAGATGCGATCGAATGCGAGGTCGGCCAGGTCGGTGAAGCCGTGGCGGTTGCGGAAGTTGTAGCGCCAGCGCTGCTGGTTCACGGGTACTCCCAGCCGCTCGAGTCGACCCACGGAGTAGGTCTCCCAGGCAGACACCTGGCGCAGGCTGAGCTCGCCGTCGGCAGGAGCCTCGCCGAAGCCGCCGGTGAGGCGGTCGCGGGCGCGGAGCAGGGCCCGGCCGAGGCTGGCAGTGGTGGACACCTCGCTCTGTTCACGCGGGCGTTTCGAGTCCTCGAATGCACCGCTCTCGGCGTGGATCGTGATGACGTCGCCGATCTCGATGCGAACTCGACCGAGCGGTGTGGTCTCGTCGACCACGACGTGCACCGGTCGGTCGATGCCGAGCGCGTCGACGAGATCGTCGGCGATGCGGCCGATGAGCGCAGCGTCGAACGAGACGAACTGGAACGTGGCGGGCTCGACGACGGTCATGACGGCGATGACGCGCTGAACTGCTCGACCGCGTCGGCTTGCGCGCGCTGGGCGAACGCCTTGCGTTCCTCGAGCGCGTTCAGGCTGACTGTGGCGATGTCGTCGACCTCGTCGTCGGTGAAGCCGGCCAGTTCGCGGAAGCGACGAGCGAGACCGATGGGCGACTCCTGGCTCTCGCTGCGCGTCCCGCCGAAGCTGAAGATCTTGTCGACCACGCTCTGGAACTCGAGCGCCTTCGCTCGACGCTCGGGGTCGTTCTCGGTGATGCGCCGCAACCAGTCGCTGCCCATCTTCACGTGGGTCACCTCGTCGGCGAGCATCCAGTCCTCGCAGAACTCGAGGTACGGGTCGCCGGCGATGTCGCCGAACTCCTTCATCGTGGTGAACACGTCGATGGCCAGACCTTCGAGCGCCCGGTTGACCCCGGCCAGGCGCAGCACGGGGTCGGTGCTGCACGCGGCCTCGAACAACACCGTGTTCTCGGCGTACTGGCCGATCTCGGTGCCCATCCACTCGCTGAGCTTCACGCTGATCTCGACGTGGCGAGCCTCGTCCCACGCCTGCCGGGCCATGTCGAGCTTCAACGCGAACGGCACCGTGCCGATCGAGTCAGGCGTGCCGGTCTCGAAGTCGTGGCACGTGCGGCCCGCACCTTCGAGCGCCTGGATCTCGCCGACGAAGATGCCGTGCATGAGTCCGCGAGCGCGATCGCTGGCATCTGGCCTCGATGGCGTGAGTCGGTTGGTCCTCGGTTGCTTGGTCGCATCGCCGACGAGCACGCTGCGCGGGTCGGCCTGGCTCTGACGCATGGTGATCTGGTTGAACCGACTGTCGCGGGCCAGGCTGTCGACCGGGAAGAACTTGCGCATCAGTTGGCCTCCGTGGTTCGGGCGTCGCCGCCGATGGATCCGGGTCCGGCGATGCCCCCAGCCTCGAGGACGAGCTTCTCGAGACGGGCCTGGTGGATGGCCGCTCGATCGACCTCCTCAGGGGTCTCGATGAGTGACTGGATGAGCATCTCGCCGTCGCGCCAGTCGTCGAACTCGTCGGCCAGGGCGAGCTTCAGCGTGCGGATGGTCGGCGCGTCGGTGATCTCGCTCGTGTTGTTCATGTGGAACGTGTAGGCCGAGATGAAGTGCGGGATGAACACGCGGTACACACCGACCAGCTTCTCGATCGTCAGCTCGGGCGCCTCGGGCTCGGTGAGGGCCTCGACGAAGCGGACCATCGCGTCGTTCGCCGGCACGGTGAGGCGCTCGGGGTTCATCTCGCGCAGCTCGGGCAGCCGCTTGTGCCACAGCTCGGCGTGCCAGGCGTGGTGGTAGCAGTGGGTGCCGAGGCGCATCTTCACGTCCAGTTCGGGCACGGTGGCCACCCAGCCGCCGAGCGCCTCGAACAGCTTCATCTCGGCCCACTTGTAGTTGCCGACGCGCCGTGCGGTCTCCTCCACGTCGAACAGACCTGGCAGCTGGCGCCGGTCCCATGGCGCGAATGGTGCTCTCGGCTTGTACGGATCGGCCACGGAATCCCCCTCCGGCAACGAACGTGCGGTGTCGAAACCCTACTGGAGGCCTGCGGCGAGTTCCGTCGTCGGAGCGACTGTCACCGCAGGTCAGGCGCGACGGGCCGCGGGGTGCTGCTCGAGCAGTTCGGTCGGCAGCGGCTCGCCCGTGACCTCGTCGGTCCAGTACGTGCCAGCATCGAGCCTCGACAACGCGACCTCGACGTCGGCCAGGTCGCGGCCGATGCCGTCGAGATCGACGGCGCCGGCGGCGGTAGAAGTGTCGGCGGGAATGCTCTCGTCCATCGCCCGCAGGCTACCGTTCGGGGCGTGGCACAGGTCCGGCTGGAACACATCACCAAGAGGTTCGGTGAGGGCTCCGATGCGGTGACCGCTGTCGACGACGTCACCCTGCAGATCGAGCACCACGAGTTCATGATCCTGCTCGGGCCGTCGGGATGCGGGAAGAGCACGCTGCTGCGCACCGTCGCCGGTCTGGAGGACCCCACCTCGGGCGACGTGCTCATCGGCGACCGCCGGATGAACGACGTCGAGCCGAAGCAGCGCGACATCGCCATGGTGTTCCAGAGCTATGCGCTCTACCCGCACAAGACCGTCGCCGCGAACATCGAGTTCCCACTGAAGGTGCGTGGTGTCGGCAAGGCCGAACGAGCTGCCGAGGCATTGCGCGCCGCCGAGGTGCTCGGCCTCGAACCGCAGATGAAGCGCAAGCCGGGTCAACTCAGTGGCGGCCAACGGCAACGGGTCGCCCTGGCTCGGGCGATCGTGCGCAACCCGGCCGTGTTCCTCATGGACGAGCCGCTCAGCAACCTCGACGCCAAGTTGCGCGGCGACACGCGCGCCGAGTTGGTCGACCTGCACCGCCGCATCGACAGCACGTTCCTCTACGTCACCCACGATCAGGTCGAGGCGATGACCATGGGCACTCGTGTGGCGGTACTCAACGACGGTCGCCTTCAGCAGGTGGGTACCCCGCAAGAGGTCTACGACCGTCCGGCCACCGCGTTCGTGGCGCAGTTCATCGGCACACCGCCCATGAACATGCTGCCGCCCGGCTTGTTGGGCAGCGACGACGTGCAGGTGGGCATTCGTCCCGAGCACCTTCGCCTCACCCCCGGTGGCCCGTTGCACGCCATCGTCAAGCAGGTCGAACACCTGGGCCATGAGGTGCTGCTGTTCGCCGACGTCAACGGCACACGCCTGGTGTCGCGCATCGACCCCATGTCGTTCGTGCCCGAGGTCGGCGACCCGGTGGCGTTCGACGCCGAGCCCGGCCGATTGCACCACTTCGACGCCACTTCGGGGGAGCGGGTGTCGTGAACCGCCGCCTGCGTGACGTGCCCTGGGCCATCGTCATGCTGTTGCCCAGCGTCGCACTGATCGCCGTCTGGACGGTCTACCCACTCGTGAAGGCCATCCAGAAGGGCCACCTGCGCTGCGACGTCACCGGCACCAAGTGCCGCGATGCCGGCTGGGGTCGCTACTGGGACGTGTTCACGAGTGCGGAGTTCCAGCACTCGCTCGGCGTGTCGCTGAAGCTGATGGTGTTGACGGTGCCGGTCGGCCTGCTGCTCGGCATCGGTCTGGCCGTGCTCGCCGACAAGCACCTGCGCGGCATCGGCATCTTCCGCACCGTCTTCTCCAGCACCGTGGCCACCAGCGTGGCGGTCGCGAGCCTGGTGTGGTTCACCTTGCTGCAGCCGCAGATCGGTGTGTTCGCCGACCTGTTCAGCGGTTGGTTCCCGGTGGTGAAGAACCCGGGTCTGCTGAACGACGCCAACACCGCGCTGCCCGCCGTCGCCCTCAGCTCGATCTGGGCGAACCTCGGCTTCACGTTCATCATCATCACGGCCGCACTCCAGAGCGTGCCGCGCGACCTCTACGAGAGCGCCTACGTCGATGGTGCGGGCAGCGTGCGCCGGTTCACCAACGTCACCATCCCGATGATCGCGCCGACGCTGTTGTTCGTGGGCGTGGTGCTCACCACCCGGGCACTGCAGACCTACGGCGAGATCGCACTTCTGACCGGTGGTGGCCCGAACCCCGAGAAGCCCACGACCACCATCCCGTACCTCATCTACGGACGCAACTCGCTCATCCACAACGACCTCGGCACCAAGTCCGCGGCAGCAGTGCTGCTGTTCCTGCTGTCGCTCGTGCTTGCGCTCGTGCAGTTCCGTGGTCTCGAGAAGCGGGTGCACTATGGCCGCTGACACCGTCCGCGGCGTCCGCAAGGTCGGCCGCTACGCGCTCCTGGTCGTGCTCGCCGTGATCGTGCTGTTCCCCATCTACGCGGTCGTGATGCAGTCGTTGAAGACCGGACCCGACTCGCTCGACCACCCGCGCTCGTTGCTACCGGTGGACCTCACGCTCTCCACCATCCGTGCCGCGTGGGATCAGGGCGACCTGGGTCGCTTGCTGTTGAACAGCGTGTTCGTCAGCGTTCTGGTCACCCTCGGCGTGGTCGTCACCAGCCTGCTCGCGGCCTACGCGTTCGCGTTCCTGCACTTCCCGTTGCGCGGGCCACTGTTCATCGCCTTCCTGGCGACGATGCTCGTGCCGGCCGAGGTCACCGTGGTGATCAACGAGCGCACCGCCGATTCGCTGGGTTGGATCAACAGCTACCAGGGTCTCATCGTCCCGTCGCTGGCCAGCACGTTCGGCGTGTTCCTGGTGCGGCAGGTGTTCCTGCAACTGCCCGGCGAACTGCGCGAAGCAGCGTCGCTCGACGGCGTGGGCCATCTCCGCTTCCTGTGGGAAGTGGCGGCGCCGCTGTCCCGACCTACGCTGGGAGCGCTCGGGTTGTTCACCTTCCTGGGCACCTGGAACGCCTACCTGTGGCCCTCGCAGGTCATTCGCGGCGATCGTGCGCACGAGACCATTCAGATCGGTCTCGAGCGGTTGAAGAACAACGACATCAGCAAGATCAATCTCGTGACCGGAGGTCTCGTCGTGGCGGCGCTGCCCATCTTCATCATGCTGGTTCTGTTCCAGCGTCAACTCGTGCGCGGGCTCACCGCGGGGGCGGTGAAGGGCTGATGAACACCCGTTCGTTCCGCGCTGTGCTCGTGGTGGCCTCGCTCGGTCTCGTCGCTGCGTGCAGCGGCGGCGACAGCATCACCGGGAGCGGGGCCGACACCACCGCCCCGTCCACTCAGTCGACCGACGCCACTGGCTCCACCGCCTCGAC
>JANMFL010000363.1:0-14028 GCA_031377945.1 Acidimicrobiaceae bacterium | reverse complement strand
ACCAGCCAGGAGGACGACTCCAACGGTCGCGATGTGTTCACGGCCGACGCCGATGGCACCAACGTCCGTCTGGTGGCCAAGGCGTGGGACGAGTTCGGTGTCTCCCCGGACGGCACGCAACTGCTGGGAACCAAGATCTTCACCGATGGGCGACGTCTGCCGTACATCATCGATGTCGGGGCGACCGAGGGCCGGTTCATCGAGCCATCGGACCCGAACCTGAACCTCGGCGGGCTCTCGTGGTCGCCGGACGGTACCCACTTCGTGGGCGAGGGCTTCAACGGCGACGACCTCTCCAAGCGCGGCGTGTGGTCGATGGCCATCGACGGCAGTGACCTCCGCCGGCTCACGGATCCGGGCTCGAAGGTCGACGTGCCGCCGAGCGAGGGCGCCGCCTACTCGCCGGACGGCAGCCGCGTGCTGTTCTACCGCAGCGAGGCCGGCGACAACCTCGACCGCGTCCAGGTGATGACGGTCGGCGTCGATGGCTCCGACGTCCGCCAGGTGAGCTCGTCCGACTACCACACCGAGATTGGCAAGGCGCAGTGGTCGCCCGACGGCTCGAAGTTGGCGTTCATCGTGTTCGATGGCGATACGACCTTCTTCAAGGAGCAGACCCGAGCGGTCTTCGTCGCCGATGCCGCAGGCGGAGCGCCGGTCCAGGTGGCTGGGTGGAGAGACATCTACGACATCGCCTGGTCACCCGATGGCACCATGTTCGCCCTGTCCGTTCACGCCCCTCGTGGGAACGGCGGCCGGGCGGGTGACTTGCAGATCCACACCATGAACGCCGACGGTTCCAACCTCCAGCAGGTGGTCGCCCCGGAGGACATCACGGCGTTCACCGTGTCGCCCGGGTGGTCGCCCGATGGTCGGTCGATCATGTTCTACCAAGGTGAGGGAGACCCTCGCCTCATCACGATTCGTGTCTTGAACCTGAGCTCCGGGGTGATCACCACGGTGCTCCCGCCCACCGACAAGGGCTACAACGCCGAGTGGGTCCAGGCCGGCGGGTGAACCTGCCCGCTGCGGCCCACCGCACGCCATGAGCGGAGGGCCGCAGCCCACCCCCAGTGTCCGTGATCGCGGTGTAGCGTCTCGGCGTTGGGGACCGACGGGGGGATCACGGGATGAACATGTCCACGCGCCAGGCACGGCACATCACCGCCGAGGCGGCGGCCGCGCTCGTGAAGTCGGGCGACTGGGTCGACTACGGCGCCGTGCTGTCGATGCCCGACGCGTTCGACCGGGCCCTCGCAGCGCGCGTGGGCGAGCTGTCGAACGTGAGCATTCGCGGCTGCCTCAGCCTGCGGCCCAGGGCGGTCGTCGAGGCCGATCCTGAGCGCGAACACGTGTCGTTCTTCAACTGGCACCTCAGCGGGTACGACCGCAAGCACACCGATGCCGGATTGCAGAACTACATCCCCTGCAACCTCGGTGAGATCCCCGACTACTACCGCCGCTTCATCGACCCGGTCGATGTGATGGTGATCAAGACGTGCCCCGTCGACGCCGACGGCTACTTCAACTTCGGCATGACGAATGGCTGGCACGGAGCGGTCGCCGAGCGGGCCAAGGTGGTCATCGTCGAGGTGGACCCGGCGATGCCGTACGTGCACGGCATCGACCAGGGGCTGCATGTCAGCCAGGTCGACCACGTCATCGACAGCGCCGGCCTGCCGTTGGCCGAACTGCCCAGTGCCCCGCTCACCGACGCCGACCGTGCAGTCGGGCGAATGATCGCCGCGGAGATCGACGACGGGTCGTGCCTGCAGATCGGGATCGGCGCGATGCCCAACGCCGTGTGCACGCTCTTGCTCGAGAGCGGCGTCAAGAACCTCGGCGTGCACACCGAAATGCTCACCGAAGGCATCGTCGACCTCTACCGAGCGGGCATCATCACGGGCGCCGCGAAGAACCTGCAACCCGGAAAGATGGTGTGCACGTTCGGTGTGGGGTCGCAGGCCATGTACGACACGATCGACCACAACCCCGACGTCTCCAGCCAGCCGGTCGACGTGACCAACCCGCCCCACCTGATCGCGCAGAACGACCGCATGGTGGCCATCAACAACACCACGCAGATGGACCTGCAGGGCCAGGCATCGAGCGAGTCCGACGGGCACCGCCACATCAGCGGCACGGGCGGGCAACTGCAGTTCGTGCGCGGCGCCTATGCGTCGCAGGGTGGCAAGTCGTTCATGTGCATGTCCTCGACCTACGAGCGGCACGGTGTTCGACGCAGCCGGATCTCCGTCGAGCTCACGCCTGGCAACGTCGTCACCTCGCCGCGCAGCGACATGATGTACGTCGTCACCGAGTTCGGGATGGTCAACCTGAAGGGCCGGTCCGTTCCCGAGCGGGCGAAGCTGATGATCTCGCTGGCCCATCCCGACTTCCGTGACGAGCTGGAGCGCGACGCCCGAGGCCATGGCCTCATCCCGCGTTCGTTCCTCTGAGCGTCGACCTGAGTGTCGAGGTCAGCCGACGTCGATCGTCCGCTCGAAGACGAACTCGTGTTTCAGGAACGACGTCTCCCGCTCGTGGCCCGGTGCGGGCGGGGTGAGCGGCGACATCTGCAGCAGTCGCCAGCCATCGACGAGCGCCGCGACCCCGGTGGGGTAGGGCGGGTCGGCATCGAGCTGCGGGCCGGCCCCCGCCGTGCCGTCGAAGAAGGACCAGCCGAGCACCCGGCTGTCGAGCGACGGGCTGGCCAGCCACACCATCAGCACCTGCTGGCGCGCGCTCACGGCTGCACCAGGGAGGCGCGTCGCTCGGTGCGGGTGAGATACCAGTCCACGTCGAAAGCCTCGTCGCCGGTGAGGTAGCGCCACAACCTGGCGCGTTGCACGGTCTCGAGGCGGTGGACGGACGGTTCGTACCACAGCTCGGAGCGCCGCAGCTCGGCCGCCACCATGCCCGGGTCCATGCGGGCGAACATGTGGTCGTCGGCCCGGTTGCGCGGTTCGAGATCGCTGGTGTCCCACAGGCGCACCTGCGGTCGGGTGGGGTTCAGGCGCAGCTTGCCCATGACGCGATCGTGGTCGCCGTGGTTCGGTGCGCCGGCGTGCCACAGGCCCTGATGAAAGATCACGACCGTGCCCGCCTCACCGCTGAAGTACTGCTCACCGGAAAGGTGGTGGTAGCGCGAGACGTCGTCCATGTTCACCCTGCGCAGATGGCTTCCGGGGACGAAGCGTGTCCCGCCCTCGCCAGGGGCGACATCGTGAGGGAACCAGAACAGCTGGATGTCGAAGGCCGGCCCCTGGTCGATGATCGCGTCGCAGTGCAGACCCTGTGCGTGCAGGTCGCCGGCCGTCTTGATGTGCACGAAGTGGTGGTCCACCACCGGGTCGGCTCCCACGAGCGACTGGATGGCGCCGGCGATCGCGGGCACGCGCACCATGCGCCCGAACGCCGACTCGTGTGCGTAGGCGTCGCACAACACCGTGCCCGACCGGGGGAGGGGGATCTCGTCGTCGTCGACGGCGGTCAGCGCGGCAGCGCCGGGCGTGACCCCTCGGAACTCGTCGAGCCAGGTTCGGAACAACCCGGGTAGTTCGTCCATGGCCTGGGCATTGATCTCGGCGGGCACCACGGCGTCGAGGCGCAGGAACCCGCGGGTGACGAACGAGGTCATCTGGTCGGTGGTCAGCAGTGGCCGTGTCGTGTCCGGCCGTGTCGTGTCCGGCGGTGTCGTGTCCATGAGCAGATCGTCGCGCACTCAGGCGAGCGTGCCCGCCGTCTGTGCCTTGGCCACCGAGGCGCGCACCACGGGGATCTCGTCGTCGGCGAGCGGCTGCATCCACTGCTTGCGGGCGAGTGCGGCCGCGACGAACGGGGCCAGGTCGGCTTCCTTGCGCTGCCGTCGCTCGACTTCGCCGGCCGCGAACTCGGGCAGCACTTCGGCGGCGAACAGCTCGAGCGACGAGCAGATGTCCTCGTGGCGGTTGCGTCCCGCCTGTTGGATGAAGATGACCTGGTCCACTCCGACGTCGCGCATCTGGCGCAGGTACCGAGCTGCGTCGTGCGGAGTGCCGATACAGCTCGCGTAGGCGTCGCCCTGCTCGGCTGCCGAGGCGATCCTGCGGTCGGCACTGTCGGGCGAGCGGCGTTCCTGGAAGTCCTGCCACACGGTGGTGCGGCCGGGAGTCTGATCGTGGGCGACGAGTGCGTTCAGCGCGTAGCCGAAGAACTCGAAGCCTTCCTGGCCGCGACGGATGGCCTCGGCGCGGTCCTCGTGCAGCGAGAAGCCGGTCACCAGGGCGATGTTCGCGTTGACGGTGTGCCCGAGCGGTACGCACCCCTCGCTGCGGATGATGTCGTAGTACACGTCGACCCACGACTTCGCCTCGTCGGGATCGACGAAGCTGAAGGCCAACGCGCCGAGCCCGTGACGTGCCGCGACCTTGATGGTGTCGCGGTTCGTGCACGCCATCCACATCGGCGGATGCGGCTTCTGGCGTGGCTTGGGCAGCACGTTCCGACAGGGCATCGAGAACGTGTCGGAGGTGTAGCCGGGATACGGGTCGAGCACCATCATGTTGGCGATCTGCTCGGCGGCCTCGAGGGCCATCGCCCGCTTCTGCTTCGCGGGGATGTCGAAGCCGTGCAGTTCCAGACGGGTCGCACCCTCACCGATGCCGAAGTCGACGCGCCCGTCGGAGATGAGGTCGAGCGTCGCCAGCCCTTCGGCGGTGCGCGCCGGGTGGTTGTACTTCGGGATGACCTGACGGATGCCGTGTCCGAGCCGGATGCGCCTGGTGCGCGCTGCGGCCGCGGCGAGGAACACCTCGGGCGCCGACGAGTGCGAGTACTCGTCGAGGAAGTGGTGCTCGACTTCCCACGCGTAGTCGAACCCCAGGCGGTCGGCGAGCTCCACCTGATGGAGTGCGTCACGGAGCAGACAGAACTCGTCGTCCTCGCTCCACGGCTTGGGGAGTTGGTGCTCGTAGAAGATGCCGAACTGCATCGCCCTAGCTGAGCAGACCTTGCGGCACCCCGACGACGCGTACGGCGCTCGGCTGCCCTGGGTGCCCTGGCTACTCGTGGAGATGGGTGCGTTCGCCGTGCGGTCCGAAGACGGCGATCACGTCGACGGGGCCGTCGGCGGCGCCGAACCAGTGCGGGGTGAGGGTGCTGAACTCCACGGCCTCGCCCGGTTCGATGATCAGGTCCTGTTCGCCCAGGAGCAGGCGCATCCGTCCGGCGACCACGTACATCCAGTCGTGGCCGTCGTGCACGCGCAACGTCGTCGGGGGCTTGCGACGCTTGGCGCTGATCCTGACGCGCACGAGGCTCAGTCCGCCGGACCGGCCACGGTTGCTCAGTGGCCAGACGGTCAACTCGTCGAAGGTCGCCGGCCGATGTCGGACGCGTGGGTCGGCGGGTGGCGCCCCGCCCAGCAGGTCGTCGGCGCTCACTCCGAGGGCGGCGGCGAGGTGGGGGATGTGCTCGAGCGAGATGCGTCGCTTGCCGGACTCGAGCCGGCTGAGCATCGACACGTCGATGTGGGCACGGTCGCTCACCTGCTGCAGAGTGAGGCCCTGCTCGGTACGCAGTTCGCGGAGGCGCCGCCGCACCCGGGTGTCGATGGGCTCCTCGCTCTCGTTTGCCAACATGGCAAGTGATGTTGCCAGGAGGCGGCTTGGCTGTCAACATGATCGACATGGAACGCCGCACACCCGACAGCGCGACCGTCGACGCCCAGCCTGGCGACGGCGATTCCGATGATCGCGGTGTCGCCCGCTTCGCGGCGTTCGGCAATCGGAACTTCCGGCTCTACTTCATCGGACAGACCGTTTCGAGCATCGGGTCGTGGGCGCAGTCGCTCGCCGTCACCTGGCTGGTGCTCGAGATCACCAACCGCAGCGACCAACTGGGCATCGCCGTCGCCCTGCAGTTCCTGCCGATGCTTCTGCTCGGCGCGCCGGCCGGCGTGCTCGTCGATCGCTTCGACAACCGCCGTCTGCTCGTCGCCACATCGGCGGTGTCCGCGTTGCTCGCGTTGAGCTTCGGTCTGGTCGTCGCCACCGAACTGGTGAACATCTGGTGGATCTACGGACTGACGATGTCACTCGGCCTGGTGCTCGCTGTCGAGCGTCCGACGATGCAGGCCATCCTGCTGCAACTCGTCGGACCCGATCTGCTCCCGAATGCCGTGGCGATCAACGGCACCATCAACTCCGTGTCGCGACTCATCGGTCCCGCGATCGCCGGAGTGTTGATCGCCGTCGCCGGCATCGAGGTCGGCTTCTTCGTCAACGCCGCCTCGTACCTGGTGGTCATCGCGGCGCTCCTCATGCTGCGGTCGCACGAGCTCCACCCGCGACCGCTGGCGGGGCGAGCGAAGGGCCGGCTGCGCGAAGGGTTCGCCTACGTTCGCAGCCATCCCGATGTTGCTCGGCCGCTGCTGGTGATGGCGGTGGTGGGCACGATCGCACTGAACTTCCAGACGACGATTCCATCGATGGTGCGCTTCGGCTTCGACGGTGGCGTGGGAGCTGTCGGTCTGTGCATGAGCGTGAGCGCCATCGGGTCCATCCTGGGTGGGGTCTACATCGCCGGTGTCGTGGTGCACCCGCGGCGGACGCTCGCCCTGGTGCTCCTCGGCTTCGGGGTCGCGTGCCTGGCCTTCTCGCTCGCGCCGGTGTACTGGGTGTTCGTCGCGATCAGCACGGTCGTCGGCTTCGCCTCGGCGTCGTTCCAATCGGTGAACACCGTGGTGGTGCAGCAGGCGACCGAGCCGGGCATGCAGGGCAGGGTGATGGCACTGCACCAGATGGCGTGGTTCGGCAGCACGCCAATCGGCGCATTGCTGATGGGCTGGATCATCCAGATCTCGTCGCCGAGAGTGCCGTTCGTCCTGGGTGGCATCTCAGCGCTGTTGTGTGCGGTCGGTGTCGTCGGCTTTCGCCCGTCGCGCCGGGCTGCGACCCTGGCTTCCTGACGGCACCGAGTCCGTCGGTCAGGGCAGCTTGAACAGTGCCCTTGCGTTGTCGCCCACGAAGGCGCGGCGCTGGTGCTCGGGGAACATCGCCACCAACTCGTTCAGGTCGTGGATGTACTCGGGTGTGTGGTCGGCGTGCGGGAAGTCCGACGCCCACATGAACCGACTGACGCCGTACCGCTCGGCGAGCGCGGGGATCATCCGCTCGTCGGGGTCGGCGCTGATCCACACCCGCTCGCGGAAGTAGTCGCTGGGCTTGTGCTGCAGCGGCACCCGGTTCCCGATGAAGGTGTGTCCATACACCGCATCCATCCGGTCGAGCCAGTAGCCGATCCACCCGGCACCCGATTCGAGAACGAGGACCTTCAGCCGTGGGTACTTGTCGAACACGCCGTAGTCGAACAGCGTCGTGAACTGCTGGCGCACGCCGTCGGATGCGGACACCGAGGCGAGCAGTCGAAGCTGCTTCACGTTCTCCCACGTGCCCATGCGCGTGCCCTTGGTCCACTGCGGCTCGAACGTGGGGTGGATGGCCAGCGGCACGTCGAGGTCCTGCGCAGTTGCGAACAACGCGTCGTTGTCGGGATGCCCGAGTGGCACGCCGCGGTGGTGGAACGGGGCGACGTAGCCACCGACCGCTCCTTCGCCGACGGCTCGCTGCAACTCGCGTGCAGCGGCGGCAGGGTCGGTGAGCGACAGGTGCGCTGTCGGCACCAGGCGCGGCTCGTCGGCGCAGAACTCGCAGATCCACCGGTTGTAGGCCTTCGTGTACGCCTGCGACAACGCAGGGTCCTCCACCTCGGCCTCCCACAGCAGGCCGACGGTCGTATAGAGGATGGCGGTGTCGATGTGCTCGGCGTCGAGGACGCGAATTCGCTCCTGCGGGTCCATCGAACCGTACGGCGCCTCGCGCAGGTAGGTGCGCGCCGGGTCCTTCTGCATCGCCGGCAGGTCGACCGCGCCCATCGCGCCGAGCGTGGATGGGAACCCGTTGCGGCTCATCACCGAACGGCGGCCGTCGATCTCGAGCTCTTCCAGGCCGTGCTCGTCGACCGTGAAGCGCAGGGCGCGGTCGCGGAATTGCGGGTCGATGTACTCCTCCCACAGCGTCGGTGGTTCGAGGATGTGACCATCGGCGTCGATGGCACCGTCCTGAACGACTGCATGGGTCTCGTGGATGGGCTTCTGCGCAGCGACGGTCAGTGCCATGTCAGCCGAGCCGCTCCACTGCGGCGGTGAACACCGACCGGTAGGTGGGCCACAGTGCGTCGAGCCACGCCGGATCGTCGTCGAGGAACGCGGCTCGCACCTGCGCCCGGATGGCCGCCGCCTCCGGCGCCGTGGGGTCGCCGTGCGCATGCAGCACTGCATCGGCGCGAAGCGACTGGAGCACGGTGATCGGGTCGACCGTGCCGTACTCGATGGTGATGCCGGTGACCTCGGCGTGTGGTGCGAACTGCGGTGCGGCGGCCACCCAGTCGCCCTCCACCGGTGCCGACACGCTGCCGCCGTAGATAGACGTGACGCCGTTCCACCACTCGGCCTGGCGACGGAACCCGGGGCTGTCGGGGCGTTCACTGCTGATCAGCTCGCCGTGCGACCAGGGGCCGAGCCCGGTGTGGAGGTCGACGATCGCGAGCCGACGGACGTGGGTGAAACGCGCCGCGCTCCAGTCGCGCAGCCACCGGTGCGACCACGCCGGACCGCTGCCACCATGAAACAGTCCGGTGGGGTGGTCGTACTGGCCGCCGCTGATGATCGCTTGCAGCCGCTCGAGGCCGTACTCCTCCAGAAGGCCCATCAGCCCGAGCAGTGTCCGCTCCTGCTCGTCGGCACTCCACGACGTCGGCGTCAGCAGGTCGGCCAGCGCTGCATACTCGCGGTTCTGCGGCGGCGGTTGCGACCAGTCGATGAAGTTGCGGTTGAGGTCGATGTTGTCCTCGTTGACGCGGCGAACCCACGAGAAGCCGTAGGGGTTCAATGCGTGGACGAACACGAGGGTCGGACTGCCGGAGCTGACGCCGACAGCGCCGAGGGTGGAGAGGTGCTCGCGCTGCAGGGCCGACCCGCAGTAGCCCTCCACGCCGTGGGTGCCCGAGACGATGAGGACGACGTCGTCGGCGTCGGCAGGACCGACCTCGGCCACGTCGACGAACAGGTCTTCGCCCTCCAGACCCTGCAGCGGGTGTCGGTGCGACTCGATGCGTGCTCCGGCGATGGCCGCCGCGTCGAGGAACGCGGTTCGAGCATCGGCGTACGACGTGCTGAGTGGTGCGATCACGCCGCCGAACCTAGTCAGTCGCGCTCACATCTGGTGTCGGGCAGCGGCACGCCCGGACAACACGGCACCTTCGACAGCTGCCCCGCCGAAGGCGTCGCCGGCGAACACCAGGGCGAGGTCGCCGCGGGCGCGCAAGCTGCGCTCGGCGTGCGACACGACCGGCTTCGCGTATCGCCACCGATGCACCTGCACCCCGTCCGGCACGGCGTGACCCGACAGTCCGGCGGCCCCGAGCGCGACGGCGATCACGTCGTTGTCGGGTGTCTCCCAGTGCGTCCGGCTGAACGCGGCCGACAGGTGGATGGTGACGGCCGGGACGTTGGAGGTGCCCTTCTGCTGGTTGTCGGCCATCCAGTCGATCGGGCCGTCGGCGAAGCGCACCGCACCGGGGAACGGCAGCCCCGGGGGAGCGTCGAGCACCGCGAGCACGGCGATGCACGGGTCGTACTCGACGCGTTCCAGCGCGGCGCGGTCGTCGGCGTCGAGCACGGTGCCTCCGGTGTCGAGCAGCGCCAGCGACTGGGGCACGGGTGCCGTCAGCAGCACGGCATCGGCAGGAAGATCTTCCCCATCGGTCGACACGATCCAGTGCGTGTCGGCTGGACGAACAGCCGTCACCTGGGTGGAGGTCCGGACGTCGAGTCCTTCGGCGAGATGGCGTGCCACCTGATTCATCGTCGGCACACCGCGGTAACGGGGATGACCGTCGGCGCCGTCGACCCCGGTGGGTCCCACCTGACCGTCGAACCAACGCTGCGCCAGTCCGTCGTCGTGCCAGCCCTGCACGACCTCGCGGAACTCGGCGGTGTGCGTGGTGAAGAACTGTGCGCCATGGTCGAGCGTGGCATCGCCGATGCGCCGCGTGGCCATACGGCCGCCGGGCCCGCGGCCTTTGTCGACCACGATCACGTCGTGCTCGCCGTCGAGGATCCGGGCAGCACTGAGGCCGGCGAGGCCGGCCCCGATGACGACGACGCGGCTCATGCTTCGAAAGCTAACCGCCGCCGAAGGGTGGCGCCTCCTGCGGGTCAGGACTGGACCGGAGTACCCGGGCGAGGTAGCCATGCGGCATGACGGATGCTGCTGCACAGAACCCCGACCCCTCGGCCGTGTCGCTCATGGGCGCTTCGGTCCTCGTGCTCGGTGCCACCGGCGGGATCGGCGGCGCGGTCGCGACGGAGATGGCGCGTCGAGGCGCGGTGCTCACGCTCGTCGGCCGTCGCGCTGACGCGCTCGCCGCGTTGCCCGTCGAGGGCAGCCGGCACGTCCTCGACCTGCGGTCACCCGAGGCGTGCCACGCGGCAGTCGCTGCTGCGGTCGCCGCGCACGGCCGTGTCGACGTCGTCATCAACGCCGTCGGCGTGGTGGCGTTCGGCACGCTCGAGGAACTGTCGGTCGACACCATGGAGGAACTGTTCCTGACGAACACGTTCGTGCCGATCATGGTCGCAATGGCAGCCCTGCCGGCGCTGCAGCCGGGTGGTGTGCTGCTGAACGTGTCGGGCGTCATCGCCGAGTCCAACGTGCCCGGCATGGCTGCGTACGGGGCGTCGAAGGCGGCGGTCCGTTCGTTCGACCAGGCGGTCGCTCGCGAGGCGAGGCGGCGTTCGATTCGCGTCATCGACGCCCGTCCGCCGCACACCGAGACCGGGCTCGCCGGGCGGGCGATCGAGGGTCGAGCGCCGCGTCTTCCCGTGGGACTGGCGCCTGCGGCGGTCGCGGCCGTCCTGTGCGATGCGGTGGAGCACGGGGTGACCGACTTGCCCAGCAGCGCGTTCTCATGATGACGTCGGTGGCCGACGCGCTCCCCACGGTGTGGGTGCTGGGTGACCAACTCGACCGGCACCACGGTGCATTGCGCGGTCGATCGCCCGGTGACTGTCGGGTGCTGCTCGTCGAGAGCCGGGCACTGGTGGACTCGGCCCGGTGGCATCGCCAGCGGCTGCATCTGGTGCTGTCGGCGATGGCGCATTTCGCTGCCGAGTTGCGCGAAGAGGGTTTCGAGGTCGACCATCGACTCGCTCCGACGTTGCGCGATGGGCTCGCCGCCCACGTGGCGTCGTTCGCCCCGAGCGACGTCGTGGCGATGGAGCCGAATCGTTGGGAAGCTCGTCAGCGGATGGAGCGGTGGGGGATCGTGCTCGTCCCCAACGACCATTTCCTGTGCCACTACTCCGACTTCGCTCGTTGGGCGGCAGACCGTCGGCGACTGACGATGGAGGACTTCTACCGCTGGCAGCGCCTTCGGCTCGGTGTGCTGATGGACGACGCCGGCGACGGTCCGCAACCCGTCGGCGGTCGCTGGAACTTCGATCAGGAGAACCGTGAGCCGCCGCCGCGCGACGGCCGCAGTTGGCCCGGCATCACCCGGTTCGATCTCGACGACATCGACCGGGCCGTGTTGGCGCGCATGCCGTCGGACCTCACCGGTGCCGAGCCCGACGGGACCTGGCCGGTCACCCGTGCCCAGGCGCTGCTGCGGCTCGCCGAGTTCGTGTCGACCGGACTCGCCGCGTTCGGTCCTCACGAGGACGCGATGCTCGCCGCGGAGTGGAAGTTGGCGCACTCGGTGCTCGCGTCGTCGATGAACATCGGCCTGCTGCATCCGGGCGAGGTGGTCGATGCGGTCGTCTCCGTGTTCCGCGCCGGCCTGGTGCCGATTGCCTCGGCCGAGGGTTTCATCCGCCAGGTCATCGGATGGCGTGAGTACGTCTGGGGCGTCTACTGGCTGTGGATGCCCGGCTACCGCGACCTCAACCACCTCGACGCACGACGTCCGGTTCCGCCGGCGTTCACCGGCGACGCGACCACCGACATGGCCTGCGTCGCGAGCGTCGTGGGGCACCTGCACGATCACGGCTATGCCCACCACATCGAACGGCTGATGGTGCTGGGCAACCTCGCGCTCACGTCCGGTGTGGACCCGTGGGCGATGAGCGAATGGATGCGGGTGAACTTCGTCGACGGCGCCGAATGGGTGATGCTGCCCAACGTCGTGGGCATGGCGCTGTTCGCCGACGGCGGCCGCATGTCGACCAAGCCGTACGCATCGGGCGGCGCGTACCTGCACAAGATGGGCGACTCGTGTCGCGGTTGCCGGTTCGACCCTCGTCGGCGAACGGGCGACGGCGCCTGCCCGTTCACCACGCTGTACTGGGACTTCCTCGCCCGCAACGAACCGGCGCTGGCGGGCAACCACCGCATGGCGCGTCCGCTCGCGGCGATGCGGCAGTTGGCCGACCTTCCGGCCGTGCGCGAGCGGGCGGTCGAGGTGCTCGGCCGCCTCGACGCCGGCACGCTCTGACCGCGCCCACTTCGACCGCGCCCAATCGGGACTTTGGTCCCTGGCCGGCTGGGTGGAAATCCATGAGTCTTGTACTATGCGACTGGAGATCACCCGCCGGGCCGAGCTGGCCATCCGTGCCCTGGCCCTGCTCGGGTCCGAATCCGGCCGGGTGAAGGCATCGGAACTGGCCGAGGCACTCGAGACCACGGTGGCGTTCGTGCCGCAGATCGTCGGCCCGCTCGTGAAGGCCGGATGGGTCCGATCGGACCCCGGCCCCACGGGTGGTTACCGCGCCGTGGTCGCACTCGTCGACGTCAGTGTGCTGCAGGTGATCGAAGCCGTCGACGGTGCGACCGACGCCGGGCGCTGCGTGGTCGCCGATCGAGCGTGCCAGGCACAGGAGCCGTGCGTGCTGCACGAGGCGTGGGGCCGCGCGCGCCGGGAGCTGCTGCAGGTACTGAACGCCACGACGATGGCCGCGGCCGGAACGGGTGGCACGTGATGGCAACGGTGCAGACCGCGTCACCGTCCGGCGATCGGGCCATGTGGCGCGCCGTCGCGGTGCCCAGCGAACACGGCGGCTGGGGGTTGACCCTCGAGCCAGTGCTGCTGGGGCTGCTGGTGGCGTGGTCGGTGGGCGGCGTCGCGCTCGGCGTTGCGGCGTTCGGCGCCTTCCTCGTGCGCACGCCGCTGAAGTTGGTCGTCGTCGATCGCCGGCGCGTCCGCTGGCTGCCACGCTCGGGTCTCGCGCTGCGAGTCGCCATTGCCGAACTTGCCATCATCGCCGCCGCGGTGGTGGTCGCCGTGTGGGGCGCTGGGTGGTCGTGGTTCGTTCCGGTGGTGGTCGCGATCCCGTTCGTGGCCGTCGAGCTGTGGTTCGAGGTACGCAGCCGCGGCCGTCGATTGGTGCCCGAGCTCTGCGGCGCGGTGGGCATCGCTGCAGTAGCGGCGTCGATCGCGCTCGCAGGTGGCGAGTCCGCTCGACTCGCCGTCGGCCTGTGGCTGGTGCTCGCCGCTCGGGTGGTTGGTGCCGTTCCCTTCGTTCGCGTGCAGATCTTTCGGCTGCGTCGTGGTGAAGCGGCCGTGTGGCACAGCGACCTCGCCCAAGTGGGCGCTCTGGCGCTGGCCGTGTCGTCCGTGATCGCCGACCATCGCCTGTGGGCTGGCGCGCTCGCCGTCGCAGCGCTTGCGGTGGTGCAGGCGATCTGGGTTCGGCAACCGCCCATTCCCGCGAAGCGGCTGGGGATGCGGCAAATGGCGGTTGGTTTCGGTGTCGTGGTGATCACGGCGGCCGGAGTGTCGTGGTGACCGATCGGTCACCGTACGAAGTGTGATGCCGTTCTCGATGATGCCGTTCTCGATATGGAGGAAGCAATGACGATGCAGATCGAAGTGACCACGACGTTGGCCGAACTGGTCGACGGACAGCCGGGCCTCGCCCGCGAGTTCGAACGCCTGGGGCTCGACTACTGCTGCGGCGGTGGGCAGACCCTCGCCGAGGCATGTACGGCC
>JANMFL010000353.1:0-3266 GCA_031377945.1 Acidimicrobiaceae bacterium | reverse complement strand
GAAGCGCGGCGAGGGCCTTCACCACATTGGCTACTGCGTCGCCGACTGTCAGGTGGCGCTCGACAGCATGCTCGCCGCCGGCGCGACGGCCATCGACAAGGCGCCCCGCCCGGGCAGCCGTGGCACGACCGTGGCCTTCATCCACCCCAAGGGCAGCTTCGGCACGCTGATCGAACTGGTCCAGGAGAACCCCGGCGCCCACTGAGCCGACCCCGCAGCACTCGAGTTCGAGCGAGGAGGCTCACGGGTGTTCACCAGGAACTTAAGTTCGCGCGGATGAGGCCGGGTCGGGGCGGGCTCGAGTCCTCAGGTGGCCTGGAGAATCATGCCCTTCAGGTATTCGGCCTCGGGGAAGGGGAGCGGCACGGGGTGGTCGCTGGGCTGGTGCAGGCGGCCGATGATGCGGACGTCGCGCTTCGCGTCGAGCGCTGCACCGGCCACCACCTTCTGGAACAGGTCCATGCTCATCGCGCCGCTGCACGACCACGTCATCAGCAGGCCACCCGGGGCGAGCAGCTTCACCGCCAACAGGTTGAGGTCCTTGTAGGCGCGGGTGGCCTTGTCGAGCTGCTGCTCGCTGTTGGCCAGCTTCGGCGGGTCGAGGCAGATCAGGTCGTACTGCTTGGCGCGGTCGCGCAGGCCGCGCAGCGCGGTGAACGCATCGGCCTCCATCAGCTCGCCGATGTCGACCGCGTTCAGGTCGGCGTTGCGTGCCGCGGTGGCAAGCGCCGGGCCCGACGAGTCGATGGACAACACGCTCGTCGCGCCACGGGCCGCAGCGATGACGCTGAACGCGCCGGTGTAGGCGAACACGTTCAGCACGCGACGGCCGGACGCCATCTCGGCGATGGCGCCGCGTGCGTCGCGCTGGTCGAGGTAGAAGCCCGTCTTGTGGCCGCCCGCAACATCGACCGCGAAACGGAAGCCGGGCTCGTGGGCGACCAGGTCGGGTGACGGCTCGCTGCCTCGCAACAGGCCGGTGCGTTCGCCCAAGCCCTCGCGCTCGCGCACGTCGGCATCGCTGCGCTCGTACACGCACGCCACGCCCGGCAACGCGGCGAGTGCGTCGGCCAGCACGTCGCGCCACGCGTCGGCGCCTGCGGTCGTGAACTGGCAGACCACGGTGTCGCCGTAGCGGTCGGCCACCAGACCGGGCACGCCGTCGGCTTCGCTGAACAGCAGCCGCGCCGAGTCGGTCTCGCCGCCGAGCAGCGGAGCGCGCCGTGCGGCGGCCGCGGCCACTCGCGCGGCGACGAACGCGTCGTCGACATGTTCGTCGGGCTCGAACGTCCACATGCGCGCCCGGATCTGCGATTCGGGGCTGTAGGCGCCCCAACCGAGCGATGTCCCGTCGGACGAGCGCACGAGCACGGTGTCGCCCGGCGCGGGCGAGCCATCGACCCGATCGATGGCACCGCTGAACACCCACGGGTGGCGGCGCAGCAACGAGCGTTCACGGTTGGAACGCAGACGGATGGACGGGGGCGTGGCACTCACGCCCGCCACCGTACCGAGTGGCTAGCGCAGCGACAGTTCTGACGCACCACCGCTGGCGACCAGCCAACCGTCGTGCAGCATCTTCGCCTGCAGCAGTTCGTCGACCTGTTGACGCAGCAGGATGTTCTCCTTCACGCAGGCCTCGAGCGCACCGATCATCGACGTCATCCGGTCCTCGAGCATGGCCAGGCGGGCGGCGGCGTCGAGGGCGAGCGACGTGCTCGGCAGACCCGGGCGGGCTTCCATGCCGTCGATGCGGTTCATCGTCTCCGAGCGAAGGCGGTCGACGAGACCGATGATCATCGACTGACTGCGATCCAGGTCGGCACGAGCCTCGGCGCGTGCGTTCTCGGCACCCTGCTGGGCGAGCGTGGCGTAGGCGGCGGTTGCGGTGTACTGCGCCATCACCTGCTGTTCGACGCGGGTGATGCGATCGCGCAATTCGACCGTCACCGACTGCACCGTGTGCGTGTCGTCGGGGTCGAGGAACGGCTCGGCCATTGCGGCCTCCGGTGCCATCCAATCGTTCTGCTTGTCGTTACGCCCGAACATCGTGCTCCCACTTCTGTAGCCCTGGTTTCCTCGACGCCAACGAGGTCCACGCAACTCATCGGCCCACCTTTCTGCCTTCTTGAGGAATCGGATCGCCTCTTGAGGTGGCCGCTCAGTTCTACCGAGACAGCGCCTCGCAGCTCGATTCTCTGGACTTGGGAAATTTCTCAATTTCGCGCTTCAGGTCCGCCGAGGACCATCCGATGAATCCAATGCGTTCGTGCGACTGCATGGTCGGAACGGCGTTGGAGAAGACCACTTAGCGGGAGGAAAACCCACACCATGAAGACCAACAAGACTGACAAAGGCTTCACGCTCGTCGAATTGCTGATCGTGATCGTCATCCTCGGCATCCTCGCCACCGTCACGGTGTTCGCCGTGCGTGGCATCACCGATCAGGGCCGTGCGAGCACCTGCGCCTCGGACAAGAAGACCCTCGAGGTCGCCATCGAGGCGTACTACGCACAGAAGGGCACCGCCGCTGGCGTCCCGAGCGAGGCAAACCTCGTCACCGCCGGCTTCCTGCGTGACGTGTCGCCGAACATGGACATCAACGGCTCTGGCGTCGTCGTTGCCCAGACCGGCAACACCACCGGCTGCAGCTGACCAACAACGCAGTTCACACGAACTCGAACGCCGGGCCTTCGGGCCCGGCGTTCGCCGTTTTCCACCCAGGTGCTCTGCCGACATCGGACGCCGGACGCCGGACGCCGGACGCTGGACATCGGCCGTCGCGCCGGCCGCCCACCGCTTCCGCCCCCTGGAAAACATCGAAACGCTCAGTTCGTGCTGAAACGATTCGGGCAAGCGTTTGCCGAGATCAGGCTGGCGCGGTACCCCTGACCGGTGATTTCTGCCCTCAAGCGGGCCATCCGGGTCGCCGATGTTCGGATGTGAAGGCGAACGACGAATGCTCAAATGCCGCTCGTCTCGCACCGGGCAGCACGCACGACGCGGGCATGACCCTGGTGGAGACGCTGATGGCGATCGTGCTGACCGGCACCCTGGCAGTGGCCGGCATGGTGACGTTGCGGACCACCATCTACGCCTCGCGCATCGACCGCGACCACGCCAACGCACATGCCTGGCTGCAGAGCGCCAGCGACGTGCTGTACGGCTCGGAACGAGTGGATTGCGGCACCGCGGCGGCAACTGCGGAGTCGACCGTACGCGATGCCTACAACGCCATCGTGCGCAGCACCGAGAACCCCGAGGGC
>JANMFL010000336.1:0-6074 GCA_031377945.1 Acidimicrobiaceae bacterium | reverse complement strand
TCACCCGTGCACCACTCTGGCCTCTGTCAGCCGACCCTGGCACCACGGGACCGAAGCCGATCTGATCTCTTAGCCAAATCGCGGGCAAATTTGGCGCCCTCGGCGTGGTGCTCGCCGGAGCGGTAGAAATCCGGTAGATTGGCCCCGTCTGAAGACCTCAGAAAGGACCATCTACGTGGTGTTATGTCTTGTGGAGCTGGGGGGAATCGAACCCCCGTCCATCAGGCGCTGAACGCCCGCGCTACGACCATTCCCGACTCACTCCCTGACGCAGGGAGACCGGCGGGTCGGCTGGCCGTCGATCACTCGGCGGCCCACGAATCGTCTTTCCGAATCGTCATCGGTCTTTCCCGACGTCAGCGGTCTTTCCAGCTGTCATCCCCCGCTTCTGTTGCCGGGCTGCGGTGGATCGGCCCCGTGCGCCATTTCTGGTCACGATGTCTCTTCGCTCACCTGAGAATCAGGCGGCGAGAGCGAACTGCTCGTTGGCAATTCTTTTGGTTGCCCCGTTTAGCGAGTCTGAGCAACTCGGGTCGCACGCTCGCCCAGGAACTCTGACGTCGAAACCTGTCAGCCCCTTGGTTGATCCTTGCCCCGACAGGGTATCAGCGGCCTGTGAAAGTCTGTCCCACGTGACCTTCCGCATGGACCCCACGCCGACCGACCACACGGGCGGGTTCGTGGCCGGCGACACCCGCCTCGACCTGGGTTCGGGCATCAGCGTCACCGTCGCTGACGTGGTCGAGCGGCAGCACCGCGGTGTGCAGACTCGCACCGATGCGCTCGATGTGGACGGCAACGTGCGTCACGTGAAGGTCACCATGGCGCGCCGACTCGATGGCGACGCAGCGACCGTGACCGTCACGCTGGACGACGGGACGGCGGTCCATTGCTCGCCGGGACAACTGTTCCTGGGACCGTCGGGGGATTGGCTGCCGGCGGAGGACCTTCTGCCTGGCACGTCGTTGTTCTCGGCCGGCCATGCGCGCACCGTCGACCATGTGACGCCTCGCGAGCACCGTGCGGTGTACGAGATCCGTGTGGAGCATCTGCACAACCTGGTGCACCCGTCGGGCATCGTGCTCCACGACTGACGCACTCCTCAGGGAGTGCCCGGTCCCTGGGAAGTGTTGCGGTCCCCAGGGAGTGTTGCGGTCCCTAGGGAGTGCGCGGCTGCCAACTGCCAGATCGTTCGTGGCTGGCCAACATCTCGAACGCGAAGCCGAGATCGAGGCGGTCGCCCATCCACTGACTGCGGCCGTCGTCGGCCGAACGTCGCTTGGCACGCACGGACGTGGCACTGCCGGAGACGACGGGCTGCTGAGCCGTCACCACGGTGCCGTCGGGGCGGACGAATTCGAGCCCGGCCGCAACGCGCCGCACGTTCCAGCCCTGCTCGTGCAGTCGATGGTGGTGGAAGCGGCACAACACCGTGAGGTTGGAGAGGTCGTTGGTGCCCTTGCGGGCCCTGTGGTGCAGGTGGTGCACGTCGACACCCGCTCGGCGGCCACAGCCGGGGAACTGGCAGCAGCGGTCGCGGGCGAGCACGAGCCGACGCTGCTTGCCGGTGACCAGCGACGAACGGTCGGACACGCTGATGACCTTCCCGTTGCGGCGAACCACGATCTGCACGTCGCTGTCGCACAGGATTCGCCGGGCCGTGGCCGACGCGATGCCGATGGGCAGCTCGCAGGCGTCGCCGTGGCCTTCGATGTCGCACTGCCCGCCTTCATTGTCGCTGTCGAACGACTCGATGTCGGCGTGCAGCGTGACCAAGTAGTGCGGGGAGGAACTGGAACGGCCCTCCGTCTCGGCCGCGTGGGCGGCCGCGGCCATGGCCACCGCCCCGTCGGCGCGCCGGGCGGCACGAGATTCGCGGCTGCCGTCGGCGAGCTCCTCGGATGGCGGTGCGAACATCTCGGCCGACGACAGGAATGAGGTGGCCTGCTCGGGTGGCAGGCGCAAGGAGATGATCACCGAACCGTCGGGTTGCACTTCGTGCCACATGCCGCGCTGGGCCCAGTGCGCAGCCTCGCGGTCGTCGGGGTGTGGTGCCGCACGACGGTACGCGGACACCAGTCGCTCGATTTGGTTGGTGGTGCCGGCCAGCGCCATCTCGATCAACGCCTGTTGAGTGGCTTCGGTGGCGATGCGGGTGATGGCGCGCACCTTGCTGTACGACAGCGTGCCATCGGCCATGGCGCGGGCGATGACGGGGAACTCGACCAGCGCATGCGCCACGCGCACCTTCTCGCGAGCGGCTCGCAGGTCGAGCCCCACCTGCCAGCTGAGCCAGTTGGCGCAACAGCTCACCGCCCACCGTTCCCAGCCGCGTCGTCGGTCGAACTCGGCGACGGCGAGGAGCCAGTCGTGCTCGGCTGCGGTGAGGTTCGCCGCCCCCTGCCAGATGGTGGCCTCGAGTTGCTCGATCGGGAGATCGTCGGCGTCGGAGTCGGCGTCGGAGTCGGCGAGTGAGCGGACGAGGGAGGAGGCGAGTGCAGTCGTCATGAGGCGACGGTACGCAAAGGGTGTGACGGGGTTCTCCGAGCCTCGCAACCTATGTCATACTCACTGTCAATTCTTCGAGCGAGATCCAGAGGGGGAGCCATGGCCGGGCAAGTGTCAGGTGGGCAAGTGTCAGGTGAGCAAGTGTCAGGTGAGCAAAGGGCAGGACAGGGTGTGCGGTACGGGCAGGTCAACCGTGAGTACGGCATGAAGATGTTCACGATGGCGCCCGAGGACGACGGCCCCATCTGGATGGTCAACCTCATGAAGTACCGCGAGAAGGCCGACTACACCGATGGGCGCGACAGCGACATCAGCGGCAAGGAGGCCGACGACCGGTACGCGCCGCTCGTGCCGTTGAAGGCCATCGGTGCCCGCCCCGTGTTCCTTGCCGACGTCGACACGCAGTTCCTCAACGACACCCCGAAGTGGGATCGCGTCGGCATCGTCAAGTACCCGTCGCGCAAGGCGTTCCTCGAGATGCAGCAGCGCCCCGACTTCAAGGAGCTGCACCACCACAAGGAAGCGGGCATGGCCGAGACCATCGTGTGCGGTTGCCTGCCGATGCCCATCCCCGAGTTGCCCGAGGGCGCGCCCACGTGGGACCAAGTCCCGCACCCGCCGACCGCGGAGGACGACTACGTGGTGGTCATCCACGTCATCAAGTTCAACGTCGACGAGCGTCGCGACGAGATGGCCACCTACACCGACCACGCTGCGAAGATCGCCGTGCCGAACGGCGTTCGCCTCGCTGCGTGGACCCAGGTCGAGGGCACCATCCTCGGAGATGGTCGCGAGTGGGATCAGATCCGCTTCAACGTGTTCCCCAGCAAGGCCGCGTTCATGGAGGTCGTGTTCGACCCCGAGCGCCTCGAGGCGCAGAAGGCGCACCGCGAAACCGCCATCGCCGACACGTACACCCTTGTCACCCGGCCGAGCATCGACCGTCTCTACGAGTCGATCACCGGCGAGTCCGCGCCCTACCCTGCGAAGTCATGATCAAAGTCAGCGTTCTCTATCCCAACGGCGAAGGCACCACCTTCGATCACGACTACTACAAGGCCAGCCACGTGCCGATGCTCGTCGACGCGTGGAGTCCGCTCAAGAGCGAGATCGACAAGGGTCTCGACGGCCAGCCGAACGCTGCTGCAGTCCACGTGTACTTCGACTCGATGGAGGCGCTCGGCGCGGCCATGGGCTCGCCGAAGACGGGCGACATCATGGCCGACGTGGCCAACTACACGAACATCACGCCGGTGATGCAGATCTCCGAAGTCGTCAGCTGACGACACGAGGCTGCCCGAGACTGATGTGATGGCGCGCTTCACACGCGCTGAATTGCAGGCGTACCACGGTGCGCTGGTCGACGACCTCGTCGACCAGCGAGTCCGTCTTCTGTTCGTCGGTATCAATCCCGGACTGTGGACTGCTGCGGTGGGTGCCCACTTCGCTCGTCGCGGCAATCGGTTCTGGCCGGCGCTGCATGCTGCGGGGATCACACCGCGGCTGGTTGATGCTAGCGACGGCATGACACCCGCCGACACCGAGATGGTGCTCGGCCAGGGCATCGGCATCACCAACATTGTGCCCACTGCCAGCGCGCGTGCCGACGAGCTCACCCTGCCCGAGTTGCGCGTCGGCGCGGAGGCGCTCGAGCACAAGGTGGCGCAGTTGCGCCCGAAGGTGGTCGCCGTCCTCGGCCTCACGGCCTACCGGCAAGCGTTCGCCCGCCCGAAGGCCGTCGCCGGCAAGCAGGACGAGACGCTCGGGGGAGCCGAGCTGTGGGTGCTGCCCAACCCCAGTGGCCTGAACGCTCACGACACGGTCGCCTCACTGGCCGCCGCCTACCGAGCGGCGTGGGATTCAGTCCGCAGAACCTGAGTTCGGGAGAATCTCCAACGGAATCGGTCGCTCATGCGTGTGGAGGTGCATGAGGGAAATCACGTGAACGTGTCGTCGTCGCAGGCGCACCTGCTGGAGGACGAGACTGTACGGGTGGAGGGGGACCGGCCTGTCTGGGTCTTCGAGACCGTGTACCGGTCAGAGTACTCGGGTCTCGTCGCGGTCGCGGCCGCGATCACAGGGGATCGGGACGGTGCGCCCGATCTCGTGCAGGACACGATGGTCAAGGCGTTCGTGCGATGGAACCGGATCTCGGCGATGGAGCGTCCCGGTGCCTGGTGTCATCACGTACTGGTCAACGCGTGTCGCTCTCGACTTCGACGCCGTGCCACCGAACGGCGATTCCTGGCAACGTTCAGTCGACGCGAGCCGGTCGCGTTGCCTCCGTCTGACGACGTCATCGCCTTCTGGTCGCTCGTGCGCGCATTGCCGGAACGTCCGCGGAGCGTCGTGGCGCTGTACTTCGCCGGGGGCATGACGAGTGTGGAGATCGCCGAGGTGCTCGGCGTTCCGGAGGGCACGGTGCGCTCCGACCTCTCGGCAGCTCGGCGTGTGGTGATGCGGTCGATGCGAGGTGGGTCCGATGACTGACTTCGTGGACGACCCCGAGGTGGACGAGGTCGCCGCGTTCGAGGCGCTCGGACGGCGTGCGGGTGCAGAGTTGCGGACGCCACCGCCCGAGTCTGCGATCGACGACCTGGAGCGCGCCGTGCGCGGCCGTGCCATGGCGCGAGTGGCGACCGGGACCGTCGCGATCCTGGCACTCCTCGTCGTGGGCTGGGTGGCGCTGCGTGACCGTCTGGACCAGCACGGGGAGCCCGTCGATCGGACGCCCGTCCCGACCGTGCCGATCGTGCCCCTCCCGATCGGAGAGCCGGGCACCTGGCGCGCGCTCTCGGCGCCTGTCGATCCGCCGAACATCATCTTCAGCGCGACGTGGACCGGCGCGGAGGTCGTCGTCCTTGGTTTCCGAGGCGTCTCCACGCAAACAGCCACGGCTCATGCGTATGACGTGATGCTCAACACCTGGCAGACGCTGTCGCCGCCGCCAGCGGCGCTGAGCGATCCCACGCACACAGCGTGGACAGGGTCGGAGGTGCTGACGGCGGATTCGACCGGCAGCGTCTTCTCGTTCGACCCGAAGGCGAATGAGTGGCGAAGTCGGGCAACCCCTCCGGCGGTCATCGGCGGCCCCGAGGGCGGCGGACTGGTGGCCGTGTCACCCAACGGAGTGCTTGTGCACGCGCAGGACGAATGGCTGTGGTACGAGGAATCCGCCGACACGTGGACCACTGTGGCATCGCCGGATTCGCGGTTCGATGGAGCCCTGACCGCGCCGAACGGCGTGGTTCCCGCCTCGCTCGACGTGCTGGCTCCGGACATGTTCGTGCTGGCAAGCGCTGATGGCGGAGCCATTCGGTTCGCCACGTTCGACGCCAGTACGAAGCGGTGGTCCTCGACGCGCGAGGCGACCAGTCCACCCGTCACCCGTGATGATCCCGGATGTCAGGTCGTCGGTGGTCGTCTGGTGTGTGTCGCAGAGGGCTACAGCCGGCTCGACGGCGTCGTGATCGACATGCAGAACGGAGCCGAGAATCCGTTCACATTGGGCAGTCATTCGAATTCGCTGAGCACGGCTGGGACACCTTGGTTCGGTCACGCGTGGC
>JANMFL010000290.1:0-1836 GCA_031377945.1 Acidimicrobiaceae bacterium | reverse complement strand
TCGAGCGCGAGGCCGCGATCGACAGCCGCCCAGCCAAGGCTCACTCGCTCGATGCCGATGTCCTGCACGCTCAATGGGTCGAACAGGTCCGCCAGCTCGGGTACGAACCGTCACGAATCGTCATCAACGCCGTCGAACAGGTCGCCGTCAGGCACGGCATTGATAGTGCGACTGCTGCGTCGATCGTGGATCGGGCGATGGCTGCGATGAGCGAGAGGCAGTCGTCGTGGCGACCGACCGAGTTGCACCGAGAGCTGGGTGCCGCCATCCCGACCGAGACAGCGCTCGGCGCTGGACGGCTGGTCGAGTGGCTCGACCGGGTCGTCGACGACATCACCGCCAGCCGGTGCATCGAGATCTCGCGACCGGTCCCGTCGGATGCGCTGTTGCGTCGTGACGGTCGCCCGGTGTCCGAGTCGCTGCTCGACCGGGCGTTGACCACCCAGGCGATCATCGACCAGGAGGACGGCCTGATCGCGTGGGCCGACCGGCGCCTCGCCTACGACGGCGCCGACGAACCCGCGGCCGCGTCGCGCAGTGCCGTCGCCATGAATGTCGCCCAGGCCGCAGCCGCTTCGGCGGTCGCCGGTTATGACGACCTCGTGCTCGTCGTCGGGCCTGCTGGGACCGGCAAGACGACCGCACTCGCCCCGGCGGTCGAGCAGCTGCGTGGCGACGGTCGGGCGGTGTTCGGTGTTGCGCCGTCAGCGACCGCGGCCGAGGTGCTCCACCTGGAAGCCGGTGTCATCGCGGACACGCTCGACAAGCTGCTCATCGAGCACCGGCTCACCCGGCCACCCGATCACCGCTACGACCTTCCGGTCGGAGCGACCGTGATCGTCGACGAGGCCGGGATGATGCCAACCGCCAAGCTTGCGGAGTTGGCGGACCTTGCCGACATCAAGGGCTGGCGCGTCGCGCTCGTCGGTGACCCGTTGCAGTTCTCCGCTGTCGGCCGCGGTGGCATGTTCGGACTCCTCGTGAACACCTTCGGGGCGATCGAGCTCGACCGCGTCCACCGCTTCGACAACGAATGGGAACGCGACGCCAGTCTCCGGCTGCGCCGTGGTGACGTCGACGTCGCCGACGACTACAAGAACAACGGCCGTCTCCACGGCGGCACCCAAACCCAGATGGAACGAGCGTGCGTCGCCCGATGGTGGGAGCTACGCCAGGGCGGCAGGTCGCAGTTGCTGATGGCGCCGACCAACGACGCCACCGAACGTCTCAACGAACGCTGCCAGCTGACCCGCATCCGCGCCGGCGAGATCGACCCCAACGGGCCAACGGTGAAGGTTGGCCCGTACGCGCTGCATGTCGGCGACGAGATCGCCACCCGCCACAACGACCGCCGGCTCGCGACCGACAGCGGCGACATGGTCCGCAACCGCGCCACCTGGACCATCGACACCGTCCACCCCGACGGGACGCTCACCGCCACTGGACGCAACGGCACGGTCCGCCTGCCCTCCGGCTACGTTGCCGAGCACGTCGAGCTGGCCTACGCCCGCACCGGCATCGCCGCCCAGGGCCGCACCGTCCAGCACGGGATCCTCTACATGGACCGGGCAACCGACGTCCGCAACCTCTACGTGCCGATGACTCGCGGCACCGATACCAACGAAGCCTTCATCGTCACCACCGGCGAGCAGACCGCCCACGACGTCTTCGCCCAGAGCGTCGCCACCGACTGGATCGACGAACCCGCCCACGCCCGACGCGACGAACTCAACGACACCAAGCCCCACCGACCCGGCCTCCTCGACGGCGGTCCGCTACGAGAGCTGCTCGAACTTCGCCACGAGATCACCTCCGCCATCGAGCACGCCGAACGCG
>JANMFL010000282.1:0-4384 GCA_031377945.1 Acidimicrobiaceae bacterium | reverse complement strand
ACACCCTCGCGGATCTCGCCCGGCTTGAGGTTGGTGAGGAAGCTGTCGCGGCTTTCCTTCTGCGTCTCTTCCAGGAATGCCCGACGGCTGAGCACCACGTTGTTGCGGTTCTTGTCGAGCTCGATGATCTTGGCCTGGACGATCTTGCCGACGTACGGCACGAGGTCGCGCACACGGCGCAGCTCGACCAGCGATGCGGGCAGGAAGCCGCGCAGGCCGATGTCGACGATGAGGCCGCCCTTGACGACTTCGATGACGAGACCTTCGACCATGCCATCGGCTTCCTTGATCTTCTCGAGGGTGCCCCACGCCCGCTCGTACTGTGCGCGCTTCTTGGACAGCAGCAGGCGACCTTCCTTGTCCTCCTTGGTGAGGACGAGGGCTTCGATCTGCTCGCCGAGCTTGACGATGTCATGCGGGTCGACGTCGTTGCGGATGCTGAGCTCGCGCGACAGGATCACGCCCTCGCTCTTGTAGCCGATGTCGAGCAGTACTTCGTCCTTGTCGACCTTCACCACGATGCCGTGGACGAGCTGACCGTCCTCGACGTCGACCATGGTGCCGGAAATGGCTTCGGCGAATGACATGCCGAGATCGTCGGACACGATCTCGCGGGGGGTGTAGTTGCCCTCTTCATCGAACGTGCCGTAGGCACTGGTGGCGGAGGGGGTCTGAGTATCGGACAAAGGACGATCGCTTTCGGACAGGAACACTGAAGATCCGGCGGATTCCGGACCTGGAGAGGTTATCAGCGATGTTCCGTCGTGGCATCAGGCACGCGCGGCGACGACCAGGAATTCAGCCGTCTCCACCGTGGGCGTCGCTACCTCGTAACGGCCCGGTTCCACGCTGTACACCGAACGTAGGTCCAGACCGGCCGCCCGGCACAGCAGCCGCAGCTCGCGGGGGGTGTAGCAACCGGTCCACAGGTCGACCGTTGTCGCCTCGCCGGTCTCGCTGCGCACCTCGGTGTGCTCGTGGTTCACGCCCGTGTCGGCGTCGAACGTGGATCGACCCTCACCCTCGCCGACGAAGTACTTCACGGCGAAGTAGGCGTTGAACGCGCTCAGGGCCAGCAGACCGCCAGAACGTAGGCAGCGAGCCATACCCCCCAGCACGCGTTCGTCGTCGCCGTTCGCCGTCATCAGGCCGAACGCGCCCTGGCACAGGCACACGACCGCGTCGAACGAGCCATGCCAGTGCGCGGTGTCGAGGAGGTCGCGGGCATCGAGCCGATCGAACGTCGCCCGCCCGCCTGCGTCGGACGGGGCGTGCTCGATGGCCAGGTCGACGAATCGCTGGGCGATGTCGATGCCGTGCACCGTGACGCCCCGGCGGGCCAGCTCGTGGGCGTGCCGACCAGGTCCGCACCCCACGTCGAGCACCCGCATGCCCGGCGCGAGACCAAGGTGGTCGACCAGGAAGTCGACCTCTTGCACGGTGCCCTTGGTGAACGAGTAGCGCAGGTACGCCGACCCGAGATGGTCGGCGATCGGCTCGAACCAATGCTGGTGGTCGGGGCTGACGCGATCATTCTCTGGCGCCTCGGCTCGACTGCTCTCGCCCTGTTCACTCCCGTTCACGGCCCCAGTCTGCCCGGCCAGTTGGGCGCGAAACGGCCCGAATTCGGGTCACTGCGCGCCCACGGGTGGGGAATGTCCCAGATGTGGGATCTTTCGCGCCCAATCGACCCGGTTGGGGGCTACTTGCCGGCGGCCCAGGTGGCGCCCCAGGCGGCGTTCACCTCGAGGGGCACATCGAGCTCGGCCGCGCCACGCATGAGGTCGAGCACCAGCGGCCCCACCTGATCGTGTTCGTCGTGGGGCACCTCGACCAGCACCTCGTCGTGGACCTGCAGCACGAGGCGGCTGGCGACGCCGGCTTCGTCGAGCGCTTGGTCGATGCGAACCAGTGCGACCTTGAAGATGTCGGCGGCGAGACCTTGGATACCGGCGTTCATCGCCTGCCGTTCGCCGGCCTGGCGGATGCGGAAGTTGCTGTTCGACAGCTCGGGGATTGGCCGACGACGGCCGAACAGCGTCTCGGTGTACCCACGCATGCGCGCCTCGACCACCGTGCGTTCCATGTAGTCCTTCACGTTCGGGAACGCGACGAAGTAGGCGTCGAGGATGACCGAGGCCTCGTCGACGGCGATGCCCAACCGCTGCGCGAGGCCGTAGGCCTCCATGCCGTAGGCCAGGCCGTAGCTGACCATCTTCGCCTTGGACCGCTGCTCGATGGTGACGGCGCCGGACTCGACCCCGAACACCCGCGCCGCGGTCGCGTTGTGGATGTCGGTGCCGCTCGTGAACGCCTCGATGAGGCCCGGGTCCTGGGCGAGATGCGCGATACAGCGCAGCTCGATCTGGTTGTAGTCGGCCACGAGCAGCTCGCAGCCCGGCGCGGGAATGAACGCCTTACGGAACTGGCGGCCCTCTTCGCTGCGCACGGGGATGTTGTGCAGGTTCGGCTGGTCGCTGGACAGACGACCCGTACGGGCCACGGTCTGGTTGAACGTCGCGTGGATGCGCCCGTCGGACGCCACTTCCGCGAGCAGCCCGGTGCCGTAGGTGCCGCGCAGCTTCTCGACTTCGCGGTACGCGAGCAGCGGGTCGATGAACTCGGGCCACTGGTCGCGCAGCTTCTCCAGCGTCGCCGCGTCGGTGCTGAAACCGGTCTTGGTCTTCTTGCCCGGGGCCAGCCCACGTTCGGTGTAGAGGATCTCGCGCAGCTGCACCGGCGAGTTGATGTTGAACGGACGGCCGACGATCGCCTGCAGTTCGGCGCCGAGGCGTTCGACCTCGGACGTGAGTTTCTGATTCAGTGCGGTGAGTTCAGCGACGTCGACGGCGATGCCGACGTGCTCCATCTTGGCCAGCACCTTCACCAGCGGGTTCTCGATGGTGGCGTACAGGTGGTTCATGCCCTGATGTTCGAGCGCGTGTTCGAGCGACGCGGCGAGGTGGGCCACGGCGAGCGCCTCGCGGCAGGCGATCTGGCGAGCGTCGGCGGCGCCGTCGAAGTCGAGCTGCCCCGACGCGGCGGGCCCCTCTTCGGCCAACTGGTACGCCGTGTATCGGGCCACCAGGTCGCGCAATGCATAGCGGGTGTCGGCGGGGTCGATGAGGTACGCGGCGATCGCCGTGTCGAGGCGCAGGTGTGGCACGGCACTGCCCTGGTCGAGCATCCAGCGCATGAGCGACTTCGCGTTGTGGCTGCGCAGCCCGGTGTGTGCGGCCACTGCAGCGATGACCTGCGGATCGCGGGCCACCGCGGCCGGGAACCACGCCACGTCGCCGACGGACGGGTCGGTGACGACGGCGAGCCCGGCCACCTGGCTGCGCCCGGGGTCGCCTTCCCACGCGGCCACCGCGTCGAGCGTGTGCTGCGCGGCCACCAGCGCGGCGGCCTCGGCCGGCGATGCGACCTCGGTGACCTCGGCTTCGAGCACTTCAGCGGTGGACACGCCGGCCGGCGCGGAGTTGCCGAACACGGCGAGCGCCTCGTACATGCGGTCGTAGAGCGCCTTGAACTCGAGGAAGTCGAACAGGCGCTGCAGCTCGGCGTCGTCGGCCTGCACGCCGAGTGTCTCGAAGTCGACGTCGATGGGGGCGTCGCGGCGCAGCGTCATGAGCTCGAAGTTGGCCCTGGCACGATCGGCGAACTCTTCGAGGTTGGCGCGCAACTTGGGCGTCTGCTCGGCGGTGTGGGCGAAGATTCCTTCGAGACTGCCGTACTGGTTGAGCAGCTTGGCGGCCGTCTTCTCGCCCACCCCGGGCACACCCTCGAGGTTGTCGCTGGGGTCGCCACGCAGTGCCGCGTACTGGGGGTAGATGTCGGGGGTGACCCCGGTCTTGTCCTTGATGCCCGCTTCGTCGTACAGCGCATAGTCGCTGACGCCGCGCTTGTTGTAGAGCACCTTGACGTGCGGGTCGCTGACCAGCTGGTAGCTGTCGCGGTCGCCGGTGACGATGACGACATCGTGGCCGAGCATCTTCGCCCGCTCGGCCACCGTGGCGATGATGTCGTCGGCCTCCCAGCCCGCCAGGTCGATGACCGTGATGTTCAGCGCAGCGAGCACCTCGCGTACCAGGCCCATCTGCTGGCGGTGGATGTCGGGCGACGCCTCGCGCTGCGCCTTGTACAGCGGGTTGGCCTCGTGCCGGAACGTGGGCTCAGGACGGTCGAAGGTGACGAGCACCGCGTCAGGCTGTTGGTCCTTGACCATGTAGATGAACATCGACGTGAAGCCGAACACGGCATTGGTGACCTGCCCCGAAGCGGTTGCCATGTCGGTGGGCAGCGCGAAGAACGCCCGATACGTGAGCGAGTTGCCGTCGAGCAGGAGGAGCTTCATCGACAGCGACTCTAGGTGAGGGGTGTC
>JANMFL010000248.1:0-7104 GCA_031377945.1 Acidimicrobiaceae bacterium | reverse complement strand
ACTTCGCCGCGCTGGCCCGCCCCGACCTGCTCAACGGCCGCGAGCCGCGCAGCCTGCAGATGGCCCACCTGGGGCGGCACCTCACCGACACCGAAGAACCGCTGTACGGCATCGTCATGATCGCCGTCAACGCGATGGTCTCGGTGCCCAACACAGAGTTGGTGCGCAAGGGCCTGGAACGCGACGACCTGTTCACCGTGGTGCACGATCAGTTCCTCACCGACACGGCGCGCTACGCCGACATCGTGCTGCCCGCCACCACGCAGATCGAGGCAACCGACGCGGTGACGTCGTGGGGCAGCCTGCACCTCGGCTGGAACGAGGCCGCCATCGAGCCGCTCGGCGAAGCCGTCAGCAACAGCGAACTGCACCGCCGCCTCGCTGCGGCGATGGGCTTCACCGAGCCCGCTCTGTTCGAGGACGACCTCACCGTGCTGCGCGCCTGTCTGCCGAGTGTCGACATCGACACGCTGCGCCGCGACGGGTTCGTCGACACGCCGTTCCCCGCCGACCGCCGGCCCTGGGCCAATGGCGGCTTCCCCACCCCCAGCGGGAAGCTGGAACTGCGCAGCGACACGATGGCCGCGCTCGGCTTCCCGGCGCTCCCCACGTACCTCACGCCTGTCGAAGCCCCTTCGGCAGAGTTCCCGTTCGCATTGCTCACCCCGAAGCAGCAGATGCGGTTCCTGAACAGCAGCTACTCGCATCTGCCCCAGCACGGCCCGCTCGAGCCGCAGCCGGCACTCGAGCTGTGCGCCGACGACGCCACGCAACTGGGCCTTGCCGAGGGTGACATGGCGCGCGTGTGGAACCACCGAGCCGCACTGGAGTTGCCGGTGCGCATCACGCCCCGTGTGCGACCCGGCGTGGTCGCGGTGCCATGGGGTTGGTGGGGGCAGCACCACGGTGGACCCGACGCCCCGGTCGCGAACTCGCTCACCAGCGACGCGGCTACCGACTGGGGTGGCGGTGTCGCGTTCTGGGACACCGCCGTCGCCGTGGCGCCCGCCGGGTGAGCAGGCGCGGCCACGACGGCCCGCCGACGGAGCGGGACCATCCATTGGGCGCGAAAGGTCCCAAATCTGGGTCACTTCGCGCCCCTGTGCGCGGAACGTCCCGAATCTGGGACGAAGCGCGCCCAACCACTTGCACCGAGCTGCCCGGTCGGTGCGGCACCACGACATCGGCATCGGCATCGGCATCGGCATCGGTGTGGTCCCCGACGCGGCCACCGCCCGGGAAGTCGCCACGCCATCACCGCAGGTGAGGGGTAGCCTTGCCACATGGCAGGCGACCTGATCTACGCATTCCGCATCATGCGCTTGCCGCTGCTCGACGCCGGGGGCGCCGTCATCGGCCGCGTCGAGGACATCGTCGTCATCCCCGGCGCGAAGGGTGGCCCGCCGCGGGTGCTCGGCTTCGTCGCCACCAGCCAACGTCGGCGCATCTTCGTCAACGCCGGCCGCGTCGGCACGCTCGACAGCGACGGTGCCCGCCTGCGCAGCTGGGACGTCGATCTGAACCCGTTCAAGCCGAAGGCCGGCGAGATCCTCGTCGGGCGCGACATCATCGACAAGAAGCTCGGCGACGAGACCGTCAGCGATGTCGCCCTGCGTCCCGCCACCGACGGCAAGCAGCACTGGTGGGAGCCCACCAAAGTGCGTCTCGCCCGGCGCAGCATCATGCGCCGGCGGCCCAGTTACCGCCTGGTCGACGTCACGGAACTGCCGACGCTGTTCGCCACGGCGGCCGGCGGCGAGATGGCCGCCGAAGCAGCCCGTCTGCGCGACATGCACCCCAGCGACGTCGCCGGTGTCGTGCGCGCCCTGCCGCTGGCGCAGCGCAAGCTGCTCGCCGAGGCGATGGACGACGAACGCCTGGCAGACCTGTTGGAGGAACTGCCCGAGGCCGAGCAGTTGCGCATCATCGAAGGGCTCGACACCGAACGCCTCGTCAACGTGCTCGAGGAGATGGAGTACGACGACCTCGCCGACCTCCTCGCCGAGATGCCGGGCGAGCAGCGCACCCGAGTGCTCGCCGCGATGGACGAGGAAGACGCCGACGTCATGCGCCGGCTGCTGTCGTACGAGGAGGGCACGGCCGGTTCGCTGATGACGCCCGACATCGTCATCCTCGGCGCCACCTCCACCGTCGCCGAGGCACTGGCCGAGATCCGCGACCCCGAGTGGCTGGTCAGCATCGCCGCCCAGGTGTTCGTCGTGCAGCCGCCGTACAAGCCGCCCACCGGCACCTACCTCGGTGTCGTCCACTTCCAGCGGCTGCTGCGCGAGCCGCCGGCAATGGAGCTCGGTCGCATCGTCGAACTCGAGCCCACCGTCACGCCCGACATCCTCGAGCGCGAGGTCGCCGAACGGCTCGCCAGCTACAACCTGTTGTCGGTCGGTGTGTGCGACGAAGCGGGTCGTTTGCTCGGCGCGATCACGGTCGACGACGTCCTCGACCGCACGCTGCCCACCGGATGGCGCCAGCGCAGGCGGGTGAACACAGGGTCGGTGTCGCGATGAAGCGCCGCGAAGACCTCACCACCCCCCGCCAGAACCGTCGGCTCGGCGTCCACTACGACCCCGACGCGTTCGGCCAGTTCAGCGAGAGCATCGCCCGCTACCTGGGCACGGCCCGGTACCTCGTCTATCAAAGCGTCTTCTGCATCGGTTGGGTGCTCTGGAACTCGGTCGGACCCGGCGAGTTCCGCTTCGACGAGTGGCAGTTCGTCGGCCTCACCCTGCTGCTGTCCCTGCAGGCGGCCTACGCCGCGCCGCTCATCCTGCTCGCCCAGAACCGGCAGGAACAGCGCGACCGCACCACGGTCGACACCGATCGCAAAGTGGCCGAGCGCACCCAGGCCGACACCGAGTTCCTCGCGCGCGAGATCGCCAGCGTCCGCCTGTCGTTGGGCGACGTGCCCACCACCGACGACCTGGAAGACCACTTCGAACGACTCACGGCCGCGGTCGAGCGCATGACGGCCCGCCTCGACGAGCTCGAGGCCCGCGTCCAGAAGACCACTCCAGACGACCAGTCCTGACCAGCACGCCGCGAACTTAAGTTCCTGGTGAACGCCGCGAACACGCCTCAGGGCAGGTTCCGGGTCAGTCGGTCAGGTGGGCGGGGTGGATTCGCGCACGACGTGCTGCACCAGTTGCAGGGTCGCCTTGGCGAAATCATCGGGCGACGTCCACGAGGCCAGGTGGTCGTCGGCGATCTCGACCACGTGGGCCTGCAGCGCTGCGGCCAAGGCGTACTGCTTGCGCGGCCACACCAGATGGTCGCGGGTCGTGATGAGCGAACCGGCCGGCTTGCCGAGATGGCACGCCCACGCCGACGCGTCGTAGCGCCCCAGCGACCGACCGGCCTGCACGATGGAGCCGATGTCGTTGCGGTGCACCTCGCTGGCCACCCAGGGCACGAACGGCTCCATCGGGTGACCTGCACCCAACAGCCGACGGATGCCGTGGCGGATCCAGCGCTGGTACACACGCGAACGCAGCAGCGCCCCGAGCACACCGACACCCTTCCACTGCGCCCGCTCCCACCACGCGGCGCGCCACTCGAGCGCCGTTGCCTGCATCACCATGCCCCGCACCAGTTCGGGGTGACGACGGGCGAACAGCAGGCTGATCGGCCCGCCCATCGAGTACCCGACGGTGACGACCTGCGTGATGCCCAACTGTTCGAGCAGCAGCGCTGCGTCGTCGGCCGCGTCGTGCAACTCGAAGTCGGCCGGACTGCGCAGCCCGCGACCGTGACCGCGGTGATCGACGGCGACGAACGAGTAGTCCGCGGCAAGGGTCTCGTAGGCGGTGAAGAACTGCAGGTCGGCACTGGCGGTCCAGCCGTGCAGCAGCAACAACGTGGGAGCGTTCGGGTCCGCGTGCTGGTGATGCCGGTAGAACATCTCGCCGCGGCCCTGGAGCACCATCGTGTGACTGGGCGGCAACCACGGCAGCACCATCCGTGAGCGGGTGCGACGAGCCATGTCCACAAGTTACCAGCCGGTAGCTCTGGCCACCCCGGTGAACTCCTGCACCCTGACGCCCAGCATCGTGGCGTGATGCAACAACTCGAGCGACGACACCGTTGCGCACCCGGTGGTGTGCACGCCCGGCTCGACGCCCTGCTCGAGCATCCGGCTGGCCGCGGCCGCAGCCACCGCCGCAGTGAGATCGGCCGTGCGCGCGGCCGCGCCGGCGATGAGCGTCACCCGCCCGCCGCGCTCGTCGGCTCCGCGAACCTCCACACGCACGGCGCCGGTGTCGCCGGTGGCGTGAGGAGGCGTGAGCATCGGCAGCCGCGACGTCATCCGGTCTCGCCGGGTCGCCGAGACGCGCGCCGAGATTCGCGATGCCGACGGGAACGCCTCGTGCAGCAACAGCGGGTCGCCCAATGCGGCGCGGTAGCAGTCGTGCGCCTCGACCGGCTCGGGGAACCACACCAGGTCGCGGCCGCTGCCACCGGGCGGCTCGATCCACATGTCGTGGTGCCACCCGAGTGCGGTGCCGCCGAGCGCATCGTGGTGCTGACGAGCGCATGCCGGGCCTGCGGTGCCGTGAATGGCGACGTGCAACTCGTCGACGACCGCCAACTGGTCGGCGAGGTACCGCGCGATCAAGCCGGACAGACCCGGCGCCATGCCGGCGCCGATGATCATCGCGGTGCCGTGGCGACGGGTGAGGTCGGTGAGACCGAGCATGACGCGCAGGTCGTCGAGGTCGTCACCGAGGCTGACCACCGGTGTTCCATCGCGCAGGAACTGGGCGGCCAACTCGGCGTGCGGTGCCGGCAGGCACAGCATCACCAGGTCGCACGCCGCGAGGTCGGTGACACGCTCGACCACCACCCCACCCCGCGGGCGGGTGCACGACACCGCGTTGCCACGCAACACGTCGAACGCCGCGACCCGGTACCCGAGGTGCACCAGGTGCGCCACCACGCGGCTGCCGGTGACCCCGCACCCGATCACACCGACGATCGGTGCCGACTCGCTCACTGCTGCGGGTTCGCTCACTTCGGTGGGACGCTCACTTCGCGCCAACCGCCCGCCTGCGGCGGAACACCACCCTTGCCACGCAAGCGCAGCACCCCGGCGATGGTGCCCGCGAGCGACAGTGCGACGAGGGCTCGCCGAATGGTCTTCATCACGCCCGGAGCGTACCAACATCGCTGCGGCGGCCGGGTCCCGACGCATCCGCGTCGCTGGGCGTGCTGTGCCACGATGCACGACATGGAGCTCCGTATCGTCCGTCGCACCGACCACTTCGACCAGGCCTGTGGGTTCTGGGGCGACCTGCTCGGTTGTCCGGTCACCCGCGAGTGGCCTGCCGATGAGCATCAGGGGCGAGGTCGCATCTTCGGCTACGGCGACGCGGCGCGCATCGAGTTCATCGAACTGGCCGATCCCAGCCCGGTCACCGGCATCGCCCTCGGGGTGCAGGTCGACGACGCCGATGCCATGCACCAGAAGATGGTCGCTGCCGGCATCCACGTCGTTCGACCGCCGACCGACCAGCCGTGGGGACACCGCAACGTGACCGTCACCGATCCCAGCGGCATCGAGGTCACCTTCTTCCATTGGCGGTGACGTCGAAGTGCGGCGAGTTTCGTACGCGGACCTGACGCGGACTCGAGGACGACGAAGGCCCCCTTGCGGGGGCCTTGTGACCGTCAACGTGGTGTTTCCTGGTGGGGCTACACAGAATCGAACTGTGGACCTCATCCTTATCAGAGCGAAAGAGCGGTGTTGCCCTGTGTTGCCTCGTGCTGTCGCATGCCGTCTGAGCAGGTAGTTCGCGCATTTCGGTGCCGCCCCGTGTTGCCCTGTGTTCACTGGCGCGCGGACTTGACGCGGACTTGGCACGGGAGTACCCATGTCGGAATGGCGTCCATTCGGGTCCGCAAGCTGTCCAACGGACAGCAGGCATACCTCGTTCGTTTCCGCGCCGCGGACGGCAGCGAACGCACCAAGCAGTTCGCCCGCCGACGTGACGCCGAGCGGTACGCGCACCTCGTCGAGGTCGACATCGACCAAGGCTCCTTCGTCGACCCGCGCCTGGGCCGCATGACCGTCAGCGAGTGGCACTCGCGGTGGTGGCCGACCGTTACCAACCTGCGCCCCTCCACGCGACTGCGCGACGAAGCCACGTTCCACAACCACATCGCGCCGACCTTCGGCGCAGTGCCACTCGCCCGCGTCGATCGCACGAGCCTGCGCGAGTGGGTCGCCGGGCTGTCCGACCCCGATCGGTCGGGGCTCGCACCCGCGACGACGATCAAGGCCGTCCAGGTGTTCAACAAGCTGATGCGCGCCGCGCTCGAGGACCGGCTGATCGCCGCCAACCCTGTCGAACGACTCCCACTCCCGAAGGTCGAACGCGAGGAGATGCGATTCCTCACCGCCGACGAGCTACGCCACCTCGCCGACACCATCGATCCGCGATATCGCGCCTTCGTGCTCGTCGCCGGCTACAGCGGCTTCCGACTCGGCGAGCTCCTCGCGCTGCGATGGAAACGAGTCGACCTGTTGCGCCGACAGATCACCATCACCGAAACACTCACCGATCTCGCCGGCCAGATCAGCTTCGGGCCACCCAAAACCAAAGCCGCCGTCCGCAAGGTCGGTCTGCCCGCGTTCGTCGCCGACGAAGTCGCCCAGATCGCCAGCCAACCACTCGACCGAGACGCGCTCGTGTTCCAGTCAGCCGAGGGCTACGCCGTGCGACCCGGGCTCCTGCGACGCCGCTACTGGACCCCGGCGGTCGAGGAAGCAGGACTCACCCCGCTGCGTATGCACGATCTGCGCCACACCGCCATCGCCCTGTGGATCGCCGCGGGTGCCAACCCGAAACAGATCGCCGTGCGCGCCGGCCACACCAGCGTCTCCGTCGTTCTCGACCGCTACGGCCACCTTTTTCCACAGCACGACGACGCGCTCCTCCAAGCACTGGAGTACTCCCCGCCGTCATCGGCGGCGTCGAAGTGACGCCCGCGCTGGAACTACTCCCACGAATGCCGCTACCGCGCTCGGCGATCCCTCGACCGCGCGCCTCGTCGGCGTCTCCAACTATGCCGCCGTCCTGTCGATCCCGC
>JANMFL010000246.1:0-7704 GCA_031377945.1 Acidimicrobiaceae bacterium | reverse complement strand
GTGGTGGGGTTCATTGTGTTCCTCCTTGGGGGATGGTCGGTTGGGTGCGGAAGGTGCGGCGCAGGCCGGCGTAGAGGGCAGCGGAGTAGGCGATGAGCCACCCGATGTCGTTGCGTGTCTGTCCGAGCAGCCACGGGAGGCTGAAGGGGCGGTAGCGCTCCTTGACGTCGGTCATCGCGAACGAGAAGCGTTCGAAGTGTTTGGCGAGCGATGCTTCTTCGGTCCAGGTGCGGATGCGTTCGTAGGTGGTGAAGTGGGTGAGGATCTGCACTTCGCCGTCGTGGCCGAGACCGAGTGCTTTGAACAGCCCGCCGGGGATCTGGTTGTCGGCGTCCATGGTGTCGCCGATCTGGGGAAGGACGAGCACGACGATGAGCCAGATCCCGAGGGCGATCATCAGCCCGTTGGCGGCGACTCGTGATTTGGCGGTGGCGATCGCGCCGAGGCAGTAGAAGGCGCCCATGTAGACGATTGCGGAGAGGTAGCCGAGGAACAGCTTGAGGGCTTGGGTGGCGTTGATCCAGTCATGGCCGATGGTGCCGACGCAGACGATGCCGACGACGGCGGTGACCGCGACGAGTGTGGCGATCACTCCGACTGCTCCGAGGAGGCTGCCGGTGGCGAGTTCGCCGGAGGTGACGGGTCGTGAGCGGATCAGTGGCAGGGTCCGGTTGGTGCGTTCTCGGGAGACGGTGAGGTAGCCGAGGGCGATGGCGATGACGGCGCCGATGATCTCGAGGTACTCCATTGCGCCTCGCAGCAACGACAGTGCAGCCAGCGGTGAAGGGGCGATGTGGTCGAGCCCGCTGTTCGTCGCAGCGTTGACGTAGGACTGGTAGTCGGCGAGTTTGCTGGCGTAGTCGACCGAGGCGATGTACACGGAGACCGCGGTGACGGTGACGAGGATGCCGAGCAGGACGATCAGGATCCGGCTGCGCACGGCGGAGCGGTATTCGTGGCGGGCGAGGGTGATGATGCGGTTGGTCGAGTCACTCACTGTTGGCGCTCCTGGAGAAGTCGTGGCGTTGCACGAGGCGGACGGTGACCAGCGCGAGGACGATCACGAGTCCGGCGATCGGCAGGATCCGTTGGATGGTCTGCCCGACCGACTCGGCGGTCGCGGTCTGGAGGATCTGCCCGCTGGCTTGTTTGTATTGCTCGACGACGGAGTAGGACCGCAGCGTGGAGGTGATCTTGAAGAAGGTCTGTGAGGTGCTGGCTGGGTCGGTGATCGGGTTGAGTGATTGGGTGGGGCGCAGTCCGGAGGTGAACTGGGGGATCACGAACGTGATCACCAGCCACGCCCCCATCGCTGACAGCAGCGCGATCGATCGGCGCCGTGTCATCAGCACGGTGACCATGCCGATCAGCGCGAACACCATCAGGTACAGCCATGACAGGGCGTAGAACAGCCCGAGGCGTCCGAAGTCGCCGGCGGCGATGGTGTGGTTGACGACGAGCAGCGAGGCGACGCTGACGAGCAGGCTGGCGGTAAGAACGACGGCGAGGACGGCGGCGGCGCTGGCGATCTTGCCGAGCACGTAGCTGGTGCGGGTGACCTGGCGGGAGAACACCAGCCGGCCGGTGCCGTTGGTTTCGTCGTCGACGATGCTCAAGTGCCCGAGGATGAGAGCGAGCAGGGCGCCGATGAGCGGGATGTAGACGACCATGTTCGACAGCAACGACAGGGTTGGCTTGAGCAGGAACGGGTTCGGCGGTGCAGGTTTGCCGGTGGACGCGAGGAGCTTGACGGCTTCGTCGTAGACCCGGACGATCGTGTGGTGGCTGGACCAGCCGAGCACCCCGGCGAGGGCGGTCATCGTCAGCAGGGTGGCCAACAAGGCGAGGAACACCCGTTGGCGCCGCAGCGACAGCACCTGGTGCGCTGCGATGGTGGCGATCACGACGATGTCTCCATGCGGACGTAGATGTCCTCGAGGGAGGCTTCGTCGGGGAATCGGCGGGTGGTCTCCTCGATCGAGTCCTTGTAGATCAGTTCGCCGTGGTTGAGGACACCGATGGTCGTGCACACCTTGGACACTTCGCTGAGCAGATGGGTGTTCATGAACACCGTCATCCCGAGGTCGCCGTTGAGCCGCAGGATTGTGGCACGCAACTGGCGGACGCCGAGCGGGTCGAGTCCTGAGGTGGGTTCGTCGAGGAACAGCACCTTCGGGCGGTGGACGATGGCTTGGGCGATCCCGATCCGTTGGCGCATTCCGGTGGAGAACGATCCGACCCGCTTGTTGGCAAGTTCCGCGCAGTCGAGGTAGTCGAGAGTTTCGGCAACGGCCTTGCGGGGCTCGGTGACGCCGGAGAGCTTGGCGAAGAACTCCAGGTTTTCCGCGGCGGTCATGTGGCCGTACATGCGGACCTCGGCGGGCAGGTACCCGATGCAGCGTGTGACGTCGCGTCGTTCGGTGACGACGTCGTACCCGCACACCTTGGCGGTGCCGGAGGTGGGTTCGATCAGAGTGGTGATGATGTTGATCGCGGTGGTCTTGCCGGCGCCGTTGTGGCCGAGGAATCCGAAGATCTCCCCGGCCTCGATCGTCAGGTCGATGTCACGCAACACCGGGTCGGTGTCGTAGCGGTGGCTGAGCCCTCGTAGTTCGATGACTGGACTGTTCACAGGTCCTCCTGCACGTCGGTTCTCATGAGAGCGACGGTACGGAAGGGCCTGCCAGCGCCCGGGCGGCCCTCGGCCAGAACACGGCCAGAACTGGCGCCTCGTCAGCGGCCGTCGGAGCGGGGCGTGTCAGGTCGGCTGGTGGGCGGGTAGTTCGACAGTGAAGGTCGCGCCGTGTGGATCGCTGTCGGTGACGGTGATCGAGCCGTGATGGCTGGCGACGACGTCGGCCACGATCGCGAGACCGAGTCCGGTACCGCCGGTGTCGCGGGTGCGTGCGGTGTCGACGCGCACGAACCGTTCGAAGACGATGTCGCGTACCTCGGCTGGGACGCCGGGCCCGTCGTCGGCGACCTGCAGCTGAACCGTCGCCGCCTGCTTCGCCAGGGTGATGGTGATGCGGTGCGCGGCGTGATCCTCGGCGTTGTGCACGAGGTTGCGCATCATGCGGTGCAACTGTTCGGGATCACCGTCGACGATCGCGGACGAGTCGGCACCGAGCACGGTCACGTCGACGTCATTGCGGCGGATCCCGCCGGCTGCGTCGGCGGCGATCTCGGCGAGGTCGACCTGTTGGTGTGGACGTTGCCGATTGGAGTCGAGCCGAGCGAGGAGCAACAGATCTTCGGTGAGGTGTTGGAGTCGTTCGACGTCGCTGAGGGTGTCCCGGGCGACGTCGTGCCATGTGGTCCGCTCGGGGTGGGTGACGGAGATCTCCAGGTCGGCACGGAGCGCCGCAAGTGGTCCGCGCATTTCGTGGCTGGCGTCGGCAACGAAGCGGCGTTGCTGCTCGACCGAGCTGTCGAGTCGGGCGAGGGTCTCGTTGACGGTGACCGCCAGCTCACCGATCTCGTCGCGCGTTTCGGGCACCGGTACTCGGCGATGGAGGTCGCTGGCGGTGATGTCGGCCATCGTGCGCGTGATCCGTCGTACCGGTCGCAATGTCCGCCCGACGGCCCACCACGTGACCGCGGCAACGATGACCACGAGCAGCGGCAGACCGATCGCGAGCACGGTGATGACCGCGGCTGTCGTGTCGTCAGCGTTCTCCAGGCTCTCGCCGGCGTACACGGTGACCATGCCGGCATCCGTCGTACCGTTCAGCGCGATCACCCGCATCGCGTCGGCCTGGTCGAGCGGATCGATCGGAATCGTGAGCACCAATGGCGTCGTGCCGGATGGCTTGGCCATCGAGACGGCGGGTTCGCCGTCGATGTTCCCGGTCGACGCGATCACGGCGCCCGTGTTGTCGACGACCTGCACGAACGCCGACTCTTCGCCGGGTAACGCCAACGTCGTGGGAAGGGCGTCGGCCTCCGCCAGTGCGGCGACGTCGCGAGCGCGCAGCGTGGCGGCGGTCGTCGCGGCGGTGTCGAGCCGGCTGCGCACCAACCCGACCAGCAACACCGCAGCGGCCGCGAGCGCGACACCGACGGTGAGGACCGCGACGGCGGTGACCCGCAACCGGAGCCCGATCCGGCGCCGGACTCGGTCAGCGGCCATCAGGAACGAGGCGGTAGCCGGAACCTCGAACGGTACGAAGACTGTGCACGCGGAACGGCTTGTCGATCTTGCGGCGGATGTTCGACATGTGCACCTCGATCACGCTCGGATCACCGTCGTAGGCGAAATCCCAGGCATGCTCGAGCAGATCGGCCTTGGAGACGACCTCGCCGTTGCGGCGGGCGAGGAATTCCACGATCGAGAACTCCTTCGTCGTCAACTCGATCACGCGGCCGCCCCGACTGCACGTCCGCGTCGCAGGATCGACGACCAGATCGCCCACTGTCAGCTGCACCGGTCGCTCTGCTGCGCCGCGTCGCAGCAGCGCCCGAAGGTGCGCGACGAGCACCACATAGGAGAACGGCTTGGTCAGGTAGTCATCGGCGCCGGTGTCGAGCGCTTCGGCCTCGTCGAGATCGCCGTCTTTGGCGGTGAGCATCAGGATCGGTGTCCAGTTGCCCAACTCCCTCAGACGGGCACAGACCTGGAAGCCGTTCACCTTCGGCAACATGATGTCGAGCACGATCGCGTCGTAGGCGTTCTCCGACGCCAACCACAGGCCCTGTTCGCCATCGAGGGCGTTGTCGACCGCGAAGCCTTCGGCCTCCAACCCGCGCCGCAACGTCGACGCCAGCCGCTTGTCGTCCTCGACCACCAGGATCCTCACGACCACAGCGTGACAGACCGAACCTGAAGCCTGGCCGAAGCACCGCTTCAGGTCGCTTCGGGTCGGCTCAAGGTTGCGAAGCGCACCCTGGCCACATCGGAACGGAACTCCCGACCCGAGCAACACGAAAGGACCCTTCCCATGACCTCCCGATTGAAGAAGGCCAGCTCCACCGCGATCATCGGACTCGGCCTGTTCGCCGGCGCCGCCGGCATCGCCGCCGCGGCCGGTGGCAGCGGCAATACCCCTGCCCCGGCCCCGGCCCCGCCCGCCATCGTCGCTCCGACCCCGGCAGCCGACGCTCCGGCAGCGAAGGAAGCCCCGGACACCAACGAGGCACCCGAGGCTCCCGGCGACACCGGGGTCAACTGTGAGAACGGCATCGACACCGCCACCGGCGCCGAGTGCGACGGCGGCCCCGCAGCCGCACAAGCCGACGAGGCCACCGAGGCTCCCGACGCTGCTGAGGGGTCTGAGGCCTCCAGCTCCGACGAGGCTGATGGTGTCGACCATCAGAACGAAGGCGAAGAGACCGGCAACAACGGAGACGGTGTTGCCGACGCCGATGACGCCAACGAAGCGGCCGACGTCGAGGACGCCAACGGCTGAACCCAGCTCGACAGTTGTCACATGCAAGGAGGGGAGGGTCGCATCGATCCTCCCCTCCTGCGCGCCGTACGACGGTTCACGCCGAGGGCGGAAGCGTTCGTTGAAGAACGATGTCGATCTGCGGGTGGGGTGCGTCACGGGTGATGGTCAACCGTCCAGGCAGCGCCTCGACGAGCCGGCCCGCCAAGGGCAGACCCAACCCGTGAAGGGACATGTCGTCGTCAGGTGACGCCGGTTCAACCAGCGTCGCAGGGGTGCTGAACCCCGGCCCTTCGTCGGTGACCGAGATCGTGACGGTCGTCTCGGTGACCGTGTGATCGATGCGCACCTCGCCGGCACCGTGTCGAAGGGCATTGTCGACCAGCACATCGAGCGCGTGACGAAGCACGGCGGAGCTGCCGCGCACTGTCGGCGCGTAACGAGCAGCAGCAATCGTCAGCGGCCGGTCTGCGCGGGCGAACCGGCCCCGCCAGTTCTCCTCGATCTCGGCGAACACCTCGGCCAGGACAACGGGAGCGGTGGCGATCTCGGAGGTTCGAGCGATGGTGAGCAGCTCGGTGATCGTCCGTTCCAGCCGGTCGATGTCGCTGACCGCCTCGTGAAGTACCTCCGTGTGATCAGCCCTCGGGAAGGCCAGTTCGGTTTCGATCGCAGCTCGCAGGCCGGCGATCGGGGTTCGCAGTTGATGCGACGCATCGGCGCTGAACGAACGCTCCCGGCTCACGAGGTCATCGAGTCGGCGCGCTGTCGCGTTCATTGCCTGGCCCGCCTGATCGAGCTCAGGGACGCTGCTGCGAGGCACATCGATCGTGAAGTCGCCGTCGCCGAGATCGACCGCCGCATCGCGGAGGCGCCTCACCGGTCGTGCCAACCGCCCGGCCAGCACGTAGCCGATCGCCGCCCCGATCACCAGGACACCGACGGCCAACGCGGCGAGCAGTGCGACGATCCGGCGCGTACGCGCATCGCTGGCAGCGGTGGACTGCTCCGCCCGGATCACGCCGATCACCCGCTCGTCAGCAGCGACCGGAACGGCGACGACCCGAGCGCCACTGAGCTCGACGTCGGCGATCCGATTGCCGAGCGCCTCCGTCGTCACAGCATCAGCGACCGTCGGCCCCGACCCAGCGATCAGCACGCCGGCGTGGTCGTACAGCGCGAGGACGATCCCATCGCCGTTCGTCGGGAGCTCCACAGGGTCGTTGCACGTCGCGAAAACGGCCGGCACCTGACGCGACGCCAGCACGGCCGCGCGCTCGACTCGCAGGGCGGCGTCGTCGTCGACGAAACGTTGAACGACGAGCGCCAACGGGACGCCGAACAACACGATCGCCACCGCGGTCACGGACAGGATCGCCGCGAGGATCCGCCGCCTCACGACAACTCGAATCGGTACCCGACCCCACGCAGGGTCGTGATCCGGCTGACGCCGTCGGCGGGATCGATCTTGCGGCGCAGCGCGGCGATGTGAAAGTCGAGGGTCTTGGTCGAGCCGAACCAGTGCTCGTCCCACACATCAGCCATCAGCGTCTCGCGTGACACCGCGTTGCCCGCATCACCGACCAGGCGCGCCAACAGGTCGAACTCCTTGGCCCGCAGGACCAACTCGTCGCCTCGAAGCCATGCGCGTCGGGCGTGGCCGTCGATGACCAGATCGCCAGCCGTCGCTCGCGACTCGGTGCGGGGTTCGGCCCGGCGGAACTGCGCGCGCAGCCGTGCCAGCAGCTCGGCGAGCTTGAACGGCTTGGCGATGTAGTCGATTGCACCGGCATCGAGGCCGACCACCACATCGAGTTCTTCGTCGCGAGCAGTGAGCATCACCACATCGATCGTCGAATCACCCCGATGGATCTCCCGGCACACCTCCAGCCCATCCATGTCCGGTAGCCCAAGATCCAACAACACCAGATCCGGGCGAATCTCAACCACCGCGGTCAACGCGCCCCGCCCGGTTGGCTCCCACCGGGCCTCGTAGCCACTGCCCTCGAGAGCGCGCAGCAACGTCGCTCCGATGCGTTCGTCATCCTCGACGATCAAGATCCGCTCACCGGGCACGACCCAACGGTACGGCAGCCCGACCAGCGAACCCAGCGACCGAGACGAGTTCTGGCCGTCCGCTCACCTTCAGCCATCCACACGCTGGTTTACCGAGCGTTGAACGACACACCCGTCGGCGTTGACCCGCGCCTCCGTACGTTGCAGGCCACCACCCCGAGAAACGAGAGAGCATGACGACCACAAACACGGCCACCGTCGCTCGCAGACAGCTGGGCACGATGATGAGCAAGGTCCCAGA
>JANMFL010000241.1:0-4507 GCA_031377945.1 Acidimicrobiaceae bacterium | reverse complement strand
CGCGCAGCGCGACGTGCAGCGTTCCCTGCGTCGTCTCGACGACCGCGGTGTAGGCCTTGCCGTCCTCGAGGCACATCGGCGGCGCCGCGGTGAAGGTCTGCGTCTTCGCAGCGGTGCCGTCCGCAGGTGCGCAGCCATCGGGCAGTCCGCCCGCGCCGGTGCTGTCGTCGCCGCATGCAGCGAGGGCGAGCGTGGCCGCGCCGAGGAGAAGGAGGAGTCGGGGGGTTCGGTTCACGGCCGACATGGTGCCATGCGGCGCGCTCCGTTGCAGATCGGGGCGGTCGGTTCGGCGCGGATTGCTACCCGTCAGTAACCTCGCACGAATGCAGCACGTCCTCGACGCCATCCAGTCCGACGCCAGCAGCGAGGATTTCGCGAATCTGGTCATCCCCGAGAGCTACCGCGCCGTCCACGTGCTGAAGTCCGAGCAGGACATGTGGAAGGGCGTCGCCGCGAACGACAAGGACCCTCGCCAGAGCCTGCATGTCGGCGAGGTGCCCACGCCCGAGCTGGCGCCCGACGAGGTGTACATCGCCGTCATGGCGAGCAGCATCAACTTCAACACGGTGTGGTCGAGCATCTTCGAGCCGATCAGCACGTTCGGCCCGATGGCCCGCCTCGCCCGCGAGAGCAGTTGGGCCAAGCGCCACGACCAGCCGTACCAGGTGGTCGGCAGCGACGCCTCGGGCGTGGTGCTGAAGGTGGGCACGGCGGTGCGCAACTGGAAGCCGGGCGACCGCATCACCGTGCACTGCAACCACGTCGACGACCAGGACCAGAGCGCGCACGACGACTCGATGATGGCGTCGAACCAGCGCATCTGGGGGTACGAGACGAACTTCGGTGGTCTTGCGGACCTCGCGGTCGTGAAGGCCAACCAACTGATGCCGAAGCCCGCCCACCTCACGTGGGAGGAAGCGGCGGTCAGCGCGCTGTGCAACAGCACCAGCTACCGCATGCTCGTGTCGCGCAACGGTGCACAGATGAAGCAGGGCGACGTCGTTCTCATCTGGGGTGCCACCGGCGGCATCGGCGCCTACGCCACCCAGTACGTGCTCAACGGTGGCGGCATCCCCGTGTGCGTGGTCAGCAACGCCGAGAAGGCACAGATCCTGCGCAACATGGGCGTCGAACACATCATCGACCGAGCCGCCGCCGGCTACCAGTTCTGGAAACCAAATTCTGATGGTGGAGAGTCGCACACGCACGACGAGAGCGAGTGGCGTCGTCTGGGCAAGGACATCCGCGACCTGTGCGGCGAAGACCCCGACATCGTGTTCGAGCACCCGGGCCGCAGCACGTTCGCGGCGTCGATGTACGTCGCCAAGCGCGGCGGCACCGTCGTCACCTGCGCGGCCACCAGTGGCTTTATGATGGAGTTCGACAACCGCCACTTCTGGATGCGTCTGAAGCGGCTCGTCGGCTCGCACTTCGCCAACTACAAAGAGGCGTGGGAGGCCAACCGGCTGATCAGCAAGGGCATGATCCACCCGGTGATGAGCCAGGTGTTCAGCCTCGAACAGACCGGCGAGGCAGCGTTCCAGGTGCACCACAACATGCACGAGGGCAAGATCGGTGTGCTCGCACTGTCGCCGGCCGAGGGCCTGGGAGTCACCAACCCCGAACTGCGCGAGCAGCTCGGCGACAAGCTCCACGCCTTACGCCGCGCCTGACCCTCCCGCACGAAGCCCGCGCGAACTTAAGTTCCTGGTGAACGCGCGCGGACTCAGGGCCGGCGAGCTCGATCCGGGCCGGCGAGCTCGATCAGGGCTGGACGGGGCGGAACGCGATGCCCACCATCACGTCGTCGCCCAGCGTCCCGATCGCGTTGCGCAGCCCCTCCGAGTCGAACATCGCTCGGAGCTGCACGCCGCAGTGGCCGTCCCATCGGTAGTCGCTGCTCTCGATGATGCCCAGGGCCACGTGGTCCAACGCCTGGAGAGCGGCCAGTGCAGGCGCGATGTCGACGTCGGAGCAGCCCTCCGTGACCGCGCCGTACGTGAGCACGTCGTCGGTGACGGTGAACTGCGGCGACGGTGGCTCGGTGAGGGTGAACGTCGTGCCGTCGAACGTGCCGACCACACCGAGCGGGTCGTCGAGCCAGGTGGTGCCGCTCGCGGTCTTCTCGCCGTCGACCATGTCCCAGTCGAAGCCTTCGACGGGGATCGAGCCGCCCTGCGGCGGATACGAGTCCAGCCAGAAGAACGTGAGCATCGGCCCCCGACCATCGCCGCTGTCGATGATGCCCCCGACGTTCCCCCTGTAGACGACGTCGTCAGCCGGGATCGCGATCGTCTCGGTCGGCTTGGTGTCGACCGTGCCGCTTGCCGTCGTGGTGTCGGTCGGTGCTGACGACATGGGCCCGGGCTTGACGGCGGCAAAGATCTCGTCCTCGCGCGCGACCAGACCGCGGTCGTCGACGGTCACGGTGGCCCAGCGACCGTCGGGTGTCTGCCACACCACTGCGTCGCCGCCGCTGCGCCTCACGCGATAGGCGACTTGCCCGGCGATGGTCGTGGCCTCGACGCTGCCGGTCGTCAACACGTCGAGTTGGCCGCGATAGTCGCCGACCGTGATGTCCACCATGCCTTCGCCGTTCGCCCAGGTCTGGCCGCGAAGGTTGCTGTAGCCCGCCAATCCGGTGCCGAGGAACCGCATCGACTGCGACGGGAGGACGTACGGGAGCCCGGATCCGGGGACCACTTCGCTGATCAGTTGACCGGCGCGTTCGTCGGTCATCCCGGCCCACGAGTAGTCCAGCCGCGGCTCGCCCTCGACCTTGGGGGTCACCGTCAACAGGAGCACTCCTCGGTCGAGGCCGTTGACGTCGCCCCACGCGATGGTGGTGGCCGGTCCAGGCGCAGGCATGGGCGGGCAGCACACCTCCTTGCGGTCGGGCTGGGAGGTGAAGCCGGGGAGGTCGAGTACGAACCAGTTGAGGTTCAGATCCTCTGAAGACGGCACCGAATCGGAGCGAGGCGTCGTCGTGTCGGTGGTGTTGGCGGGCACCGGGTTGAACACGTACTGCACCTGCACCTCGTGGCCGGCGGCGCGCACAACGTCGAGCGCATCGCGCAGTTCCCGTGTGTCGAACCAGGCGCCCACGTGCACCCCGCACACTCCTTCACGGGTCTGCGGATACCACTCGGTGAGGTGCAGCGCGGTGACGTCGAGCGCGGTGACGGCGTCGGCAGCTGCCTGAGTGGTGCTCTCCGGGCAGTTGGGGTCGGGCGGGTTGCCGGTGGACACGCTCAGCAGGACGGGCACCGGCGGCTCGGCGATCGTGAACGTGGTGCCGTCCCACGTGCCGGTGATCTGCTGCCACGAATCGCTCCAGGTGGTGCCGTTCAGGGTCTGCTCGTCGTCGATCATCGACCAGTCGAACCCGGTGAGCGGGATGTCGCCACCCTGCGGCGGCAGCGACGTCCGCAGCGTGACGGCCATCTTCGGACCCTCGCCCATGTCGATGATCATGGCCTGACCGGTCAGCAGCGTGCCGGTGCTCGGGACGGGTCCGGCGACCGGGGTGTGGTCACGCGACATGTTCACCGCGAGGGCGGCGATGCCACCGGCCACCAGCACGGCGGCTGCGGCGACCGCCAACCACCGACGACGATCCGGTGCGGGCGCAGGCTTTGCGGTGCCGGGGTCGACCTGCGCCGCTTCGTCGAGCGCGCTGCGCATGCGAGCGATCATCGGGTCATCGCGGAACTCGTCGGTGGCGCCGTCGTCGGGGAAGGGGTGCAGTTCGTCGGTCATCGTTCGATCTCCTTGCGCAGTGCGGCGATGCCGCGGTGCAGCAGCACGCGGACGGTCGCAGGGGCACAGCCCAGCGCGTCGGCGATCTGCTCGTCGGTCCAGTCGGCCCAGTACCGCAACGCCAGCGCTGCCCGCTGCTGGTACGGCAGCGTGTTCAGCGCGTCGAGCATCTCGTTGGTGTGCTGGGTGTAGGCGGTGGGCGCGCCGGCGTTGGCGCGCTGTTCACGGCGTCGAGATCGGATGGTCGACCGGTGCCACGACGCGCACCGGTTCACGACGGTGCGCCGCAGGTACGCGGCGGGTTCGTCGATGGTGGACAGGCGTTGCCCGACCGCCGCCAGCGCGTCCTGCGCCAGTTCTTCGGCCACGTCGCGACGTCCCACGAGCGCGACCGCCCAGCGGACTGCGTCGGCGTGGTGTGCCCGGTAGAACGAGTCGAAGTCGATGGTCATCGATGATGCCTGTGACACCAGTGTGATCTCTGCCACGACCGTTTGACGCCACCGGTCGGTGATCTGTTTCACTTGGTGACATGTTGCTCACCGAAATCGATCACGTCGCCATCGCCGTCAAGGACCTCGAGGCCGCCATCGAGTACTACGCCAAGGCGTTCGGCGCCACCGTCGATCATCGCGAAGTGGTCGAGAGCGACGGCGTGGAAGAGGCACTGCTGAAGGTGGCCGAGAGCTACGTGCAGTTGCTCACCCCCACCCGCGACGACAGCCCGGTGGCCAAGGCCATCGAGAAG
>JANMFL010000165.1:0-5345 GCA_031377945.1 Acidimicrobiaceae bacterium | reverse complement strand
ACCGAGGTCCCCGTCGTCAGCAACGTCGATGCGCTGGCGCACGACGCCGGCAGCGAGTGGACCAGCCTGCTCAGCGCCCAGCTGGTCAGCCCGGTCCGCTGGAAGCACTGCCTGCTCGGTCTCGCCGAACACGGCGTCATGGACTTCGCCGAACTCGGCCCTGGTGGCGTGCTCACCGGCATGGCCAAGCGCACGGTCGAAGGTGCCCGAACCATCTCGATCGCCACACCCGAAGAACTCGACAAGCTGCTCGAATGGGTCAACGCCGGTGCACCGCTCGTCACCCAGCACGAGGGTGAGCACCTCTTCGCCAGCGAGCGACTCGTGGTCAGCCCATCCGCTGGTGTGTTCTCGGCGCTCGGCCAGTTGGCCGACGGCGCCCGCATCGAGGTCGGCACCGTGCTCGGCCACGTGGGCGACACCGAAGTGCGTTCGGCATTCGCCGGCGTGCTCCAGAGCTACATCGCGGTGGAGGGCGAGCGTGTCACGCTGCGCCAGCCCATCGCCTGGTTGAGGACGGTCTGACATGCCCGCCATTCCCGCCAACGTCCGCGGCGCGGTCATCACCGGCTGGGGCACCGCCCTGCCGCCGAAGGTGCTGACCAACCACGACCTGGAACAGACGCTCGACACGAACGACGAGTGGATCACCGAACGCACCGGTATCAAGGAGCGCCACGTCGGTGGCAGCACCGTGCAGCTGTCCATCGAGAGCGGCCGCATGGCGCTCGAGATGTCGGGCGTCGACCCGGCGAGTATCGACGCGCTCGTGCTGGCCACCACCACACCCGACCGCGTCGTGCCGGCCAGTTCGGCCGCCGTGCAGAACGAGCTCGGCCTGCGCTGCGGTGCGTTCGACGTCAACGCTGCCTGCAGCGGATTCGTGTACGGGCTCGTGCAGGCCCACGGCATGATCGCCATGGGCGCCAAGAAGGTGCTCGTCATCGGCACCGACACGCTGTCGCGCATCACCGACTGGACCGACCGCAACACGGCCATCCTGTTCGCCGACGGCAGCGGTGCCGTTGTGTTGGAAGCCGTCGAGGGCCAGGGCCAACTGCTCGGCTGGGACCTCGACGCCGACGGTTCCGCCGAGCACCTGCTCTACAGCGACATCGGCGGCTTCATCCACATGGACGGCAAGGAAGTGTTCCGCCGCGCCGTGCGCATCATGGTCGACTCGGCCACCAAGTCGATGAACCACGCCGGCGTCACCGCCGACGACATCGCGCTCGTCGTGCCGCACCAGGCGAACGTGCGCATCATCTCGTCCGCGTGCGACAAGCTCGGCATTCCGCTCGAGAAGGCGTCCACCGTCCTGCACCGCACCGGCAACACGTCGTCGGCCTCCATTCCGCTCGCGTTGGCCGACGCGCTCGACGCGGGCCGCGTGCGTCAGGGCGACCTCGTGCTGCTCGTCGGGTTCGGCGCCGGCATGACCGCGGCGAGCGCGCTGCTCCGATGGGGCGGCGCTGGCGACACCAAGGCACTGGCATGAGGGCACTGGCATGAGCCGCGTCGTCCTCGTCACCGGTGGTTCGCGCGGCATCGGCCTCGCCTGCGCGCAGCGCTTCGCGGTACTCGGCGATCGCGTCGCGGTCACGTACCACAGCTCTCCCCCGCCCGACGGCTTCTTCGGCGTGCAGTGCGACGTCACGTCCACCGAGTCGGTCGATGCGGCCTTCAGCGCCGTCGAGGCCGAGTTCGGCCCGGTCGAGATCCTCGTGTCCAATGCCGGCATCACCCACGACGGCCTGCTCTTGCGCATGAAGGAGGCCGACTTCACGTCGGTCGTCGACGCCAACCTCACCGCCGCGTTCCGGGTCACCAAGCGCGCGTCACAGGGCATGCTTCGGGCACGGAAGGGCCGCATCGTGCTCATGTCGTCCGTCGTCGGCCTGCTCGGTTCCGCCGGACAGACCAACTATGCGGCGTCGAAGTCCGGCCTCGTCGGGTTCGCCCGTTCGGTCGCCCGCGAGCTGGGCTCGCGCAGCATCACGTGCAACGTCGTGGCCCCCGGACCGGTGTCAACCGACATGACCGCAGCACTCGGCGAGGCCCGTCTGGCCGAGCTCACGGCTGCCGTGCCGCTGGGCAGGATGGCCTCACCCGAAGAGGTCGCCGGCGTGGTGGCCTTCCTCGCCTCCGACGATGCCGCGTACATCACCGGCGCCGTCATTCCGGTCGACGGCGGCCTCGGTATGGGTCACTGACCCACCCCGCTCACTAACATCAACCCATTGCCGCGCCATGCGGCACCCGCATCAAGGAGATCAATCCGTGGATCAGGAACTGTTCGCTCGTTTCAAGAAGTGCGCCGTGGACGTGCTGTCCGTCGACGAGTCGAAGGTCGTCCCCGAGGCCAAGTTCGGCGACGATCTCGACGCCGACAGCCTCGACCTGGTCGAGCTCGTGATGGCGCTCGAAGAAGAGTTCGGTGTCGAAGTCCCCGAGGAAGACCTCGAGGGCGTGGAGACCGTCGGTCAGGCGTACGACCTGGTCGTCGGCAAGCTCTGATGCCGACCGCTGCGCCCGCACTGCGGTCGCAGGGTCGACGCGTCGCCATCACCGGTTACGGCGTCGTCGCACCCTGCGGCCTCGGCAAGGCCGCGTTCTGGGAGGGACTCAACGGGCCCGGCATCCGGTCGGGTCGCGCCATCGAGATCGCCGACTGGGACCCTCAGCCGTACTTCGACAACCCGAAGGAAGCCCGCCGCGCCGATCGCGTCGAGCAGTTCGCCCTCGCCGCCGCGATGGAGTGCTTCGCGCACGCCGGACGGCCCGATGCCGACGACGCGCGCATCGGCACCATCTTCGCCACCGGCGTCGGTGGCCTGCGGTCCACCGAGGAGCAGATCGTCGTCCTCAACGAGAAGGGCGAGCGGCGTGTGTCGCCGTTCACCGTCCCGATGATGATGCCCAACGCCGCAGGTGCGGCCATCAGCATGCGCTACGGCCTGCGCGGACCCAACGAGACCATCTGCACCGCGTGCGCGGCGTCGACGCACGCCATCGGCTATGCGGCGCGGATGATCGCCTGGGGCATGATCGACGCCTGTGTCACCGGCGGCAGCGAGAGCGCTGGCGGCCCCATCGGCCTGGCCGCGTTCGGCAACATGACCGCCCTCAGCTCCAGCGGGGTCAGCACCCCGTTCTCGCCCGACCGCGACGGCTTCGTCCTGGGAGAGGGCGCGGCGGTGTTCATGCTCGAGGAGTGGGAATCCGCGGTCTCGCGTGGCGCGAACATCGTCGGCGAGGTGCTCGGCGCCGCGTCGAACGCGGATGCCCACCACATCACCGCGCCTTCACCGGGCGGCACCGGCGCCATCCGGTGCATGGAACTTGCCCTGCACGACGCCGGGCTCGCACCTGGCGCGATCATGCAGATCAACGCCCACGGCACGTCGACACCGCTGAACGACGCCGCCGAGAGCGCGGCGATCACTGCGGTGTTCGGTGCCGGCACCGTGCCCGTCACGTCCACCAAGGGCGTCACCGGCCATGCATTGGGCGCGGCAGGCGCGCTCGAGGCTGCCGCGCTGCTGCTCAGCATGGAGCACTCGCTCATCCCTTACACGGCGAACACCTCGGTGCTCGACGAGGACTTCGAGATCGACCTCGTGGTCGGTACGTCACGTCCGTGGACACCCGGCCCGGCCATGAGCAACAGCCTCGGCTTCGGCGGCCACAACGGCTCGATCATCCTCGGCCCGCCGACCTGACCCAACGGCTGACCCGACCCAACCGCGCGAACTTAAGTTCCTGGTGAACGCGCCGAGGCCCAGTTCGCCTCGCTACGCATCGACGAGGACGAACATCAGCTCGCACTCGCACGCGACCTGACCGTTGAGCACGGCCTTGCCGCTGCCCTTGCCGGCGCGAGCCGACATGCGGCCCAGCTCGACGCTGAGCTCGAGGGTGTCGCCAGGACCGACCTGACGGCGGAATCGGGCGCTGTCGAGCCCGCCGAACAACGGGAGCTTGCCGGCGAACCGCGGGTCGCACAGCACGGCGATCGCACCGACCTGGGCAATGGCTTCGCACATCAGTACGCCCGGCAACGTCGGCCGACCGGGAAAGTGGCCGGCGAAGAACCATTCGTCGCCCGAGAGGCGCCACAGGCCGGTGGCCGACTGGCCGGGCTCGAGCGCGATCACCTCGTCGACGAACAGGAACGGCGGGCGGTGTGGCAACACCGACTGGGGAGCGGGGAACGAGCTCACTCGGCGGCCTCGAGCGCCTCGAGGGCTTCGAGCAGCTTCACCGGTGTGTCCTTCGGGCTGATCTTGAACCAGGCGTGCTCGATCGTGCCGTCGACCCCGACCAGGAACGCCGAGCGGACGATGCCCATGTACTTCTTGCCGTAGTTGTTCTTCTCCTGCCACACGCCGTAGGCCTCGGCGACGCGGTGGTCGGTGTCGGCCAGCAGCGGGTAGCCGAGGTCGTACTTGTCGTCGAACTTCTTCTGGGCGGCCGGCGCATCGGGGCTGACCCCGATGATGACGGTGTCACCCACCTGACCTGCGATGTCGCGCAACGCGCACGCCTGCTGCGTGCAACCCGGGGTGTTCGCCCTGGGGTAGAAGAACACCAGGACCCGGCGTCCGCGGTAGGTGCTCAGCGTGACCGTCTCACCGTGCTGGTTCGTCGCGGAAATGTCGGGGGCAGGCTGACCGGGCGTGAGCATGCGCCGAGTGTAGCGCCTCACACCTGGTCGAATACCACTTTCTGCGTTCATATGACCACTTGGTTTTCTTCCTCAAGACTCTTGCAAGATCACCCACCCGGCGTGATATGGTGACGGAGCGTGACCGACTAGCAGCGTCCTTGAGACTTTTCTGTCGGTCCCGTGACACTCCACTCCCGCATTGAAAGGCAGCCAACATGCACCGGGTTATCGGCGGCGTCAGGTGATGTCAGCCACGGCTTGACCGTGGCACAAGAACTCCGCTTCTGCGACGAGCGTGGGCGTGAAAGTGCGTGGGGATACTGCGCATGTTCTCGTCCAACCAAGGCTCGAACCCGAAGTGGGCAGCGACAACTGAGCTCAATCGAGCCAGCAATACGACCCGAACCTCCTCAGAGGGGTTCGGGTCGTGTCGTTTCCACACGACCATCGGCACGAAACACGACTCGCACTCGGCGACCCAGCACTGGTCGTCCTCGTAGTAGCGCTCCGTCAGTGGCGCGGCCTCGCACAGTTCGCACTCGGGGTCGAAGGGCACATCGGCGTCAGGCGTTGTCACCGCTTCATCTTGACGCGAAGCGGGGGCATCTTGACGCGAAGCGGGGGCATCTTGACGCGAAGCGGGGGCATCATGACGCGTAACGAGGGCCCCGAAGGG
>JANMFL010000136.1:0-3743 GCA_031377945.1 Acidimicrobiaceae bacterium | reverse complement strand
CGCCGGGCACCGTACTCTTCGGAACCGTCTTGCCGAGCGCCTCATAGCCATGGTGCCGAGCCACTTCCTCGACGATGTCGATCTCGAGCGTGCAGTCCGGACGCCACGACGGCACCACGACCTCCAGTTCGTCGCCGTGGGCATGGCAGGTGAAGCCGATGGGCTCGAGGAGCGCCGCGATCTGGGCGGCGCTGAACGACGTGCCGAGGACATGCCCGACGCGGGTGGGTCGAACGACGATCCGGGTCGGCGACGGCAGGTGTTCCGTACGTGCGTCGACCATTCCCTGGTGCACGACGAGGTCGGGGCACGTGTGGCCGAGCAGTTCGACGAAGCGGGCGACAGAACGGTCGATGCCGAACGGGTCGACACCACGTTCGAAGCGCGCCGAGGCCTCGCTGCGCAAGCCCATTCGGGCAACCGACCGCATGATTCCCATGGGCTCGAACCAGGCGGTCTCGAGCGCGATCGTGGTGGTGCGTTCGCTGATCTCGGTGTTCTGGCCGCCCATGATCCCGGCGATCCCGATGGGGCGATCGGTGGCGTCGCAGATGAGCAGATCGTTCGCAGTCATCGTGCGCTCGACGTCGTCGAGCGTGACGATGGCCTCGCCCTCGGTCGCCAGGCGGATGCGGAAACCACCACCACCGAGCGTGTCGTAGTCGTAGGCGTGGTTCGGCTGGTTCGTCTCGAGCATCACGTAGTTGCTGACGTCGACGACGTTGTTGATCGAGCGCATGCCGGCGGCAGCCAAGCGGCGTGCCATCCAGTCGGGCGACGGGCCGACGACGACGTTGCCGATGACGACCGTGGTGAACCGCGGGCAGCGGTCGCCCGCCGCGATCTCGACGGGCGCGCTGCGCGACGGCTCTGCCGGCTGCAACACGTGCGGGGCTCCGCCGAGCGCGAGCCCGAAGTGAGCGGCAAGGTCGCGGGCGACACCCACGTGCCCAAAGGCATCGGGCCGATTGCGCAGGACGTCGAGGTCGTACACGATCTCCTCGCCAAGACCGAGGGCCTCGCCGTAGGGCACGCCCAGCGGAGTGTCCGACGCCAGGATGAGGATGCCCGAATGGTCGTCGCCGAGACCCAACTCGCGGGCCGAGCAGAGCATGCCCTCGCTGGGGATACCGAGAATCGGCTTGGGCTCGATGGCCCGGCCGTCCGGCATGACCGTGCCGGGTGTGGCGAGCGGGATGACGTCGCCCACCTGCATGTTGAACGCGCCGCACCACACGTGCCGCTCGACACCGTCACCGGTGTCGACGAACACCCGGTGCACCTTCGCCGCGTCGGGGTGGCGCTCGGTCGCCAGGACCCTGGCGGTGACGACGCCGGGTACCGTGCTCCCGACGCGCGCCACGTCCTCGACAGCGAGGCCGAGGTGGGTGATGGCGTGCTCGATCGAATCGATGTCGTCGCCGACGGGGACGAGGTCGTTGAGCCAGGAATGAACGATCTTCATGTCAGAACTGCTCCAGGAACCGGATGTCGTTCACGTACATCTCGCGGACGTCGGACACGCCATGGCGCTCCTTGGCCATGCGGTCGATCCCGAAGCCGAACGCGAATCCGCTCCACTCCTCTGGATCCAAACCTCCAGCACGCAGCACGTTGGGGTGGACCATGCCGCAACCGCCGAGCTCGAGCCAGTCACCCGACGGCGTCTGGATGTCGAACTCGGCCGATGGCTCGGTGAACGGGAAATAGCTGGGCCGAAGGCGACTGCCGAAGCCTTCACCGAAGAACGCCTTCGTGAACGAGTCGATGGTGCCGGCGAGATCGGCGAGGGTGATGCCGCGATCGATGACCAGCCCCTCGATCTGGTGAAACACGGCCAGGTGGGTGGCGTCGGTGGTCTCGTTGCGGAACACCTTGCCGGGCATGATCATGTAGATCGGCGGTGGCACGTTCTGCATGACGCGAATCTGCACCGGCGAGGTGTGCGTGCGCAACACCGTGCTGCCGGGTGCGCCGTGATCGACGTAGAACGTGTCGTGCATGCTGCGTGCCGGGTGATCCGGCGGCATGTTCAGCGCCTCGAAGTTGTAGAAGTCGGTCTCGACCTCAGGGCCCTCGGCGACCTGGAAACCGAGGCCGACGAACACGTCTTCCAACCGCTGCCAGGCCTGGGTGACGATGTGCGCGTGACCGCGCGATGGGGCGGTGAGCACCTCGGTGAGGTCGATACGTTCGACGTCGAGCAGCACGGCGCGCTCGGCGCGCTTCAGCTCGGCGACACGGGCCTCGACCGCGGCCGCGACCTGCTGCGTCGCCTCGTTGACCGCCTGGCCGGCCGCCTTCTTCTCGTCGACGGTCGCCAGGCCGCCGAGGCGCGTCTTGAAGTCGGCGAACGGTCCCCGCTTGCCCAGCAGCTCGGTTTCGAGCGCCTGCGCCTCGGCAAGGTTGGCAACACCGGCCAGGCGCGACACGGCGGCATCGGCAGCAGCGCGTACGTCGTCGATCATTGTTCTCTCCAGTTCCACCAGCAACGTGGAAGTTAACCGGCCCGCCGTTGGCGAGCGACTTCAAATGCGAGCACCGTTGCCGCCATCGCCACATTGAGGCTCTCGGTGGCGCCCGCGTGCGGAATGGTGATCCAGCCATCGACGGGTGCATCGTCGGGCACACCGTGCGCTTCGTTGCCCATCACGACTGCGACACGTTCGGTGAGCGCGGCCTCGGTGTATGGCGTGCCGTGGTGCGACGAGGTGGCCCACAGCGCCAGGCCGGCAGCCTTCACGGCGCTCAGCTCGGCAGATACCACCGGCACCCGGAACAACGAACCGGCAGACGCCCTGACGACCTTGGGGTTGAACGGGTCGACCGAACCCGCGGTGAACACCACGGCATCGGCTCCCGCCGCCTCCGCCGAGCGGATGATGGTGCCCGCGTTGCCCGGATCGGCGATGCGATCGGCAACCATCACGAACGTCGCCGACGCCGGCATCGACTGCGGACGCTGGTACACGATGGCGATGACCGGTTGGGGGTGCTCGGTCGTGGCCACACGCTCGATGACGTTCGGCCCGAACTCGAACAGCGGCGCGTCGCAACGAACGGCGTCGGCGCCGGGCGCCACGAACTGCGCCTCGACCTGCCATCCGGCCGCGACCGCCTGCAGCAGCAGACCACCACCCTCGACGACGAACACACCCTCCTCGGAACGCGCACTGCGGCGCCCCAAGAGGCGCCGCAGTCGCTGAACCTTGGGGCTCGAATACGTGAGCCCAGCAGGGTGAGGAGCGCTCAGAGCGCTGCCTTGGCCTGCTCGACGACCGCCGTGAAGGCGGCCGCGTCGGTGACGGCCAGGTCGGCCAACATCTTGCGGTCGACCTCGATGCCAGCAGCGTTCATCCCGGCGATGAACCGGCTGTAGCTGATGTCGTTCAGTCGGCACGCAGCGTTGATGCGCTGGATCCACAGGCGACGGAACTCGCCCTTCTTGGCGCGCCGGTCACGGAAGGCGTACTGGCCGCTCTTCATGACCTGCTCGTTCGCTGCCCGGACCGAACGGCTCTTGTTGCCGTAGTAGCCCTTGGCGCGCTCGAGCACCTGACGACGACTCTTCTTCGCGTTCACTGCACGCTTCACACGAGCCATGGTGATTCTCCTTCTTCGTTCTCTACGTTCGTGGGGTTACCGTCGGGATCAGCGCTCGCCGAGCAGACGCTTGATCTTCTTCGCGTCGCCGGGGTGCACTGCGACCATGCCGTCGAGGCGGCGGGTACGGGTGGACGGCT
>JANMFL010000087.1:0-3593 GCA_031377945.1 Acidimicrobiaceae bacterium | reverse complement strand
CCACCGACCCAGCGGTCACGGATCCGACGCTGCCTGGTGAGACCACGGTGCCGGTGACCACGATCGCCGGCCAGCTTCCGGTCACGACCGTCGCTGGCCAGCCTGCCCCGGCTCCTGCACCCGCTCCCGCCCCTTCGGGCGGCGGTGGAGGCGGAACGCCTGCCCCGGCACCGGCACCGGCACCGGCCACCACCGTCAAGGGCGCTGCACCCGCACCCGCTCCGGTGACGACCGTCAAGGCAAAGGCCCCGACCCCCGTCACGACGCAGCCGCCTGCGCCCGTCACGACGAAGGCCCCGGCCACCACGCAGCCGCCCGCCCCGGCCACCACACAGCCGCCGCCGCCACCTGCGACCACCGCTCCGCCCGCCTGCACAGGGAGTAAATGCTGATGAACCTCGCACTGCTCGAACAACGAACCTGGCACCGTTCTGCGGCCGCCGTGATGGGGACGACGGCCGAGCTGATGTTCGACGGCCCGGCGTCACTCACCCCGCGCGCCTTCACCCGTCTTCGTCAACTCGAGCAGGCGTGGAGCCGCTTCCGCTCCGACAGCGAACTGAATCGCCTCCACCGTCAGCCAGGCCGGTGGGTGCCGGTCAGCCACGAGTTGTTCGTCGCGCTGCGCTGGTGCGCACGCCTGCACGACGAGACGGACGGCCGGTTCGATCCCTCGGTGCGGACCGCGCTCGAGCACTGGGGCTACGACCGCACCTTCCACGAGATCGATCAGACCGCACCGGCTCCGGCGACGTCGACGGCGTCGCCCGGGTTGGCCGGAATGGAGCTGCGGCGAGACGACGAGGCCGTGCGGCTCGCCCCCGGCCTGCGAATCGATCTCGGCGGCATCGGCAAGGGCCTTGCGGCCGACATGCTCGCCGGTGATCTGCTGTTCATGGGCGCCAAGGGCGCGTACGTCAGCGTCGGCGGCGACATCGCCGTGGCCGGCGACACCCCGTACGGCGGGTGGGACGTGCCGCTGCATCATCCCGACACCGACCTTGCGTTCGATTTCCATTGCCTCGAGGCCGGCGGCATCGTGATGAGCACGACCCGCATGCGCCGCTGGAATCGTGCCGGCGGCGAGCAGGCCCACCACCTGATCGACCCCTCGACCGGCGCGCCCGCCGCGACCGACGTCGTGGCCGTGGCCGTCGCCGCGCTCAGCGCGGCGCGCGCTGAGGCATTGGCCAAGGCCGTCGTGGTCGCCGGCGCACAACGAGGTGCCGAACTGCTCGACAGCTTCGGCGTCGACGGATGGATCGTCACCGAGACCGAGGTGCTGCGGGTAGGTTCCAGAGTGTGATCGCAGTGACCGAGAAGCTGGCGTGGTACGTCAGCAGGGCCAGTGGCCTCATTGCATGGTTGCTCGTCGCGGCCAGCATCGTGTGGGGCATCACGCTCTCGAGCCGCCTGTTGCGGCGTCGCGGCATTCCCGCTTGGCTGCTCGACCTGCACCGTTACCTGGGTCTCCTCGCCGTCACCTTCACCGTCGTGCACCTGCTCGGCCTGGTCGCCGACAACTACGTGTACTTCGGGTGGAAAGAGCTGTTCGTCCCGATGGCCAGCGATTGGCAGCCGGGCGCAACCGCATGGGGCATCGTCGCGTTCTATCTGCTGATGGCCGTGCAGATCACCAGTTGGCTGATGCGCAAGATGCCGCGGCGCATCTGGCACGGTGTCCATCTGACGGCGTATCCGCTGTTCGTGCTCGGCACCGTGCACGGGTTCCAGGCAGGCGCCGACCGCTCCAACAAGCTCGTGCAGTGGAGCGCACTGCTCGTGATCGAGCTCGTCTTCGGCCTCACCGTCTTCCGCGCCCTCACCTATGCGCCGCGCAAGCACAAGGCCGACACCACCGCGAAGGCCGAGGTCGAGGCCACGAGCGGCGCCGCTCGTTAGCATCGGCCGTATGGCCTTCCACCACCATCTGCGCCGCGCCTGGACCACCACGGACTCCATGCTGTGCGTGGGCCTGGACCCGGACCCGGCTCGCTTTCCCGACGTCGTACACGGTTCGGTGTTCGACTTCTGCGCCGCCATCGTCGACGCCACCGCCGATGTGGTGTGTGCGTTCAAACCTCAGATCGCGTACTTCGCCGCGGTGGGCGCCGAGCCGGAGCTCGAACGGCTGTGTCGCTACATCCGTGATCGCCACCCCGATGTCGTGCTCGTGCTCGACGCGAAGCGCGGCGACATCGGCAGCACCGCCGAGCAGTACGCGCACGAAGCGTTCGACCGCTACGCCGCCCACGTCGTGACCGTGAATCCGTATCTGGGCACCGATTCCGTCGAGCCGTTCCTGCGCCATCCCGATGGCGGTGTCTTCGTGCTGTGCCGCACCAGCAACCCGGGGAGTGGCGATTTCCAATCGCTGCAGGTCGGCGACGAGCCGCTCTATCTACACGTGGCCCGCCGCGTCGCGACCGAGTGGAACGACATCGGTGACTGCGGTCTGGTGGTCGGCGCCACCTACCCGGCGGAGCTCGAGCAGGTCCGAGCCATCGTCGGCGATCTCCCCCTGCTCGTTCCCGGTGTCGGCGCCCAGGGCGGCGACGTCGAAGCGACCGTCACCGCTGGTCGCGACAGCACCGGCCACGGCATGGTGATCAACTCGTCTCGAGCGATTCTGTACGCGTCGAACGGCGACGATTTCGCCGAGGCGGCGCGGGTCGAAGCCATCGCCACCCGCGACTCGATCCGGGCGCACGCACGGCGCTGACGGCGCCGATCAGCCGGCGAGCTGGACCACCGAGGTGATGCCGGGCGAGCGGCGCAGCACGGTGATCACATCGGCGGGGATCTCGGCGCTCGGCGAGATGAGCATGACGGCGGTGCCGGGCACCGCGGCGCGTCCCACGTCCATGTCGTCGATGTTGACCCCGGAGTTGCCGAGCAAGGTGCCCACGGTGCCGATGACGCCCGGGCGGTCGTCGTTCTTCACCATCAGCATGTGCTCGGCGGGCGGGACGTCGAAGTGGTGCTCGTCGATCTCGACGATGCGCTGGTCGCTCCGCCGGCCGACGAGGGTCCCCGAGATGCTGTGGCCTGCACCCCGCAGCGTGAGCAGGTTCACGAAGTCGGGCGACGTGGCACAGTTGACATCGCGCACTTCGATCCCGGCAGCCGCCGCGAGTTGCGGCGCATTGACGTAGGTGACCTGCTCGTCGGCAATGGCAGAGAAGAAGCCTTTCAATGCTGCGAGCGCGAGGATTCGGGTGTCGTAGCCGGCGATGTCGCCCTCGGTGCAGATCTCGATGACGGCGCGATCGTCGCCCTGCAGCGACCCCGCGACCAGCGACGAGAACAGCCGACCGAGACGCTCGGCGAGCGGCAGGAACGGACGCAGCGTCTCGTTGGCCTCGGCGGCATCGACGTTCACCGCGAACGGCACGAAGTCACCGGCGAGGGCGAGCTGCACCATGTCGGCGATCGTGTCGCCCGCCTTGTCCTGCGCCTCACGGGTGCTCGCACCGTGGTGGGGGGTGACCACGACGTTCGGCAGCGTGAAGTGGGGCGAATCGGTGCATGGCTCCTCGGCGATCACGTCGAGTCCGGCACCGGCGATTTGCCCGGATGCGCAGGCGTCGAAG
>JANMFL010000079.1:0-4426 GCA_031377945.1 Acidimicrobiaceae bacterium | reverse complement strand
ACGCCGAGTGGACCGTCGTCCCCGCGCAGCTCGCCAGCAAGAGCAGGAACACGCCGTACGCCGGCCGCACGGTGCGCGGCAAGGTGCGCCACACGGTGTTCCACGGCGATGTCGTCGTGAGGCCGGTCGCGCCACCCGTTGAGCGTTGAGCCATCTCGCGCCCTTGGGCGCGACATGTCCCGCTTCTGGGAGGTTTCACGCCCACGGGCGCGTAGTGACCCGAGAACGGGACGTTTCGCGCCCGACCAGTCGGCCCCTCTCGGCGCGTCTCGCGCGGGGCGACGCTGGGCGACGCTCAGACGTCGATCAGTTCGCGACCCTCGGCCTCGACCACGACCGGCTCCGCGACGCCAGGCTCGTCGCTCGGGCCATCCTGACGGACGACCACTTCGGCTGCGTTCCGGCGAGCACGACGGGCCGTCAACCACCGCGTCACGATCAGCGCGACGTCGACGACGAGCAGGCCCACGAGCACGATCAGCATCCACGGTGTCTCGCGTCGCTCGACGAGCGTGGTGACGGTCGGGCCTGCGCCCCCGGCGGAGACCCGCCAGACGAACGTGCCGATGGTCGGCGCAGGAAGCCGCACCCTCACCGTCTGTGACGACGTCTGACCGCCACCGAGCACGCCCGGGTTCTTCAGCGCGAACGTCGTCGAGATGTCGAACTCGTCGCGGCCCACCGAGCCGTCGAGCGCCACCCGGCGCAAGATGTCCTGGGTGAGGTTGCGCACGCTGATGGTCACGTCGTAGTCCGCGGCGCCGCCGAGGCTGGCACGCAGCCAGCCGAACGCACCTTCGGCGACGGGCTTCGGGTCGACGAGGATCTCGACCAACGGATCGTCGGGCCGCGGGCCTGACAGCTCCTCCACCGGATGACCGGCGACCGAGAACGGCACGACGCTGACGATGTCGCTCGTCGGGGTCGACACTCGGATCACGCACGGACACGGTGCCGGCGGCTCGGTGACGACGAGCTCCGTCCACGTCAACTCACCGTCGGCGAGGAGCTCGAAACCCTTGCTGCCCACCAGATCGCAGTCGCTCGAGCCACGTCGAGCTTCGTTGCCGCAGATCGAGACCGTCACGTAGGCCGCGGTGAATCCTTCGACGGACACGCGTACCCGTTCGCCCGGCTTCGCCTGTGGTTGATCGACGAGCACCGATGGTCCGGTGAGAATGGGATTCGACCCGGTCACCCGCGCGGCCAACGCCACGCCGCCACCGGTGACGGTAGCGGCGACGAGCAGAGCACCGACGGCCAGGACGAGCGAGCGCAACCTCACTGGTGCTGCAACTCCCGATTGGTGGCCGGCGGCAACTGACGCGGACCCGACGGGGCGTTCATCCGGCGGTTGCGCTGCCGCAACGCCAGGACGACCAGGACCGCGACGAGGAACAGGAGCATCAGCGTGATCGGTGGCGCGAACTGGGTCGTGCTCGCCGAGCTCGTCGGCGGTGTCTCCAGGCCATCGCTCTTGGGCGTGATCGACACCTTCGTCGAGTTGGCCATCAGGGCCGGTACACCGGACACCTGGACCGAGAGGTCGGCGTGTTCGCCGGGCAACAGTTCGCTCAGCTCGGGCAACTTCACGGTCTTCGACAGCGCACCCAACGGGCCACCGACTTCGACGATGGGGCTGCCGTTCATGCGTACGTTCCCCCGGTTCTCGACCCGGAACTTCACGGTGGTCGTTCCGTTGAACGAGTTCACCGCCTGGTCGTAGTCGGACTCCATGTTGGTGATGGCGAGCTCGGGGCGCAACTCACCCGCGACCCGCACGAACAGGCGGGTACCGGTGCGACGGTCGAGCGTGAGCGTCTCGCCGTTGTCGCCGGTGCCCTTCGTCGAGCTGGATGCCAGGACGGCTCCGACATGGTCGCCGGGCGTTGCGTCGCGGGGCACCTCGATGGTGAACGGAATTGTGGTCTGCTTGCCCGGCGGCACACTGATGAGCCCTTGATCGAGCGTGAACCAGGTGCCGACGTCGGTCGGCTTCTTGTCGCCGGGGAGCACCGAGAAGGTACCGTCGTCGTTGTTGAACGCGTCGGTGGGGTACACGTTGAAGATCAGCGGGACGTTGCCCAGGTTGTAGACCGTGACGGCGTCCTTCACGGTCTCGCCGGGCTCGATCGTGTACGAGAGGTTGGGGCGGTTGCCGCTCTCGGTGGCACTGCTCGCCGGAGCGAGCGTCCAGCTCTCGACGGCATTCACCCGCGTCGGGTCGACGACGACGGCATTGGGATCGATCTCTGTGTCGCCGGTGCCCGTGTCGCCGGTGTTCGTGCCATCGCCGGTCTCGGCCGTGTCGCTGGATGCAGGGGGCGTGCTCGCCGAGACGCCTGCGACAGGCGCGACGGCGACGAAGGAAGCGGCAACGAGGGCGAGGGCCCAGCGGAGTCGAGCTCGACGAGTCATGGAGGAGATGCTTTCAGGAGAAGAAGCGCGGGACGAGAAAAGTACCAATGGTGTGGGGCGACCGAAGCCGCCCCACACCTTGGTGCCACTGAATGGTGTCAGTGAATGTTCAGGACGAACCCGAGATTGCGGATCAGAAGACCGACAGGCTCAGGGTCGCTGTGTACACGCCGTTGTCCTTCGTCACCGGGATGAGGAGGCGGATGCGGGCGTCGAATGCGGCGATGCCGAGGCCAAAGCCACCAGCTGCGGTGCCGAGGTTCTTCGGAGCAGCCTTGAGGCCGGTCGTGAAGTCCGGGGCGACGAAGCCACCGTTGGCGGCGTTCATGTCGTAGCCCTCGAGCGTGGGGCCCGAGTCGAACGACTTGACCGGGCTCCAACCGAGGTAGTTGCCGCTGAAGGTGTCGGCCGACGTCGTGCTGGCGAAGTCGGTCATGGCGCCCTGGAGCGTCCAACCGGCATCGACGTTACGGGTGTCGACGACCGTCACCTGGTTGAGGCGACCCGACGCACGGAAGTACTTACCGGCCTCGGAACCCGTGGTGATGAGCTGGGCGGTGCCCAGGGTCAGACCGCAGTTCGTCGGGTAGGTGACCGCACCGGGGTTGGTGGGGATGCCGTTGGCGTCCACCGGGTACGGGTACTGGTTGAAGTTCGGGTCGGCAGCGCCACCGGCGATCGTCGGGGCCGTGCCACCGGTCAGCAGACCGGGAGCGTTCGGGTCGACGGTGCCGACAGCAGCAGCAGCGGTGAACGCCGGGAATGCGTTGGTGGCCGACTCGGCCGGCAGGGCACCGAACACGCCGCAACGCTGGGTCAGCACGAGGCCACCGAGCGGACGGTTGACGTCGATGGTCTGCGTCACCAGCGAGTTGGCGGCGGCCACGAAGGTGCTCGTCACGGCCGGGCTGGTGCCCGGGGCCGGGAAGTTCGCCTGAATGGTCACCGTGTAGGCGACGCCAGCGGCACCGTTGGTGATCGAGATGCTCGTTCCAGCCTGCGTCACGGGGAAACCGGCAAGTGCCGGCGACACCGAGATGGTGTAGTTGGTCGGCACACCGCCAGCCGGGGCTGCCCAGGTGAGATCAGCGCCACCCGAGCGGGGCGTTGCGATCACGTTCTGGACCGGGCCACGGTCGTTGGGGTCGACGACGATGCCGCTGATCGCGTTCGACGCAGCCGAGGCACCCGAAGCGTTGTTCGCAACGGCGGTGACCGAGTAGGTCTTACCGTTCGACAGGCCGGGGATGCTGAAGCTGGTCGAGCCCGTCTGCAGCGTGGTGATCGTGGTCGAGCCCGACACACCACCGTTGCTCGAGGTGGCCGACAGCACGACGCTGGTGATCGCCGGGTTCGACGCGGTCACTGCAACGGTGCCACCGAAGGCACCGGCTACAGCGAACGTCGGGGCCGACAGCACCGGAGCGGCGGGCGGGTTGGCGATCGCGTAGTTGGTGAGGGCGCCACCGGCGTTCACCGTGACCGCGATCTTCGTCTGCCAGAACGTCTGAGTGACGCCGAGACCGTCGGTGCAGGCCACACCCATCTTGTAGATGCCACCGTTGGTGAAGGTGTTCGCCGGGAACACGCTCAGCTGGAACTGCGTACCAGCGACGGTGACGGCACCCGTGGTGAGCGCCGGGTTCTGGTCGACGATCGGGTTACCGGCCGAGAACAACGGGAAGATGTTCGTCGCGGATCCACCGATGGTGGGGTTACCACCGACGAAGACGAGCTGCGAAGCATCCGACAGGTTGGGGATGATGAAGGTCTGCCAGCGATAGCCGGCCGTACCGTCGCCCGGGCAGGCAGCGCCGCCGGGGAGGGTGAAGCCGAAGTTCGTGGCGGCGGTACCGGTGGCGGGCGCCAAGGTGGCGACGCCGGCCGGCGCGGTGTTGGGGGCCAACGGCGCTGCGGAGGCGACGTCGACGCCCGAGGCGAGGAGGCCGGTGGCGATCGCCGCGGACGCGGGGCTCGCACCCACGACCCCCATGGACGTAACGGGTGT
>JANMFL010000073.1:0-17100 GCA_031377945.1 Acidimicrobiaceae bacterium | reverse complement strand
CGCGACTCTTCGCCGAAGTCACCCTCGACGACGTTGCCGGAGCGGACGAAGGCATCGGTCTTGGCGTAGGCGCTGGCAAACATCGAGTCGAAGCTGCCCTTGATGGTGTCGGTGAAGACGAACACGCCGCTGAGGAACGCGGTGCCGGCGATGACCGCAATGGCGGTGAGCAACAATCGACCCTTCCGGGACCAGATGTTGCGGAGGCTGAGCTTGAACATCGGTCACTCCCCGAAGTGCTTCATACGGTCGAGCACGCGCTCGGCCGTGGGGTCCTGCATCTCGTCGACGATCTTGCCGTCGGCGAGGAAGATCACGCGGTCCGCATAGCTGGCGGCCACCGGATCGTGGGTGACCATGACGATGGTCTGGCCCAGCTCGCGCACGGCGCGACGCATGAAGTCGAGGATCTCGGCGCCCGAGCGGCTGTCGAGGTTGCCGGTCGGCTCGTCGGCGAAGATGATCGTCGGGCGGCTGGCCAGGGCGCGGGCCACGGCCACACGCTGTTGCTGGCCACCCGACAACTCGCTGGGACGGTGCCGCAGACGGTCGCGCAGGCCGACCGTGTCGATGACCTGATCGATCCACACCTGATCGCCCTTGGTCCCGCCGAGCAGCAGTGGCAAGGTGATGTTCTCCTCTGCCGTCAGCGTGGGAACCAGGTTGTAGGCCTGGAAGATGAACCCGACCGCGGTGCGGCGGAGTTCGGTGAGCTGCCGGTCGTTCAACGTGGCGAGGTAGGTCTCGCCGATGAACACGGCCCCACCGGTGAGCGAATCGAGCCCGGCGAGGCAGTGCATCAGGGTGCTCTTGCCCGAACCGGACGGGCCCATGATCGCGGTGAACCTGCCGGCTTCGAAGCTGACGGTGACGCCGTCGAGGGCACGCACCTCGCTGTCGCCGCCGCCGTAGATCTTCATGGCATCGATGGCGCCCGCGGCGGCCACTGTGGTGGGGGTGTCGGTCATACTCCCAGTGTTCCGCGATCGCGGCGATGTGTCGTCCCCAGTTCGGAGGATGCGGGTCAACCTTCGGACGGATCGTGAGCGCCGGGGGTCACCAGACCACTCTCGTACGCCACCACCACGGCCTGCACGCGGTCGCGAAGGTCGAGCTTGGTGAGCACCCTTCCGACGTGCGTCTTCACGGTCGCCTCACCCAGGTACAACTCGTCGGCGATCTCGGCGTTCGACATGCCCCGGGCGATGAGCCGCAACACCTCGAGTTCGCGGTCCGTCAGGTCCACCAGCCCGGGGGCGACCACCTGCGGGTCGACGGCCGGACGACGCGACACCTCGTCGATGAGCAGCCGCGTCACCGACGGGGCCAGCAGGGCGTCGCCCGAGGCGATGACTCGCACTGCGTTCACCAACTGCTCGGCGGGCGCGTCCTTCAACATGAACCCGCTCGCCCCTGCCCGCAGCGCCGAGTACACGTAGTCGTCGAGGTCGAACGTCGTGAGGATGAGCACGCGGGCCGACGACCCGGACGACGTGAGCAGCCGTGTGGCCTCGATGCCGTCCGTCTGCGGCATGCGCACGTCCATCAACACCACGTCGGGCGTGCTGCGCTCGACCAGGTCGAGCACCTCGCGACCGTCCGCCGCCTCGCCGACCACCGTGATGTCGGCCTCGGTCTCGAGGATCATCCGAAAGCCGGCGCGCACCATGGCCTGGTCGTCGACCAGCGCGACGCGGATCATGCCGCCCTCAACGGGAACGTGGCACGCACCCGCCACCCACCGCCGGCCCGAGGCCCGGCGAGCAGCTCTCCGTCGTACGCGGCGACGCGTTCACGCATTCCGACCAGGCCGAAGCCGTTCGCCGACGGAGTGACACTGGCGCCGCGGCCGTCGTCGCTGATCTCGACCACCAGTCGTGCGGCGTCGCGAGCGACGGAGACGTCGACCTGACGCACCGGCCCGGCGTGCCGACGCACGTTCGTGAGCGCTTCCTGGACGATGCGATATGCGCTCACCTCGACCCCGGGGGGAAGACCGCCGAGCTCGCCATCGGCGTGCACGCAGACCGGCAGATCGGCCGCCGTGGTCACCAGGTCCGACAGGTCGCCCAGCGACGGCTGGGGCGCCAGTACCTGCATGCCGGCCTCGTCGCGCAGCACGCCGAGGATGCGACGCATCTCGTTCATCGCGGTCCGACCGGTCTGCTCCACCGTCGCCAGCGCCGCGTCGGCCTTGAGCGGATCCACCGCCACCTGCCGTCGCGCCGCAGCGGTCTGGATGACCATCAGGCTCACGCTGTGGGCGACCACGTCGTGCAGTTCACGGGCGATTCGGGTGCGTTCCTCACGCACGTGCTGGTGGGCGAGCAACTCGCGTTCCCGCTCGGCTCGCTCGGCTCGCTCGGCCAACTCGGCGACGTGCTCGCGGCGCCGACGCATGTTGTCGCCGAGCACCATCGCACCGACGAACATCACCGGCGCCGAGATGATCGCCTGCCAGGGCGCATCGCCGCGCACCACACCCCACACGACGAACGACATCGTGATCGGCAACGCCACGGCGGCGACACGCCACAACACCTGGCCACCGAGCAGCGAGCCGATCGTGTACACGGCGATGATCACGCCGGACCAGCCCGACCCGGTGTAGTTGAAACCCTCGGCGACCATCTGCACCGACATCACCACGGCGAGCACCACCACCGGGGCCCGACGCCTCCAGGCAATGGGGAGCGTGGCACCGAGGGCGAGCAACACGCCCCAGACGTTGGGTTCGTGGTACTCGGGGGCCCGTTCGGTGAGGTGGAACGACACCGAGATCGACGCGATGAGCGCCGCCAGCAGCGCATCTGCGGCGAACGGGTGGGCGCGCAGCCAGTGGATCGGGCGCGGCATCTCCATCGCCGACAACGCTAACGGCCCGGGCGGCACACGTCGTCCGACCCAGGGCTGATGTCGCCTACGCTCCGAGGTTGATGCTCTGTTCCAACTGCGGCAACCCCGTCCCGGTCGGGGCACGTTTCTGCCCGTCGTGCGGACAGGTGCAGCAGGTGGTGCAGTCGCAGGCCGAGGAGCGCCGGATCGTCACCATCCTGTTCGCCGACCTGGTCGGCTTCACGTCGCTCGCCGAACACATGGACCCCGAACAGGTGAAGCGCCTCGTCGACGGGTGCTTCGAACAGATGGTCGAGGTGGTCGCCGAGTTCGGTGGCCGGGTCGACAAGATCCTGGGCGACGGCATGCTCGTGCTGTTCGGGGCGCCGGTGGCCCACGAGGACGATCCCGAGCGCGCTGTGCGCGCCGGTCTGCGCATGCAGGAGAGCCTGTCCACGCACATCGCCGCCAGTGGGCTGGCCCGCATCGACGAACTCCGCATGCGAGTCGGCATCAACACCGGCGAGGTGCTGGTGGGCACGTTGGCCGGCACCGACTACACCGCGATGGGCGACGTCGTGAACCTGGCGTCGCGGCTGCAGGCCGCCGCACCACCCGGCGGTGTCCTGGTCGGCGAAGCCACCCATGGTCTCACTGCGCACACCTTCCGCTACGAGAGTGGCGGCGAACTGCAGGCCAAGGGTCGCGAGCAGACCATCTCGGCCTGGCTCGCCCTCGCCGCCACGGCGCCCCCCGGCGGCCGTCAGCGAAGTCGGCGCGACATCGGTTTCGTCGGCCGCTCCGACGAGTTGGCCATCGCCCGCGCCGGCCTCGACCTGACCGGCCAGCACGATCGTGGACTGGTGTTGAACATCGTCGGCGACAGCGGGGTGGGCAAGAGCCGTCTGGTCGACGAGGGCATCGCCCGCCTTCGGGCTTCGGGCGACGTCACCGTCCTGGAGGGCGCCTGCGTGCCCTACGGCGAGTCGAACGTGTGGTGGCCGATCGCCCACGCGCTGACCGACCACCTGGAGATCGACACCGGGCTCGAGGCCGACAGTCTTCGCGGCCTGGCCATCGCCCGCGCCGCGGCGATGTTCCCCACGCTCGACCCCGTCGAGGCCGAACACCTGGGCGACGTGTTCCTGCATCTGCTCGGGCAACCATCGTCCATCGACAAGCTCGACCCGTCCAGTGCACGTAGCACCATCCACCACGCCGTCGCACAGGTGCTGGCCGCCGAGGCCCACGAAGCCCCCATCGTGCTCAGCATCGACGACCTGCACTGGGCCGACCCGGTGCTGCTCGAACTGCTCGACTCGCTGGTCACGTCGCTGCGCCGCCTGCCGTTCGTGCTCGTCACGGCGATGCGGCCGGGTGGCGACCTGTCCTGGCCGCCGCGCAGCGATCGCACCACCATCCTGTCCATCAACCTGCAGCCGCTCACGCGCCACGAGACCGATGCGCTCGCGTGCGAACTGCTCAGCGACGAGGACCCCTCCGAGACCACGTTGCTCGAGCTGTACGACCGCAGCGGTGGCAACCCACTGTTCCTCATCGAGCTGGTCGCGCTCACCGAGGCCGGCGGCGACCGGGAGCTGCCCGACTCGCTGCGCACGCTGATCGCCGCGCGCCTCGACCAGCTCACGTTGACGCAGCGGCAGTTGCTGGAGAACGCGGCCGTGCTCGGCACCTCCGGCAACATGCTCGGCCTGGAGCGGTTCGCCATGGCCCTCGACCAGCCGGACCCCAACCAGGTGGTGCACGAACTCGACGAACTCGGACTGCTCGAGGTGCGCGGCCGACGTTGGGAGTTCCGCAGCGACTCGGTGCGCGACGCCGCGTACCAGACGCTCACCAAGTCCGCGCGGGCCTTGCGCCACGCCGGCGTTGCGAAGGTGCTGGCGGGGTCGAACGTGAGCATCGACGACCTCGCCCATCATGCGGCCAGCGCAGCCGAGCTCATGCAGGAGCTGGGCAGCGTCGCCGGGCTCCCCGACGACCTCCCCGAAACCGCGCTGAAACTGCTGGCCACGGCGGCAGACCGCGCGCTCGAGAGCGGCAGTCTGCGCACCGCCATCCGCCATGCCACCCGCGCGCTCGACCTGTCGCACGGCCCGCTCGCCGACGACGCCCGCATCGCCCGGCTGCACCAGGTACGAGCAACCGCCGAGATCGAGCAACGCCGTTTCGCCGAAGCCGTGGGCGACATCGATTCGTTCCAGGCCATCGCACAGCGCACCGAGAACCCGACGATGCTCGCCGAGTCGCACGCCCTGCGCGGCTTGCTCGCCAACGTGGCGGGCCGCGGCGACGAGGCGCGCATCGAGCTCGGCACGGCGGTCGACCTCCTCCGCAATGTCGACCGGCCGGATCTGCTCGCCGACGCGCTGCGCAACCGCGGATTCATCGAGATGTTCACCGGGTCGCTCGCCGACGCCGAATGGTTCTTCGGAGAGGCCGACGGCCTGTATCGCGATCTCGCCGACGAGCGGGGCATGGCCTATGTCGAACAGCACCGGGCATGGATCTCGTTCCTGTCCGGCGATCTGGTGCTGGCTCGCGACCGGCTCACGCACGCCGCAGCGACACACGGGCAGCTCGGCGACCGCAACGGCGTCGGTTGGGCATTCGGTCTGCTCGCGTTCATCGAGTTCTTCGAAGGCCATTCCGACGAGGCCGAAGCGCTCGCGGTCACCGTCAGCCGCGAGGCCGAGCTACGCGGCGACGAATGGGCCGCCGGGATGATGGACACGCTGCGCGCCGACCTGCGCCTGTGGCAGGGGAAGTTGGAAGAAGCGCACGATCTGGCCGAGAAGGCGCGGTCGAGGTTCAAACGCCTCAACGACCGCTTCGGGCTCATCCAGGCCCTCGCCCCACTCGTGCGAACCCAGGTCGCACTCGGCCGGTTCGCTGCGTCGCAGCGCAGCAGCGAGGAGTTGAACGCACTCGCCGAGAGCGGACGCCACGGGCCGTTCCCGCTCATGGCGGTGTCGGGAGCAGCGCTGCACCGAGGCCAACCCGCCATCGCCCTCGCCGCCGCAGATCGGGCGATCGCCGAGATGGAGCAGAACGGGTCGAACGCGTTCGAACCCGGCATCGTCCGTGCCGGCGCGCTGCTGCAGGCGGGCCGCATCGACGAGGCGCTGGTCGCCATCGAAACCCTGCCACCGCACCGCGAGCACCACCCCTTCACCCACGCGGTCGCCGCACTGGTGCACATGGGTGCGGGCGACGGGGCCACCGCGCTCGAGCACGCCACGATCGTCGCCCTAGCCCAAGGTGCCACCTACCTGGACCACGTCTTCGCACAGGTGGCAGCAGCGGGAGCGCACGCCCTGCAGGGCGATCGAGTGTTGGCCGAGTCGGCAGCCGAAGAGGCCGTTGCAACCGCGATGAACATCGGCGACGTGGTGGCCACGGGGCTGTCCACCGCGATGTACCTCGCGGTGACCGGCCACGTGCACCCTGCGTTCGACGACCGCACACCGCTCAGCGAGGGGTGGGAGCGCGTGATTCACGATCTCACCCGTCAGCTCGCCTGAACGCACGACCTGCGACCGCCACACGCCCGTGCTCGCGGTCCGGGCACCTCAGCCGGCGATGTCGCGCCGCCAGGGCAGTTCGGCGAGGAACTTCGCCGCCGCCGGATGGGGATCCATCTCCCGCTCCAGGTTCATCGGCGTGGGGTCCTTCACCGGCGCATGCTTCGCCTGGCAACCGGGGCACCAGTACACGAGGCGCTGGTGGTCGCCGATGCGCTTCACCTGCACGGTGTCGCCACAACGAGCGCAGCGCTGCCCGTTGCGTCCGTACACGGCCAGACCACCGGGGATGTCGGGCTGCGTGACACGTCGTTCGGTGGAGAGATTGGCGCGCAGCATGCGCGCCGCCGACTGGATGATCTGCACGCAGTCGGCGGGGTGCAGCCAGTGCACCTCGGCGAACGGGCTGAGGTCGCACGCCCAGAGGATCTCGCTGCGGTACACGTTCCCGACACCGCACGCGACGTGCTGGTCGAGCAACACCTCGCTGACGAGCGCATGCGGGTCGGCGTAGTCGTAGATGCGCCGAGCGCACTCCTCGAGATCCTTCACCGGCGCGGTGCACAGGTCGGGTCCGAGTCGACCGAAGCCGGGGTGGCGATGCATGTCGAATTCGCGGAACGTCTCGACCACCGGAGCGTTGAAGCACACGGCCACCCAGTCGGCCACCTCGATGGCGACCCGCATCTGGCGGTCGGGCTTGCGCCACCGTTCGCCTGTTCGGTAGAGGTGCCACGACCCGGTCATGCGCATGTGCGTGTGCAGCACGAGGCCGTCGTCCCAGAAGATCTCGAGGTGCTTGCCGTGGCTCTCGACGTGTTCGATGACGCGTCCGAGCTTGGGCCTCGGCCCGTCGAGCCTCGAAGCATCGAAGCGCACGACGGGCTTGCCCACCAGCGCGGTCCGCAGTGCAGCGGCCGATCGATGAATGGTGTCGCCCTCAGGCATTGATCGAATCGTAAACGTTCACCGGGGTGCCGCCGCGCGATACCCCTTGAGTTTGCTGGGTAGCGTGCGGGTATGGCCGACGACGAACTGCACGACGCCGCTGAACAGATCGATCACATCGAACCCGAATCCGACCCCATCGGGACCGCGCGCCGCCGACATGGCAGCGCCGGGGCCATCCTCGCCGCAGGCATGTTCGGCGTCGACATCGCCCTGGGTCGCAAGCCCAAGGAAGAAGCCCCCATCGTCGTCGATGCCAGCGGAGACCCCACCGACATCGACAAGGACGGCATCCTCATCCAGGTCGACGACGACACCCAGGTGTGGGCGCCGCCCATCCCGCCCAGCGAGCCGTTGGCCCCCAAGCCCGGCACGCGCAAGCGCTAGCTACGCTGGAACGCGGAAACTCTGGAGGTCGTGGTGAGGAAGTGGTGCGTCGGGCTCGCCCTGGCGATGACGGCATCCGGGCTGGCATCGACCACCGCCATCGGTGCCGTGCACGCCGACTCGGTCGGCCAGCATCACGACAATCCCCGGCTCGATGACCCCCGGCTCATCGCCGAACGAGACGAAGCGAGCCGCGAGCACGACCGCCACGCGCGACGCACCGGCGCCCCCGCTCGGGTGCTGGTCGAGGTGCGATCCACCGACACCGACGGCGTCGCTCGCGGGCTGCGTCGCGTGGGCGCGGAGGTCAACGGTGGCGTGCCCGGCTCGGTGGTGCAGGCCCTGGTGCCGGTCGACGCGCTCGAGACCGTCGCCGCGTTCGGCGCCGTCAGCGATCTGCAGTACCCCCGCCACCAGGGGTACGTCCCCGCCGAACCGTTGCGGCGTACCGATCTGCTCCCGCTCGCCGAAGGCGGCTTCGGTTCGACGGTCGGCGAGTCCATCGTGGCGTCTCGCGCCAACCGCTGGCACGACGCGCTGCCGGCCCCTGGTTTCACCGGCGCCGGGGTGAAGGTCGGCATCGTCGACTACTTCCGACTGAACGTCTGGAACCCGGCCGAGAACGGCACGCTCCCCGACGCGGCACACCAGTTCTGCAAGGACTCGTTGAGTGCCCTCGCTGACCCTTCGGGCCTGTGCAACAGCGCACATTCCATCCGCGACTCGGGCGAGATCCACGGAAACGCCGTGGCCGAGATCGTCAAGGACCTGGCACCGGGGAGCGAGATCTACGTCGCCAGCGTCGGCACCGTGTCCGACCTGGTCGCGGCCATCGACTGGTTCGCGGCGAACCACGTCACGATCATGACTCGCTCGCTCGGCTCGGCGTACGACGGGGCCGGCGACGGCAGCGGGCCGCTGGGTGCGGCCGTGAACCATGCGGTGAGCCGCGGCATCACCTGGTTCAACTCGGCCGGCAACGAAGGCGCCGACCACTTCATGAGCAAGGTCGTCACGGCCACCGTCGCCACCGACGGTGGACAGTACGTGAACGTCAACGACGGCCGACCGACCGTGTCACCTGGCGTCGACACCTGGCTCCGCGTCGACTCGTACAACGGTGGCTGCTTCTTCATGGACGGGGTCCGCTGGGCCAACGACTGGTACCTCGCTGCCGGCGCTCGCACCGACTACTCCGTCGAGTTCTGGCAACCGAGGGTGGGTTTCGATCCCGGCGGCGTCACCAGCCACCGCAACCCGACGCGGGCCCAGGTCGAGCCGCTCGATCTGAACCGCAGCCCCTACGGCAACCAGGGCGGAGGTGGCGTCGGCCGCAACATCATCAACCGCGACCAGCGCGCCGGTGCGCCGCCACTCGAGGCCAGCGACATCGCCGTGTGCCCGAGGCGTGTGTCGAATCCGACCGACGGCACCTCCGTCACCTACCTGCGTATCAACCGCAAGTCGACCACCCCGGTCGGCACAGTTCCCGACCGACTCGAGATCGCAATCGCAGGCCCGGGTCTGGTCGAGTACCAGTACTCCGACCGCGCCGGGAGCGCGGCGAAGCCCGTGGTCGATTCTCGAAACCCCGGTCTCGTGTCGGTCGGCGCCGTCGATGTCAACGAGGGATACCGGCTGAACGCTGCCGACCCGCGGAGCATCGCCTGGTATTCATCGCAGGGGCCGACCACCGATGGTCGCACCAAGCCCGACGTGTCGTCGTGGGCCGGCGTCACCAGTTGGACGTACGGCGCCTTCGACCCGGCCTCCGGCGGCGTGTTCAGCGGCACCTCTGCGGCATCACCCGCCGCCGCAGGAGTGGCCGCACTCCTGAAGGGCGCCGGCCTGGCCGACACCCCGGCGGCGCTGGCAGCCCTCGTGAAGCACCAGACGCTCGATCACGCACCCCTCGGTCCCGACAACGCCTACGGCTTCGGGATCACCCGCCTCCTCGACCCGCCCGATCGACCCGCCGACGTGGCGTCGAAGGGTCGCTACATCCCGCTGCGCGTCCCCACCCGCGTGTACGACAGTCGCACGGTCGTCGGCGGAGCCGTTCCCGCACCTCGCGCGCCGAGTTCGATCATCGACATCCCCATCACCACCATCGCCAAACTCCCCACGGCGGCGGTGAGCGCAGTGGCCGTGAACATCACGTCTGTCGGCAGCAAGACGGCCGGTTTCGTGCAGGCGTTCCCCACGAACCGTTCCGCGGTCGGATCGTCGAGCACGCTGAACGTCAACACCGCCGGACAGATCGTCCCCAACTTCTCCATCGTGCCCATCGGCGACGACGGCACCATCAGCGTGTACCTCCCCATCGGCGGCCACGTCGTCGTCGACCTGATGGGCTGGTTCACCAAGAACGAGACCACACCGACCGACGGTCGCTACCGTCCGCTCGCGGCACCCACCCAGGTCTTCACCGGCGTCCTCACCACCGGCACGGCGCCCAGCGCATCGTTGGCGCTCGGGCCCTTCCCGACCCGCCTGGTACCCATCGGCGAAGCCACCGCAGTGGTGGTGAACCTCACCGCGTGGGGTGGCAATCGCGACGGCTACCTCCGAGCCGCGCCGAGTGGCGTGAACGCCGGCGCCCTGCGGCCCTCGAACCTGAACATGGCCACCGACGGGTCGCAGGTCACCAACATGGCGATCGTGAAGTTGGGGCCGGACGGGCGCATCCAGATCTACACCAAGGCTGCGACGAACTCCCTCGGGAAGAACTTGACGGTGACGACCCGGCTGAAGGTCGACCTGATCGGCTACTTCACCTCCGCCAACGCGGCTTCCAGCGATGAAGGCACGTTCGTGCCCGTGCCGCCCACTCGCATGTACGACAGTCGGCGACCCACCCCGGCGCCGGTCCCCGCCGGGACGGCACGGGTCGTCACCGTCGGCGGTGGCCCCGACATCTTCGGTGTGGCAGGTCCTCCCGCCGGTGCCATCGCCTACTCCGGCAACTGGACGGTCACCCAGCCTGCAAACGCCGGCACGTTGTCCGTCTACGCCGCCGTCCGGCCCAACCCGCGGACCCCGAACGTCAGCTTCTCGGCCGCGAAGACGGTCGCCAACGGGGCCCTGTTCGGCGTCACGTTCGTCCCAGGAACTCCACCGACACCAGACCGAAGTACTGTCAACGCTTTCATGAGCGCGACCGGACATGTCATCATCGACATCAACGGCTACTTCCTGGCGGCCACACCTCCCTGATGAACGAGCAACTCGACACACGCACCGGCTGGTTGGACAAGGACCAGCTCCAGAACATCCGCGCCAACGTCCCCTTGGTGTACGTCGACGCCGTCCCGGTGCGGGTCGACGACCTCGGCCGGGTCACGTCGGTGGGCATGCTGTTGCGACAAGCAGCCGACGGCACCATCAGCCGCATGGTCGTGAGCGGCCGGGTCCTCTACGGCGAACGCATTCGCGACGCCCTGCTGCGCCACCTCGAGAAAGACCTCGGGCCGGTGGCGCTGCCGCGGATTCCCGCCGAGGTCGCCCCGTTCACGGTGGTCGAGTACTTCCCCGATGCCGACGTCAGCGGCTTCCACGACCCCCGCCATCACGCGGTCAGTCTCGCGTTCGTGGTCCCGGTGTCGGGCGACTGTCAGCCCACTCAGGAGGCGCTCGACCTGACCTGGTACCCGCCCGAGCAGGCGGTCAGCGAGGCCGTGCGCCGCGAGATGACCGGCGGCCACGACCGGCTCATCCGGCTCGCGCTGGCCCACGTCGGTCAATTGCCGTAACGGTCGACCAACTCGCGACCGAGGCGCAGCAGTTCCTCTCGTAGTTCGAGCGGCTCGAGCACGTCGACCGACGCTCCGAACCCACTGAACGACGTCGCCATCTCGCGCACGTGGTGCCCTCGCGCTTCGACCTCCACCCAGTCGTCGTCGGCCGCCGCACTCACGCGGAGGCGTTCGCCGAGCACGAAGGCGACCATCCGCAGCGCGTCGCGGTGCACCAGGGCGCGAGCCACCACCGGCGTGCGCAACTCGTCGACACGATCGGCGATGAGGGCCCACGCCTGGGTGAGGTCGAACCCCTTCGGCACCGTGACCACGCACCCGGTTCGCCGCACCGACTGCACCCGGTCGACCCGGAACGTCCGCAGCCCCGCCTCGGTGTCGGCCACCAGGTACCAGTGGCCCGCCTTGGCGGCGAGACCGAGCGGCTCGATGACCCGGGTGGTCGCGTCGCCGACTCGAGACATGTAGGCCAGTTCGAGCTGCGAACCCTGCACCACGGCGTCGCGCACCTCGTCGAGCAGCGGTGGCGTGCGGCGCTCGGGCGCCGTCGCACCCCACGGGCGTTGGTCCACGAGCGTCGTCGCCCCGGCTCGTTCGGCCGTCACCCGGAACTGTTCGGGCAGGGCACGCACGAGTTTGCGCAGTGCAGCCTTCACCTCGGGCGTGGTGCTCGCCTGCGGGCCGGCCACCATGAACAGCGCCTGCGCCTCGGTGGCGGTGAGCCCACTCAGATCGGTGCGACCGCCACCCGCCAATCGCCAGCCGCCGTTGCGGCCCGGAACCGAGTACACCGGCAGCCCGGCCACGCCCAGCGCCTCGAGGTCGCGACGCGCGGTGCGTTCGCTGATCTCCAGTTCGCGTGCCACCTCGGCTGCAGTGACCTGTTGACGCCGCTGCAGCAGCAACAGGACGGACACCAGACGATCGGCTCGCACCCCACGATCTTTCCACGCAAACTGGACAGGAGGTGGCCACTTTCAGCGAGATGGTGAATGCATGACCACACACGACACCAACGACCACGACGAGCCGGCCGACCACGCCGGGGCGCCCGACCACACCAGGACGGCCATGATCACCGAGCTCCCGGGACCCGACGACCCGCGTACCGCGTTCGCGCACGCCAACATCACCCTGCGCGCACTGGTCGACAGCATCCGCGTCGATCAACTCGACAACCCGACACCCTGCCCCGAGCTCGACGTGCGTTCGCTCCTGGGGCACATGCTCACCGTGTACAACCGCCTCGTCGCCCTCGGCAACGGCACCGACCCGATGGACATGCCCGACATCGTCACCGGCGTCGCCGACGACGGGTGGCCCGCCGAGTTCCTCGCCGCCGCGCACCGCGTGCAGGCGGCGTGGACCGACGCTGCGAAGCTCGACCAGATGATGGTCCTGCCGTGGGCCAGCGCGCCCGGCGCGGCGATGGTCGCGATGTACACCGCCGAGCTCACGGTGCACACGTGGGACGTCGGCGTCGCGACCGGTCAGCCCGTGCAGTGGCACGAACCGGCCATCGAGGTGGCATTGCGGTCGGCCCTGCAGGCGCTGCCCTCCGGCGACCGCGAGGCCTACTTCGCCGAGCTGGCCAAGGATCCGAAGTTCACTCCCGAACTGGCGCTGCGTCCGCCGTTCAAGAACATCGTGCCCGTGGCCGACGACGCATCGTCGCTCGACCGACTGATCGGCTGGTACGGGCGTCAGCCGTCGATGGCGGCATAGCCCCGCTGCACGTCCCACACGTGGTGCACCGGGTCGTGCACCATGTAGCGGGTGAACGAGTCGATGGTGAACGCTGCGCCATCGCTGCGGAAGCCGGTGCGGCCCAATTCGTCGGGCCGCACCGTCGCGAACGCCCGGGCGAGCAGGTCGGCCGCGACGGCCAGCTCGCCGGCCACCTCCACCGGGTCCTGCTCGGCGTAGCGGTCGGCGACCGCGGTGTCGTCCTGATCCCAGTTGGGGAAGTGGGGTCCGTCCTCGCCACGCATCAGGTCCAGCCGGTACAGGTACAGGCGGAACACGTCGCGTACGTGGCAGGCGTACTCGAGTCCGCTCCACGTCTGCTCGTCGGGCCGCACGCGCACGCAAGGGTGGGTGAGCAGCCGCGACCACTCGATCGCATTCGCCTGCAGCGTGGCCGGCGCGTCCTCCACCCGGAAGTGCTCACCCTCGAAACCACACTCGGGGCAGGCGCGCTCCAGCACCCAGGTCCAGTCCTTGTCATCAGGCACGATCGGCATCACCACGACGCTAGATCCCCGACCCGACCCGACCCGACCGACCCGACCGACCCGACCGACCCGACCGCGAGCGCACACCCGCGCGAACTTAAGTTCCTGGTGAACACGCGGCGAGCGACCGCTCACGTGCCGGTCAGAGGGTCGCGACGATCTCGGCCATCAACTCGCCGGCCTCGGTGGGGTTGTTGCCCACCTTCACGCCGGCGGCGGCGAGCGCATCCATCTTGCCCTTCGCCGTGCCCTTGCCGCCCGAGGTGATCGCGCCAGCGTGGCCCATCTTCTTGCCCTCGGGAGCCGTGACGCCGGCGATGTAGGCCGACATCGGCTTGGTGACGTTGGCCTTGATGAACTCGGCCGCCTCTTCCTCGGCCGAACCACCGATCTCGCCGATCATGATGATCGCATGGGTCTCGGGGTCGGCCTGGAACTCGCGCAGGCAATCGATGAAGTTCGTGCCGGGGACGGGGTCGCCGCCGATACCGACGCAGGTGCTCACACCGATGCCGCGCTGCTTCAGTTCGTACAACGCCTGATAGGTGAGGGTGCCCGAGCGGCTGACGATGCCGACGTTCGGACCCGATGCCGTGGGCACCTGCGCGATCTCGCCGGCGGTGATGCCGATGTTGCACTTGCCGGGGCTGATGATGCCGGGGCAGTTCGGGCCGAGCAGACGGGTGTTCGGGTAGTCACGCAGCAGCGTGTTGAACACCTTCGCCTCGTCCTGCGCCGGGATGCCCTCGGTGATGCAGACGATGAAGCCGATGCCAGCGGCCGCAGCCTCGAGGATCGCAGCAGCAGCGGCCTTCGGCGGCACGGCGATGAACGACGCCGTGGCGCCCGTCGCGGCGACGGCCTCGGCCACGGTGTTGAACACCGGAATGCTGCCTCCCTCGGGTATGGCGACCTCGGTGCCGCCCTTGCCGGGCGTCACGCCACCCACGACCTGGGTGCCGTACGCGTGGTTGCGCAGGCCGTGGTACTTGCCCTGGCCGCCAGTGAGGCCCTGAACGATGACCTTGGTGTGCTCGTCGACGAAGATGGCCATGTCAGTTCGTTCCGTTCGCGATGGCGACCGCTGCGCGGGCCGCTTCCAGCATGGTGGGCTTCGAGATGAGCGTGCTCTCGGGAATGCCGGCGTTCGCCAGGATGGCCCGGCCCTCTTCGGCGTTCGTGCCGTCGAGGCGGATGACGATGGGAGCACGAAGCTCGACGCGGCTCAGCGCTTCGACGATGCCCTTCGCCACTTCCTCGCCGCGGGTGATGCCGCCGAAGATGTTGATGAAGATGCTCTTCACGTTCTCGTCGGAGTTGATGACCCCGAGGGCCGCGGCCATCATGTCGGCGTTGGCACCGCCGCCGATGTCGAGGAAGTTGGCGGCACTGCCGCCCACCTGGTTGACCACGTCGAGCGTGCTCATCGCCAGGCCGGCACCATTGGCGATGATGCCCACCGTGCCGTCGAGACCGATGTACTGCAGGTCGTGCGTGCGGGCCAGCTGCTCGCGTTCGTCGAGTTCCTCGGTGGCGCGGAACTCGTCCCACTCGGGGTGACGGAACGCGGCGTTGTTGTCGAGGCTGACCTTCGCGTCGAGGGCATGCACGCCACCGTCCGGGCGAAGGATGAGCGGGTTGATCTCGGCCAGGTCGCAGTCGCCCTCGGTGAAGCAGCGGTACAACTTCACGAGCATGTCGGCCACACCGTCGACGGCGATGTCGTCGATCTTGGCGCGCACCGCAGCGTCGCGAGCGACTGCCAACGACAGGCCGCCGACGGGGTCGATGTGCAGCATCACGATCGCATCGGGATCGGACTCGGCGACCGTCTCGATCTCGACACCGCCCTGGGCGCTGAGCATGAGGAGGTGCTGCTTGGCAGCACGGTCCAGCGAGTACGAGGCGTAGTACTCCTTCTCGATGTCGCTGGCGTGCTCGACCCACACCCGCTTCACGAGGTGGCCCTTGATGTCCATGCCGATGATGTTCCCGGCGTGGATGCGGACCTCGTCGGCATTGTCGGCCAACTTGATGCCGCCGGCCTTGCCGCGTCCACCGACCTGCACCTGCGCCTTGACGACGACCGGGTACCCGGCGGCCTCGGCAGCGGCCACGGCCTCGTCGACGGTGTAGGCGACGTCACCCGGACTCACCGGGATGTCGTAGCGGGCGAAGTACTGCTTGCCCTGATACTCGAACAGGTCCATCTAGGCCTCGTCCTCTCTCTCGTCCAATGCGGCCTCGAGCCATGCGGCAATGCCCTTCAGGGAACTGCCCGGACCGAAGATCTCGGCGACGCCCTGCTCGCGCAGGGCCCGTGCGTCGGCGTCGGGGATGACGCCACCGCCGAACACGAGCGTGTCACCGAGGTCGCGAGTGCGCAGCTCCTCCATGACCCGCGGGAACAGCGTCAGGTGCGCGCCACTGAGGAGCGACAGCCCGACGGCGTCGACGTCCTCCTGCAGCGCAGTCTCCGCGATCTGCTCCGGGGTCTGGTGAAGACCGGTGTAGATCACCTCGAAGCCATGATCGCGCAGCGCACGCGTGATCGTCTTGGCGCCGCGATCATGACCATCGAGTCCGGGCTTTGCCACGACAACGCGATAGGGCCGCTTCACAAGAGAGGAACCCTACGACCGCCGGGCCTTCCACGGCCAATCCGGGCACCCTGCCTTCGGCCGTGGCCGCGGTGCGTCCGGCCTGCCTGTCGGGCACACTTGGGCCGTGCGTCAGACGCAGCTCAAGTCCCCTCTCGCCCGCGCGGTCGTGCCCGTGGCGGCCGGCATCGGCTTCTTCGCCGTGCTCGGTCTCGTCCTGTGGGGTGTGGCCGCCCTCATCTCGGGGAACACCGACCAGGTCACCGACAACCTGTCGCCCACAGTGCAGGAGATGGGCAGCGCGGCGAACCTGGCGGCGATCATCGCCGAGGATGGTCCGATCGTGATGAACGACCTCATCGGCGACGACGACCACATCGTGCTCGCCCACGCGGGCGACGACCCTGCGTCGGGTTGGACACTGCACCTGGCCCACCCTGCGGACCGCGACGCCTCGTGCTCGATCGAGGTCGTCAAACAGTCCCAGACGTTCATCGATTGCGACGGCCGCACGCTGACCGTCGACGACCTGGCGGAAGTCCCCGCTGGTGTGTTCCCGATCTACAACGAGGACGGCTCACTGACGCTCGACCTCACCCCCACGGCCTCCACGACGCGCCCCACCGTCGCCACCACGGCCGCCACCACGACCACGTCACCAGGAACTTAGAGCGCGCGCCAATAGGTCAGGTCGTGGGGCTCCAGCGGTCGGACCATTTGATGAGCTTGATCGTGATCACGGCGGCGATGACGAGGTTGAGTGCGTCGATGCGGTGGTGGATGAAGCGGTCGGTGT
>JANMFL010000033.1:0-3780 GCA_031377945.1 Acidimicrobiaceae bacterium | reverse complement strand
GACGCCGAGTTGGTGGGCCACCATGCCGGTGGCCTGGTACACCTCGGCTCGGTACTCGTCGTGGCTCGCTCCGTCCAGCATGGTCGCCGGACCGATGCGCTGCAGACGGATCGTGATGACCTGGGCGACGACGAGCGCGTCCTCGCCCTCCTCGGTGGTGAGTTCCCCGGTGCGGTCGCGGTAGAGCGTCATCGCGCCGAGGCCCCCGCCGAGCGGGTAGGCGAACACCGCCCGCACACCGTGACCCACGGCAGCCGGACCGAAGTTCGGCCAACGGTTTGACACCGCGAGGTCGGCCTCACCGACGACGGTCCCGGCGGATGCGTCGGAGGCTGGCCCTTCACCCAAGGTGAACTGCAACTCCTCCAGGTCCATGGCGTACGGCTCGGACGCGAACGTGGGTCCGTCGAGCAACGACACACTGGCCGCCGAGGCGTCGAGCAGCCCCGCTGCCGTGTGGCACAGGTCGTCGGTCGGACGCTGCGTCGAGCCCTGATCGAAGGCCCGCGTGAGGCGCATGGTTCGCTCGAAGTCCACCGCTGCCCTCCTGTCGTGCACCTTCACCCTAACCGCGTCCGGATCACTCCGGCTCGTTTCGCACGGAGCGTCCAACGCGGCCACGCCTGCGCCAACTAGTTTTCGAGTCATGGCTCGACTGTGCGAACGTCCCGGGTGTTCGCAACCCGCTGAGGTGATCTACGGCATCGACGCCGATCGCCTCACGGTGTGGATCGATCCGTTCGACGGAACGGTCGGCTTTCGCGCCGGGGTGCTGTGTCGCCGGCACGCCGACGCGATGGTGGTGCCACTCGGGTGGATGCTCGACGACCGCCGCGAGGCGGTGCCGCGGTTGTTCAAGCCGCGTGAGGCGCCGGCGCCGGCCAAGCTGAAGCCCAAGCGTCATCGGTCGAGCGGTCGCGACGAGACCGGTCAGCTCGAACTCGGGGTCGTACCCCCCGATGACGACACCGGATCGCTTCCGGCACCCGAGGTGTCGATGGGCAAGCGCGATCCAGCGGCGCACTGGAAGCCGGTGTTCGACCAGACCGACGACCTCGACGGTTTGTTGCGCACCGAGAGTCCGCTGCTCGCGCGAGCATTCGGTCGCCGCAACCGCCCCGACCCGTCCTGACCGGGCTTCGTCTGCGCCGACACGCGAACCGGCGCCCCGTTTCAGGGGCGCCGGATGCATCGGGGGATCGGTGTGGTCGGACGAAGTGCCCGGGCCACGAGGTTGCGGGCTCAGCCGTTGCAGTTCGCCTGCACCCAGGTCTCGTACCTGCCGTACCGGGTGGTGATGCGCTGGTCGAGCTTCTTCACACGGTCGATGACCCTCTGAAGGCGCTGGGCGACGTGCTCGTGCCCGGCGGCGACGGCCTTGTCGTGACGGGCCTGGAGGTTGGCGATGCGCTTGGTCAGCTTGGCGTGAGCCTGCTGGTAACGCTCGGTGATGGTCGGCTCGCGGTCGCACTTCGCCTGCACGCTGACCGTGGTCGGAGGTGCTGTCTCGACGGTCGGGGCGGCGGCCGAGGCCATCGAGCCGAGGCCGATCGCCGTGGCGAGCACCGTGCCGGTGGCGACAGCGCTGAGCTTCTTGGTGATGTTCATGTGGATGTCCTTCTCTCGGGGGCCACCGTGGATCCGGTGGGTGACATCGCTCATCGTGAAGGACGGGTGTGAGGAAACTGTGAGGGGACGCGAATGGATCGGCGATACTGCACGGGTGGATGTCCATGCATCGCTCGAGGCTCCGTGCGCTCCCGACGACCTGTTCGAGTTCGTCGAAGATCTGACGCGGTATCCCGATTGGGTCGACCTCGTTCACCGAGCCGCGCCCGTCGTTGTGCCCGTCGCTGGGGTCGACCCACCCGAATGGCAGATCGAACTTCGCGCTCGACTTGGTCCCTTCGCTCGGAGCAAGCAGTTGCGAATGCAACGCACCGTGCACGACGTCGCCGGACATGTCGTGGTCTTCGAGCGCCACGAGGTGGACGGCAAGCAGCACGCGCCCTGGGTCCTGCGCGCCGAGATCACGTCGACGGCGAATGCCGGTAGTGCGTTGCACATGCACCTCCACTACGGCGGTGCACTCTGGACCGGTGGCGTGCTGGAGCGCACGCTCGCGGATCAGATCACGAACGGCCGCGAACGGTTGCTCGCGTTGGTGCGTTCCACGCGCTGAGCCGGCCGTCGGCCCGGCGTTCGAGCTGCAGCGGCATGCCGAAGCACTCGCTGAGACTGGCCGACGTCAAGTGCTTCGCGATCGGGCCCTTGGCGACGACCTGGCCGTCGCGCAGCATGAGCACGTGTGTCATACCGGGCGGCACCTCGTCGAGGTGATGGGTGACGAGCACCAGTGGGGGAGCGATGGGGTCGAGGGTGAGTTCGCTGAGTGCCGTCACCAACTGCTCGCGACCGCCGAGGTCGAGCCGGGCACTGGGTTCGTCGAGCAGCACGACGCCTGGCGCGTTCATCAGCGTGCGGGCGAGCAGCACGCGCTGCTGCTCGCCGCTGGACAGGGTGCCGAGCGACCGATCCGCTGTCCAACCGACGCCCATGCGGTCCAGGCACACGTCGGCCTCGGCCTCGTCGTGCGTGGTGTAGCGATGCCACCACGGCTCGAGGGCGGCATAGCGGGCGGTCATCACCACATCTCGGGCGCGGAGTTCCGGCCGGATCTGGGCGGCGAGCGCCGCCGACATGTAGCCGACGCGCCGGCGCAGTTCGCGCACGTCGGTGCGGCCGAGGCGTTCGCCCAGCACGTCGACCGTGCCTGCGCTCGGGTGTTCGTACAGCGACGCGATGCGCAGCAGTGTGGTCTTTCCGGATCCGTTGGCGCCGAGCACCAGCCAGCGCTCGGTATCCCTGACCTGCCAGGTGAGCGGCGCAAGAATGACACGGTCATCGCGCACGAATGTGACCTGAGAGAGTTTCAGAACCGCAGCCATTCGGCCGATGACACTAGGTGCAGGTCACCGTCTGCGCCGAAAGTAATGAAACTGCAACGACTGGTAGTCTGAACCCCCGATGCGTCGCCTCCTTCCCCTCTTGCTCGCCGTGGGCGCGCTCGTCCCCGTCGTGCCTGCTGGCTCGGTGCGAGCCGACGACGCCACGGAGCAGGCCGCGAAGGAGATCGCCGACGCCCGCGAGCGCGCCAATCAGGTGGCCGACGCGTACTTCGAGGCCGAGTCGAAGCTCGACGCCCTGTCGCTGGAGAGCCAGGCGCTCGAGGCCGATGTCGCCGATCTGCAGGGTCAGGTCGATGCGCTGCAGGAGCGGGTCGAGCAGATCGCGGTCAACCGGTTCACCCGTTCCTCGGCCACCTCGTCGCCGTTGCTCAACGGGTTCTCCACCCCCGAAGAACTGATGCAGGTGGCCGCGCTGTCGGCGGTCATCAACGACACCTCCGACGAAGACTTCGACAACTACGACTCGCTGCGCCGCGACCTCGACGCCAAGGTGGCGGCGCTGGCCGCCAAGGAGCGGGAGACCGAGGAGCAGAAGGCCACCCTCGCCTCGCTGCGCGATCAGGCGACCGCCGAGGTCGAGAAGCTGAAGACGGTCGAGGCGGAACGCTTGAAGGATGAAGCGGTGCGAAAGGCGCTCGCTGCCGAAGAGGCACGTCGTGCGGCGCGGGCCGCTGCCGAGGCGGCCAAGGCGCCGCCCACCACCCTGTCCGAGTTGGGTGCCATCGATCCGGTGCTCGGCGAAGGCGGGGGCGGGAACGTCGGCGCTCCGCAGACAACCATTCCGAAGGCCACCGGGAGCGGTGGCCAGACC
>JANMFL010000527.1:0-3832 GCA_031377945.1 Acidimicrobiaceae bacterium | reverse complement strand
CGCGTTGGCACGCGCGCTTGTCAACCGTCCGAAGGTCCTCCTGCTCGACGAACCGCTCGGCGCGCTCGACTTGAAGTTGCGTCAGCAGATGCAGATCAAGCTGAAGAGCATCCAACACCGCGCCGGGATCACCTTCGTGTTCGTCACCCACGACCAGGGTGAGGCGCTGAGCATGAGCAGTCGTGTGGCGGTCTTCAACCACGGTCGGATCGAACAGGTGGGGACGCCGCGTGAGATCTACGCCCATCCGACCACGATGTTCGTGGCAGGGTTCGTCGGCACGAGCAACGTGATCGATGCTCAGCGATCGTTCGACCTGCTCGGCATTCGTCAGACGCACTCCGTACGCCCCGAGCGCATCCGCGTGCTGGCATCGGACGGCGACGACATTCGCACCGACGAGGTGGCCGTGCAGGGCGTGGTCACCGACGTGCAGTACCTGGGCGCCGAGAGCAGGGTCCGTGTCGACCTGGCCGACGGCGCACACCTTCTCGCCAATGTGCCGAGCGACGGGCTCGTTGGCGTGGCCGTGGGCAGTGATGTCCGAATGGCCTGGCCGCGTACTGCGGCCTTTGCAGTCGCAGAAACCAACTCTGAAGGGGAGGAACAGTTGTGAGGAAATTCAAATACACCGCGGCGCTCTTGGCGTCGGCGGCTCTCGTGCTGGCCGCATGCGGCAGCGACGCGACCGACAGCTCGGGCACCACCGGTGCTCCCGAGACCACCTCGGGCAGCGAGACCACCGGCGGCACCGAGACCACCTCGGGCAGCGAGACCACGGCGGGCGGCGAGACCGACTACATGTGGACGCCGAACCCCGACATCGTGGCCAACGCCGAAGGGTCGCTGAACATCGTGGCATGGGCCGGCTATGCCGAGGATGGCTCGACCGATCCGGCGTACGACTGGGTCACGCCGTTCGAGACCCTCACCAGCTGTCAGGTGAACGTCAAGAACGGCACCACGAGCGACGAGATGGTGCAGCTCATGCAGAGCGGCGAGTACGACGGCGTCTCCGCGTCGGGTGACGCGACCACCCGCCTGATCTCGGGAAGCGAGGTCGTCGAGATCGACGCCGCCGAGTACTCGAGCTACGCCGACATCTTCGAGCAGCTCAAGCTGCAGCCGTGGAACAGCGTCGACGGCAAGCCGTACGGCATCCCGCACGGTCGCGGCGCCAACCTGCTGGTGTACAACACCGAGGCCTTTGCCGACGGCGCGCCCGATTCGTGGGGCGTGATGTTCGACGGTGGCACGCCGGCCGACGGCGCGATCTCGGTGTACGACAGCCCGATCTACATCGCCGACGCGGCGCTGTACCTGATGGCCACGCAGCCCGACCTGGGCATCACCGACCCCTACGCGCTGGACCAGACCCAGTTCGACGCAGCGATCGAACTGCTCAACCAGCAGAAGGACCTCACCAGCCAGTACTGGGGCGACTACACCGTGCAGCAGGCGTCGCTCGAGAATGGCGATGTCCTGGCCGGCACCACGTGGCAGGTCATCGTCAACCTCGCCTCGGCCAATGGCGCCAAGATCGATGCCGTGAAGCCCGTCGAGGGTGCCACCGGTTGGTCCGACACGTGGATGCTGTCGTCGAAGGCGAAGAACCCCAACTGCATGAAGCTGTGGATGGACTGGATCGCCTCGCCGTGGGCGAACAGCCAGGTGGCCGTGTGGTTCGGTGAGGCGCCGAGCAACGCCAAGTCGTGCGAACTCGACGGCATGGCCGAGCACTGCACCACGTTCCACGCTGCCGACGACGAGTACTGGAAGGACGTCTGGTACTGGACGACCGCCACCGAAGAGTGCCTCGACGGCCGGACCGATGCGAAGTGCGTGCCCTACACCGAATGGGTGAACGCTTGGACCGCACTCCGCTCCTGACCGAGGTCGACCTGACGGACGGGAGGGCCGGAGAGCCCTCCCGTCCCGTCAGGGGAGTGAACCGCGCGTTCCACGGCAAGCGGGGCCTCGGCGTGGCATCCACGCTGGGGCTCCCGCTCACGTGGATGCTCTTCGTCTACATCGGGTCGTTGCTGCTGCTCGTCGTGAGCGCGTTCTACCAACTCGACCCCATCACCCAGAAGCCGTCCGATCAGTTCACGTGGGACAACCTCGTGGCGGCGTTCAACGTCTTCGACCCCGCCGTGCGCGACACCATCTGGGTGCTCGCCCGAACCGTCGGCGTGGCGCTCGTCGTCACACTGTTGTGCTTCCTGATCGCGCTGCCGGTGTCGTTCTTCATCGCCAAGGTCGCACCGCGCTGGATCCGGCGTGGCCTCGTCGTGGCCCTGTTGTTGCCGTTGTGGGCGGGGTATCTGGTCAAGGGGTACGCATGGCGCGCCATGGTCGCACCGAGCGGTGGCAAGTTCGCCGCCAGCGGCAAGGGCGACGGCGGCTTCCTCGAGGCCACGTTCGGCTGGACGCCCGGCTACGGGCGCGTCGCCATCGTCATCACCCTCGTCTACTTCTGGCTGCCGTACATGGTGTTGCCCATCTACGCCGGTCTCGATCGCATGCCCCCGTCGCTGGTCGACGCGGCCGGTGACCTCGGAGCCCGTCCGCTCCGCACGTTCACCGATGTCATCTTTCCCTTGCTCAAGCCGGCCATCGCCGCCGGCAGCATCTTCACGTTCTCGTTGTCGCTCGGCGACTACATCGTCCCGCAGATGGTGAACAACGGGAAGGAGAAGTTCATGTTCGGCACGCTCATCAACTCCACCCTGGGTGCGCCGAACCAACCGCTCGCGGCCGCCTACACGCTGTGGCCCTTGCTCATCGTGGTCCTCTACCTCATCGCCATGAAGCGCATGGGCGCGTTCGAGAGCATCTGATGCGGCGAGGTCGATGACATGAAACTCTCCCTTCCCGCCCGACTCGCCTTCGTCGCGTTCACGGTGATGACGCTGGCGTTCCTGTATCTGCCGCTGCTCGTCGTCGCCAGGCTCAGCTTCAACCCGCAGAAGTCGGTGGCGTGGCCCGGTTGGACCGGGTGGACCACCGACTGGTGGACCAAGGCATGGCAGACCGACGCGCCGCGCGAAGCGTTGCTCAACTCGTGCAAGGTGGCCTTCGTCGCCATGTTGCTGGCCATGTTCCTCGGCACGCTCGCCGCGATGGCGATGGCGCGGTTCAGCTTCTTCGGCAAGAACGCCGTGTCGTTCCTGCTGGTGCTGCCGATCGCCCTCCCGGGCATCGTCACCGGCATCGCCCTGCAGAACACGTTCTCGCGCGAGTTCGACCTGGGCCTGTTCTCGTTCAAGGTCGGCTTCGGCTTCCACTCGCTGGTCATCGCGCATGCAACGTTCTGCGTCGTCGTCGCCTACAACAACGTGGTGGCCCGACTGCGTCGATCCTCGCCGAACCTCCTCGAGGCCAGTGCCGACCTCGGTGCGCACGGCAGTCAGACGTTCCGGTTCATCACGTTCCCGCTCATGCGTTCCGCGCTGGTGGCCGGTGGAATCCTCGCCTTCGCGCTCAGCTTCGACGAGATCGTGGTCACCACGTTCACGGCCGGGAGCGGGTTCCAGACCCTTCCGGTGTGGATCTACTCGAACTTCAGCCGCCCGAACAACGTGCCACTCGTGAACGTGGTGGCGACGTTCGTGATGATCGTGTCCATCCCGTTGGCCTGGCTCGCGCAGCGGCTCAGCGAGGGCGGCGACGGGTAGCCTTCGGGCACCATGTCATCCACGATCTACCTCGTTCTCATCGCCGTCGTCGTGGCGTTCGGCATCGGTGTCGTGCTGTGGAATCGCAGCCGCGCCGGCCGTCCCAGCACGCCCGAATCGTCCCGTCCGGCGGCCCCGGCCGCGCCCGTCGCACC
>JANMFL010000465.1:0-1983 GCA_031377945.1 Acidimicrobiaceae bacterium | reverse complement strand
CGCCGTCGGCATCCCGGTGCTCGGCCTGCTGATGGAGGGCGGCTCGAAGATCGAGAGCGACCCCATCAACTGGGCCAACCAGGACAGCGAAGCCATCCGCAACGCGCGGACCCTGGAACGCGAGACCGGGTTCTCGAGCACGCTCGGCGTGTTCGTGCAGGCCGACCCGGGGGTGGCCGGGAACGGTGTTTTCACCGACCAGATGGGCGCCTTCCAGATGGCGTTGGTCGAGAGCCAGTTGGGTGTCAACGCCGAGTTGGCCCAGGCCTCGAGCCTCGCCACCACGGTGGGTTGGTTGACCGAGGTGCCGGGAACGTCACCGCTGCCACCCACGGGACTCGACATGCTGCAGGCGTACAACGCGGCGCCCACGTCGCTGCAGTCGTTGCTCGTCGCGAACGACGGCAACGCGGCACAGGTGCTGTTCCAGGTGGGGCCGTCGTCGTTGGAGGAGCGCGCCGTCGTGCTGCAGAACGTCGAGCAGGCCATCGCCGCTCCGGTCGACGGGGCGTTGCTCCCGAAGGGGGCGACCGCGACCACGGGTGGTCTGGCGGTGGTGGGTGTCGGTCTGCTCGAGAACATCACGGCCAACCGTGCCGAGTTGACGATCGTCGCCCTGTTGCTGGTCGCGGCGTTCGTCGTCCTGCGCTACCGCGACCTGGCTCGCGGCCTCATCACGATGATCCCCGTGTTGCTCGCGGTGGGCATGTCCGCGGTCCTGGTGCGTGTGTTGGACATCACTCTCAGCCCGCTCACCACCGTTGGTGGGCCGCTCGTGGTGGCCACGTGCGCAGAGTTCTCGGTGCTGCTGGTGGACCGGTACGCCGAGCAGCGGGCGCGCGGGTTCGACCCCGAGAAGAGCAACCGCACTGCGGCCGAACGCACCGGGCGGGCGTTCTTCACCTCGGCCTTGACCACGCTCGGCGGGTTCGCGGTGCTGATGTTCAGCACGCTTCCGCTGCTCGCCGACTTCGGCATGGTGGTGACCATCAACATCGCCGTGGCGCTGCTGGCCGCACTGGTGGTGGTGCCGCCGCTGGTGAAGGAGGCCGACCGTCTGCGCCTGTTGGAAATGGGCCCGAGGCACCGGTTCGCGAACGTGGGGCGGCGTACCGTGGCCATGGGGCTGGCGTCGTTCGTGCTCGCTGCTGGCGGCATCCTGCTGATCTCTCGCGCGGTCGACGACACCAGTGCAGCCGCGCCAGAACCGAACCGCACGGCGACCGCCGAGGCACCGGCGACCATCCCGCCGTCCACCACGGTGCCGCCGACGACGTCGCTCGCCCCGGACTCGACGCTGCCGGCCGGCCCCGCCGAGCGACCGTCGGGACTGGTGGCGGGGGTGTTCTACGACGGCCTCGTCGCCGTCGGTGTCGATGCAGGCGTCGCCCGCTGTGCCGCCGACGACCTGATCGCCACCACGTCGGAGGCCGACCTGTTGGCCATGGGGATCGCGGCCTCTCCGCGCCCGGCCGAGGTGGACGCGCTGCTCAGCGAAGCGGCATTGCGCTGCGGGGTCACCCAGGAACAACTCGACGCCGCGGCGGGCTGAGGCTGGGGCTGGGGCTGGGGCTGGGCGCCCATCACCAGGAACTTAAGTTCCTGGTGAACGCCCTCGCCGGGTGAAGGCGGGTGAAGGGGGCGGGTGAAGGCGGGTGCGGGCCGTCAGTCGTCCTCGTCGCGTTGTTCGCGCAAGAACTTCTCGAACTCGGCGGCGAGGTCGTCGCCGGTGGGCATGAGCGCTTCGGCCTTGCGGTCGTAGTCGTGCTCGAGCATCGCCACGTACGAGCTGGCATGGTCGTCCTCGGCCACGGCTTCGTCGTGCAGGCTGCGCCAGCGCATTGCGTCTTCGGCCAGGTCGGCGTGGCCGGTGGGGATTCCGACCACGGTCTCGAGGTGGCGGAGCAACGCGGCCGAACTCTGCGGATGCTTCGCGTTGCCGAGGTAGTGGGGCACCCCGACGCGCAGTGACACGGCGGGGAC
>JANMFL010000457.1:0-11507 GCA_031377945.1 Acidimicrobiaceae bacterium | reverse complement strand
GGCGTTGTCGAAGAAGTTGCACCCGGCGTCGAACGCCGTCTGCATGCACTCGAGCGCGGCGTCGTCCTTCATCTGCGCGTCGAACGACACCCAGCTGCCGAACGAGAGAACGGACACCTGCACACCACTCCGGCCCAAGCGCCGGTACTGCATCTTTGCCATGTCAAGAACCATAACGCCGGCGAGCGGCGGAAGTGTCAGCCCAGCGTGCGCCGCATCGAGTTCAGGGCGCGGATGCCCTCGGTGCCCACACCGCAGCAGCCGCCGATGAGACGGGCGCCTGCGGCGAGCCACTGCGGCACGAGTCCGGGCAGCTCGGCGCCGCCCGTGGGGCCGATCCAGCACTTGTGGTCCGCGTCCCACGCCGCGCCGTGATTGGGGTAGACGACGTACGGCAGATCGACTGCCGCTGACTGCAGCAAGGGCTCGACGAAGCATGGCGTGGTGCAGTTCACGCCCACCGCCTGCACGGCATCGACCACCGACGCCGCTGCCTCGGCGAAGTCGTCGCCGCCACAGGTGCGCGTGCCGTCGGCGCACGAGAACGTCACCCAGGCCGGCAGGTCGGTGAGTCGACGCAGCTCCTCCACCACCAGTTCGGCTTCGGCGCGCAGCGGAATGGTCTCGATCGCGAAAAGGTCGGGAGCACTGTCCACGAGCACTTCGAGCCGGGCGCGATGGAACGCCCGAATGTCGTCCCACCCGGTGTCGTACTGCCCGGTGTACTCGCTGCCATCGGCTCGGAAGGCCCCGTAGGGCCCCACGGACGCCGCCACCATCGGCGCTCCCGACGCCCTGGCCACCGCAGTGGTGGACGCGAGGATGCGTCGGGCGTCGACGGGCGACATCCCCTGGGCGACGAAGCCCGGCTCGCTGGCCTGATAGCTGGACGTGATGACGACATCGGCCCCGGCATCCACGTAGCGACGGTGCGCCGCCGTGATCACCTCGGGCCGATCCATCAGGGCCGCTGCGGTCCAGAGCAGACCCTGCGGGTGCTCACCGAGCTCTTCGAGCGCAGTGCTCAACCCTCCGTCGATCAATGTGAACGGCTCACGAACCAGCACGATCATGCCGGACGGACCTGCACCCCGGCAGCCGTCATGACTGCTTTCGCCTCGGCGATGGTGTGCTCGCCGAAGTGGAAGATGCTGGCGGCCAGCACACCCGTGGCCCCGCCTTCGGTGACCCCTTCGACCAGATGGTGCAGGGTGCCGACTCCGCCGCTGGCGATCACCGGCACACCGACCGCGTCGGACACGGCTCGGGTGAGGCCGAGGTCGAACCCCTCCTTCGTCCCGTCACGATCCATGGAGGTGAGGAGGATCTCGCCGGCACCGAGCCGCGCCGCCTCGACCGACCACCACACGGCGTCGATGCCCGTGGGGGTACGACCTCCGTGCAGGAAGACCTCGTATCCGGAGCCGTCGACACGGCGCTTGGCATCGATCGCGCAGACACAACACTGTGCACCGAACTCCGCAGCGATCTCGCCGATGAGCTCGGGCCGCTGCACCGCAGCGGTGTTGACACTGACCTTGTCGGCCCCCGCTCGCAGCATCAGCCGCGCATCGGCGACTGCACGAATGCCCCCGCCCACGGTGAACGGGATGAACACCTGATCGGCCGTGCGCTCGACCACGTCGACCATCGTGTCGCGACCATCGGACGACGCGGTGATGTCGAGGAACACCAACTCGTCGGCACCTTCGAGGTCGTACCGCGCAGCGAGTTCGACGGGATCGCCCGCGTCGCGAAGTTCGACGAAGTTGACACCCTTCACCACACGCCCGTTGGTGACGTCGAGGCAGGGGATGACGCGGGCCACCCTCATCGGACGAGTTCCTGCAGGGCCTCGGCCACCGTGAACCGGCCCTCGTAGAGCGCTTTGCCGGTGATGACGCCGGCGATACCCGGGACAGCACGCAACGCAGCGACGTCGGCGAGCGACGACACGCCGCCGCTCGCGATGACGGGCACCGTGGTGGAGGCCGCTGCGATGGTGAGTCCATCGACATCGGGTCCGGTGAGCATGCCGTCGCGGGCGATGTCGGTGATGACGAACGCCGCTGCGGTGGGGAACCAACCGAGCGCGTCGGACAGCTGCACCCCGGAGCCCTCGGTCCAGCCGTGCACGGCGACCTCGCCGTTGCGATGGTCGAGACCCACTGCGACCGACACCACCTTCGACGCCGCGGCGACGAGCGACGGATCGGCCACTGCGGCGGATCCCATCACGACCCGAGCGACCCCAGCATCGGCCAGCAGTTGCGCATCGCCGACGGTGCGCACCCCGCCGCCCGTCTGCACGAACGCGAGCCCGGCGACTGCCGCGGCGATGGCTGCGACGACGGGGCGGTTCACCGGCGAGCCACTGCGCGCCGCATCGAGATCGACGACGTGGATCCAGCGTGCGCCGGCATCGGCGAAGGACCGAGCGACCGCGACCGGATCGTCGCCGTAGGTGGTCTGCTGGTCGTAATCGCCCTGCAGCAGGCGCACCACCTTGCCATCGCGCAGGTCGATGGCGGGATAGAGATCGATCACGTTGGGCCCTCCAGCGCGGCCACGAAGTTGCGCAACAGCGCCAGACCCGACGCTCCGGACTTCTCGGGGTGGAACTGAGTGGCGAACACGTTGCCGGAACGGAACGCGGCGTTCACAGTGCCGCCGTAGTCGCAGCTCGCGACCACCGTCGCCGGGTCGTCGGGCACGCCGTGCAACGAGTGCACGAAGTACACCCACGGCGAGTCGCCGAGATCCGCGAACAGCGGATCGACGGAGTGCAACTGCAACTGGTTCCATTGCATCTGCGGACGCGGCAGCTGATCCGTGATCCACCGGATGGTGCCGGGAATGATGCCGAGGCCGGCGTCGTCGGGGTCTTCCTCGCTGCCGGTGAACAGCATCTGCATGCCGACGCAGATGCCCATGAACGGACGGCCCGACGCGACGGCGTCGTGGCAGACGGGTTCCAACCCGGCCTCTCGGAGGGCACGCATGCACGCCCCGAATGCGCCGACACCGGGCAGCACGACCGCGTCGGCGCCGGCCACGAGCGCAGGGTCGGCCGTCAGCTGAGCGTCGGCGCCGACGTGCTCGAGCGCCTTCTGTGCCGAACGAAGGTTCCCGATGCCGTAGTCCAGCACCGCGACGCGCGGTGCCGTCACAGCACGCCCTTGGTGGACGGCACCGACGAACCCTCGACGCGAACGGCGTCGCGCAGGCATCGCGCCAACCCCTTGAAGGTGGCTTCGATGATGTGGTGCACGTTGGTGCCGTGGCACAGCCGCACGTGCAGCGTGATGCCGGCAGCGGTGGCGAACGAATGGATGGCGTGCTCGGCCAACTGCGGATCGAACGGTGGGTTGCCCAGCGGCAGCACCTCGGGCATCGGCACGTCCCACACCACGAACGGCCGGCCTGACAGGTCGAGCGCGACCTCCACGAGTGCTTCGTCGAGCGGGAACATGCCGCTCGCGAATCGTCGCACCCCGGCCTTGTCGCCGAGCGCCTCGTGGAAGGCGCCGCCCAGCGCGATGCCGACGTCTTCCACGGTGTGGTGCGTGTCGATGTGCAGGTCACCCGTGGCCTGGATGGCGAGGTCGAACCCACCGTGCTTGCCGAGTTGCTCGAGCATGTGGTCGTAGAACGGGATGCCGGTGCTGACGCTGACGGCGCCGGTGCCGTCGAGGTCGATCGACAGCTCGATGGAGGTCTCCTTCGTGCGACGCGAGCGAGTTGCGGAGCGGCTCATTTCATGACCTCCGAAAGGGCGGTGAGGAATTCGTCGTTCTCGGTGGGCGTCCCGATCGTGACGCGAAGGCAATCGCGGAGCCGCGGCCAGCCGGAACAATCGCGGATCAGCACACTGCGATCGAGCAGCCCTTGCCAGACGTCGCGGCCGCTCATGCGCCGCGGTCGGAAGAGGATGAAGTTCGCTCCGCTGGGAACGACGTCGATGGGCATCGCCGACATGGCCGTTGCCAGTCGCTCGCGCTCGCGCACGATGAGTTGCACACGATCCTCCATCTCGTCGACGAAGGTCATCGCCAGGCGCCCCGCGATCTGCTTCGCCGCGTCGAGGTGGTACGGCAGCACCACCTTGTCGAGCTCGTCGACCAGCCAGGCCGGACCCACCAGGTAGCCGAGTCGCGACCCGGCCATCGACCACGTCTTCGAGAAGGTCCGGGTGACCACCAGGGGCACGTCGTCGTCGACCAGGCCCATCGCCGACCACGCGGCGAACTGACCGTAGGCCTCGTCGACGACCAGCAGCCCGGGCGCCAACGACAGCACCTCGCGCACGTTCGATTCGGGCTCTTCCAGCCCTGTGGGGTTGTTCGGAGAGCAGAGGAAGGTGATGGTGGGCTGCGACACGGTAAGCACCCGGCGCACCTCGTCGAGGTCGAGCGTGAAGTCCTCCGCTCGTTCTCCTTCGGCCACCGTCGCACCCGTCAGGCGAGCGATGTGACCGTGCAACTGGTAGGTCGGTTCGAACGTCGCCACGGTGCGGCCGGGACCACCGAACGTGAGCAGCAACGTCTGCAGGACCTCGTTGCTGCCATTGGCGGCAAAGACCTGATCGGGCCGTACGCCGTGCAACGCAGCGATACCCGTTCGCAACTCGGTGGCGGCGCGATCCGGGTAGCGATGCCAGTCGACTCGCGACAACTCGGCGGCGAAGGCGTCGCGCCATGCTGCGGGCGGCGGGAAGGGCGACTCATTCGTGTTCAGGCGGACGCGCACCTGCACCTGCGGCGAGTGATACCCCTCCAGCGCACGCAGATCGTCACGAACAGGTACTCGGGTCACGACCGTCACGTTACCGATCACGGCCGCAGCGGCACGGATGCATTCCTTCGCCGGGCAGACTGTGCGACATGCCGACCAATCCGTCCGCCGCCCTGCTGGTGATCGCCGATCACGTCGAGCGCTACCACGAACAGATCGGCGACCTGGTGCCGCACTACCAGCAGACCGACCAGGCCGACATGATCAACGCCTTGGTCGAGGCCGAGCGGGCGCTCAGGCATGCAGCACGCTCCGTGCGCAAGGCCGCCAAGACGGCCCACCAATCTCACTGACGGTGCTTTTCCGACCGCGCCGGTGCCACCTGCCCGAAAAGCAGAAACGACCCTCCGAAGAGGGTCGTTTCCGGCAACACCAGGCGGCGGATCCCAGCGTCGCTTGCAAACCAGGTGGCGGGAACCTGGTCAAAGCCCATCATACACAGGTTGATTGAGAGAGCAAGATCTCTCGCTCTCCGTGTCACCGCTTGACGGACGCTTGACGTTGCGACGGCAATGATGACGACGGGCACAACATTTCGAGCACGCATTCATCGCATCGAGGTCGCTTCGCGTCGCACACCCGCCGGCCGTGGAGGATGACCCGAAGACTGAACGCCCCCCACTCCGCCGGCGCCAGCAGCGCGCACAGTTCGCCCTCCACTTTCACCGGGTCGTCCACCACGGTCAGCCCGAGCCGCCGAGACAGTCGCCCGACATGGGTGTCCACCGGCAACCCGGGCAGGCCGAACGCGACGCTGCGCACCACATTGGCCGTCTTGCGCCCCACGCCGGCGAGGGTCACCAGGTCCTCCAGCGCCGTCGGCACCTGTTCGTCGAATCGCTCCACGAGCGCGTGCGCCATCGCGATGAGGTTGCGCGCTTTGCTCTGGTAGAACCCCGTCGAGCGGACGATCTCCTCCACGTCTGCGGGCGCCGCCGCCGCGAGGGCCGACGCGTCGGGATACGCGAGGAACAGCGCCGGCGTCACCATGTTCACGCGCACGTCGGTGGTCTGCGCCGAGAGGATCGTCGCGGCGAGCAACTCGAACGGGTTGCGGAACTGCAGTTCACACAGCGCCTCCGGGTACTCCTCCTGCAGGAGCGCGGCGATGGCCTTCGCTCTGCCCCTCGGTGTACGCGGTGTGCCCATGAGCCGAGTTTACGACGCGTGCCAACCATTAGCCTCGTTGTGATGGTGCAGGTACGAGTGCTTCGCGAGTTGACGAGCATCGACCGTGCAGGGATCGAACGATTCCTCCTCGAGCAGGCCACCAACGCACCCGACGCACCGTTCAACGATCATCTGCGCGCCGACCTGCGCCAGGGGCCCCGGGACGGTTTCGTCGCCGCAGTCGGCACCGATCAGGGTCGAATCGTGGGCTACGGCCAGGCGTCGGCCGGCAACACCGGTTACATCGTCGGTGCGAGCGCCCGTGTCGAACAACCGGACAGCGACCCGGACCGTGACGATGATCCGATCGTCACACTGCTGCGCGAGGTGCTCGGCGCGCTCCCTGCGGACACCGACGTCACGTGGTGGACGCACGACTCGCCCCAGGCCGAGGCTCAGGCCGGCCGGTTGGGTCTGGTGGCCGGTCGGCGACTGCTGCAGATGCGCCGCGCCCTTCCCGTGGACCGCGACGGCAGCGAGGACGGCAGCGAGGACGGCGGCGGCAGCGACGCTGTCCCGGTGCGGTCATTCGTGGTCGGCCAGGACGAAGCGGCATGGCTCGAGGCCAACAATGCGGCATTCCGCTGGCATGCCGAGCAGGGCGGCTGGGACCTCGCCACCCTGCAGCAACGCGAGCGTGAAGCGTGGTTCGACGCGTCGGGGTTCCTGCTCCACGAGCGCGACGGCCGACTCGCCGCCTTCTGCTGGACCAAGGTTCACCCGGGAGACCCTGTCGTCGGCGAGATCTACGTCATCGCCGTCCACCCCGACTTCCACGGGCACGGTCTCGGCCGTGCCCTGACCCTGGCCGGTCTACGATCGCTCCATTCGGCCGGAGCGACAGCAGGAATGCTGTACGTCGACGCTGGGAACACCACTGCAGTGCGGCTGTACCAGTCGCTCGGATTTCACACCGCGCACACCGACCAGGCCTACGTCCGACCAGAAGGAACCCCCACGTGACCACGATCGATCCGCAGTCAACCGTCGAGGAACTGCCGCGCTGGAGTGTCAGCGACCTGCACGAGTCGTTCGACTCGCGTACGTTTCAGGAGTCCATGGAGCGCAGCAGCGCCGACGTCGCTCGCCTCGAAGCGTTGTTCGACGAACACGGCATCCGCGCGGTCGAGCCGCGCCCCGTCACCGAGGCCGACGGCACCGCCGCCGATGCAGCCATCACCGCACTGAACTCGTACCGCGACGACGCGGACCTCATCGAGGCCTACCTGTACGCCGCCACCAGCACGGACAGCTACGACGAACGGGCCCAGGCGCTGATGGGCGAGTTCCAGATGTACAACCTGCGCGCCAAGCCGCTGGTGGCGCGCTTCGCCGAGTGGATCGCCGCGCTGGGCGTCGATGCGCTCGCCGCAGTGAGCCCCCGGGTCGACGAGCACCGTGGCCCGCTCGACAAGTTGGCCGCCCGCGCCGCGCACCAGATGAGTGAGGCCGAGGAGGGCCTGTATGCCGAACTGGTCGCCAGCGCGTCCTCTGCCTGGCAGCAGCTGCAGCAGGTGGTCACCTCGCAGCTCACCGGACTGGTGCAACTGCCCGACGGCTCGACCAGCAGCTTGCCCATCGCCGCCGTCCGCGGCATGGCGACGAACCCCGATCCGGCGGTGCGCAGAGCAGCGTACGACGCCGAGATGGCGGCGTGGCCCGCCGTGGCCACCACGTGCGCCGCAGCGATGAACGGCGTCAAGGGCGAGGCCAACACGGTGAACCGGCGCCGACACTGGGCCGCTCCACTCGACGCATCGCTCTACGCCAACAGCGTCAGCCACGCCACGTTCGAGGCCATGCACGACGCCGTCACCGCGTCGCTGCCGGACTTCCGCCACTGGATGCGCAGCAAAGCAGCGCTCCACGGCCACAAGGATGCCCTGCCGTGGTGGGACCTGGTCGCGCCGCTCCCGTTCGCTCCCTCCAACGTGTCCTGGGACGACGGACTGCAGATCGTCCGCAACGCATTCGGGTCCTACGGCGGTTCACTCGCCGGCCTGGTGGACCGCGCCATCGACGAGCAGTGGATCGACGCCGGGTCGCGGCCGGGCAAGGCCGGCGGCGCGTACTGCATGCCGTTCATCGGCGACCGCTCGCTGGTGTTCCTGAACTGGAGCGGCAGCGTCGAGTCCGCCCAGACGACGGCCCACGAACTGGGCCACGCCTACCACAACACCCAACTTGCGCACCGTTCGGCGCTGCAGAAGGCCCTGCCGATGGCGCTCGCCGAGACGGCGAGCATCTTCTGCGAGACACTCGTCGTGGAGGAGGGACTCGAGCGCCTCGAGGGCCGCGATCGGCTGGCCTTGCTGGACACCGATCTGCAGGGCTCGAACCAGGTGGTGGTGGACATCCGCAGCCGGTTCATCTTCGAGACCGAGGTCTTCGCCCGCCGCCAGCGGCGCACGCTGGGCGTCAGCGAACTGAACGAGATGATGCTGCAGGCGCAGTTGGAGGCCTACGGCGACGGACTCGACCAGACGACCGCCCACCCCTACATGTGGGCCGTCAAGTCGCACTACTACGGCAGCCACTTCTACAACTGGCCGTACACCTACGGTCTGCTCTTCGGTCTGGGCCTGTACGCGCAGTATCGGGCCGACCCGGAGCGCTTCCAGGCCCACTACGACGACGCACTGTCGCGGGTCGGCATGAACTCGGCCGAGGAGGTGGCGGCGCTGTTCGGGTTCGACATCACCGACAGCGCGTTCTGGACGGCCAGCCTCGACGTCGCCCGAGACCGCATCGCGGCCTACGACCGACTGGCCGCAGAAGTCGCGTGACCACGACGCTCTACACCCCGGATCGAGACGAGTTCGCCGAGTTGCTCGACGGCGAGCCGCGGTACCGCCTCGATCAGGTGTGGCAGGGCCTCTACACGCAGTTGGCGGCCCCGGCCGACATCAGCAACATGCCCAAGGCACTGCGCGCGCGGCTCGCCGCAGAACTGCCGACGGCACTCACGCAAGTGGTGCGCAGGGTGAGCGACCACGGCGACACCGTGAAGTACCTGTGGGAGCTCGACGACGGCAGCCGGATCGAGACCGTGCTGATGTTGTACCCAGACCGCGTGACCGTCTGCGTCAGCAGTCAGGCCGGATGTGCGATGGCGTGTGGCTTCTGCGCCACGGGACAGGCCGGCTTCACCCGCCAACTCACCGTCGGCGAGATCGTCGAACAGGTCGTGGTCGCTGCTCGTGACGCGAAGGCGATGGATCGACGGCTGGCCAACGTCGTGTTCATGGGCATGGGCGAGCCGATGGCGAACGAGACCGCCGTGTGGGCTGCGGTCGAACGCTTCCACGGAGCGATCGGCATGTCGGCCCGGCACCTCACCATCAGCACCGTCGGATTGGTGCCGGGCATCCGCAAGCTCACCGAACGCCCGCTGCCGGTGAACCTGGCCGTGTCGCTGCACGCCGCGAACGACGAGCTGCGCAACGAGTTGGTCCCCATCAACAAGCGGTATCCGCTCGACGACCTGATGGGCGCGTGCTCGGACTATCTCGCCGTCAAGGGCCGACGAGTCAGCTTCGAATGGGCACTGATCGCCGACACGAACGACCGGGCGAGCGATGCAAAGGAGCTGTCCAGGCTGTGTCGGCGTTTCCACCTTCCTGCACACGTCAATCTCATCCCATTGAATCCGACTCCCGGTTACCCCACGGTGGGATCGACGCCGAAGAAGGTGCACGAGTTCAAGGATCTGCTGGTCGGCCTGGGTGTCAATGCCACGGTTCGACGGAACCGAGGCACCGACATCGACGCAGCGTGCGGCCAACTCGCCGCCGGTCAACCGGTCACGCTGCGCCGCCCGTGACCGCCTCGGGCGGCCCAGGGCATTCTCCAGGAACTTAAGTTCCTGGGGAACGTCAGTCGAGATACTTGGGGTTGGCGACGGTGAGCTTGTCCCTCACCGTCGCCCACACCAGTTCGCGCACCTCGGGCAGACGGTCGTCGAGTTCACCGTCGCGGATCTTGCTGGCCAGGTCGCGGTCGTCGTCGCAACCGAGCTGGGCGAGACGGTCGCCGTGCACCGCCGCCTGCGCGGCACCGACCTGCAGCTCTCGCTCGACCATCGCGAGCACGTTCACCGCGACCCGGGTGTGGAACTGCAGGCGACCGCTGGTGCCGGCCATCACGTCGCGTTCGAGCCATTCACGAACTGCCTCGACGAGCTGTTGGGCAGAGGGGGTGTCGTGCGGGTTCACCAGCGGCCCTCCAGGGCGAGGAAGAGGTCGTGTTCGTTCTCGCACACCCGCCGCCCGATGGCCGCGAGCTCGTGGCTTCGGGCGGCGCCGGAGATGTGCGCATTCGCCTGCCCGATGCACATGATCCCCCACTTCAACGTGCCGAGGACTTCCCACCAGCGCACCACATCGGGGTCGACCGCAGTGCCGCTGGCCTCTTCATAGGCCTCGATGAGCTGCTCATACGTCCCGACGCCGGCCACCGGGAGCGGGCTGCCGAATCGCCAGGCCTTCACGCACAGCCACCCGAGATCCTCCATCGGGTCACCGATGTGGGCGAGCTCCCAGTCGAGCACCGCGCGCAGTCCGTCGGGACCGACCATCACGTTGCCGAGGCGGAAGTCGCCGTGCACCACCGTGGGCGGGCACGGCGGTGGGACGTGCTCGTCGAGCCACCTGAACGCGAGCTCGAACGCCGGGTGCGGTTCGCCGGACAGGTCGAGCACCTGGCGGTACATGTGCACCTGGTCCTGCGGGGCCAGGCCAGGCGCGGTGGCCGGATCGATGGTGTGCAGCTGAGCGAGGGCCCGGCCGAACTGTGCCGGCAGCACTTCGCGCGCCGCCGCGAACTGTTCGTCGCGCAGGATCTTGCGCGCGATGGTCTCGCCCTCGATCGCAGTGAGCACCATGTACGCGGCCCCCACGGCCGACGGGTCCGACGACGACGCGAGCAGTTCGGGCACCGGCACGCCGGCGGCGAACGCCGCACGCAACACCGCCGCCTCGATGCCCATGTCGCGTACGTCGCCACCGCGCTGGCGTTGCAGGATGAGCGGCCGACCGTCGGCCACGAAGCGAAAAGTGTCGCGAGATGCGCCACCGGAGAGGCGTGCCAACTCGGTGACCTCGTTCGCGCCGACGACGTGCGCGAGAGCAGCAGCGAGTTCATCCATCCCGAGCAGCCTTGCCGATGGTGATCGGCCGCTCCGAACCGTGCGTCAGCAGTGGGCGCGCACGGTCGGGTACGGGTTCACCGCAGCGCCGCCGCCGGGGTGAACCTCGAAGTGCAGGTGCGGCACACTGAAACGGGCGTTGCCCGTCTGCCCCATGTAGCCGATGACGTCGCCCGCGCTGACCGCACCGAGCTTGGCGTAGCGATCGAGGTGGGCGTAGTAGTACTTGTTGCCGTCGGCGCCGGTGAACCAGATGGTGATGCCGCCGAGCGTGTTGCTCTTCGGCTGAGCGAAGCCGTCGACGATGGCGAGCAGCGGCGTCCCGATGGGGCCGATCATGTCGACGCCCTGGTGACGACGACCACCGCTGCGCGGTGCGCCCCAGGTGTCGCCGAAC
>JANMFL010000422.1:0-15709 GCA_031377945.1 Acidimicrobiaceae bacterium | reverse complement strand
GGTGACGTCCAGGCCCGCCGCACGTGCGGCGCCGACGGCGTCGAGCGACTCGATGTCGGCCAGCGCCTGCTCGGGCGTCTCACCGACCGTGAGGCGACGATCGAAGCGGAACGTGAACGTCGCGGGCACGGCGCAGTCGCTCGGCGTGTCGATGGTGGACCAGCTCGCGGTGCGCGTGCCGCGGCCGAGGAACGGATGGTCGAGGAAGCCGACCCCGTCGGTGTGTTGCCGGGCGGCCTCGGCGATGATCGCCGCGCCGTGCTCGAGCGGGTTCAACCCTTCGAACGGCATCGAGCCGTGGCACGAGCGGCCGACGAGACGGACCTCGATCTGCATGCGGCCGCGCTGACCGCGGTAGATGCCGAGCGCGCCCTTGACGGCGTCGCCGGTTCCCTCGGTGAGGACGACCACGTCGGGCACCAGCTCGGGGCCTGCGCCGGGCAGCACGTCGCTGATCACGTGGCGGGGTCCGCCACCGTCGTTGTCCTCTTCGGCTGCCGTGGCATAGGCGCGAACGGTGCAGCCGTGCAGTGCGCCTTCGCCCGACAGCTCGAGCAGGATCTTCGTGGCCACGATCTGCGACACCACACCGGCGAGCTGGTCGGCGGCGCCGCGACCGAAGACGAGGTGGTCCCATTCGTCCTGAGGCGGGACGTATCCCAGTTCGGCGTGCAACGCCGCCGGGTCTGGTGTCGTCCCCGCCAGGCGTCCCCGGTACGCGTCGATCGTGCCGCCGAGCTTGTGGTGCCACTGGTCGCGCAGCGCCTGCACGGTGTCGGAGTGGCCGTCGAGGAAGATGACCGTCCGATGCTCGGGGGCGACGCCGTCGTACGGGTCGCGCACCATCCACACCAGGTTGCCGTAATCGTCGAACCACACGTCCTCGGCATGGCGCACGGCATCGACGTCGATGATCGTGTTTCGCAGGAACTGCAAGCGCGGACCCTCGTGGTTCGACAATCCCGCGCTGGGGTCGCCGCCTGCGTCGGGCGGCAGATCCACCACGTCGGCGGGAATACGGATCGCCTCGCGCAGGATGGCTTCGGCCAGTGGGCGGTGCTGGGCGGCCAGTTCGGCGACTCGCCGGTCCAGATCGACGTCGGACAACGTGCGGGTGTTCATCGCCCACCTCCTTGCAGCACGGCGGCGAGGTCGGGCACCTTGGCTGCCGCGAGCATCGCCATGATGACGTACACCTTCTTGTTCGCCTCGCGAGCGACGGCCACCTTGAAGCGGTCCATCACGCCGGCGCTGACTTCGTCACCGATGTCGGCGGGCAGGCAGTGCAGGTACAGTGCGTCGTCGGTGAGCGCCATCCTGCGTTCGTCGCAGATCCAGTTGCGGTGCTCCGCGTTCTGTGCGAGTGCTCGCTGCTCGATGTCGCGCATCGTCGCGCCGTCGCCTGCGCGGTTGGCGTCGACCCGCTCGACCATGAGGTCGTGCGGCCCCCACGACTTCGGATACACGGCCTCGGCCCCGGAGAACGCATCGTCCATGTCATCGGTGATGCGGAACGTGCCGCCCGACTCGACGGCGCCCATCGCGGCCCAGTGCATGGGGTCGGCCAGCAGGCCGTACCCGCGTGGGTGAGCGAGCGTCACGTGCGCACCGAATCGGGTGAGCAACGTCACCACGCCTTGCGGCACCGACAGCGGTTTGGCGTAGCTGGGGGAGTACGCCCACGACATGGTGATCCGACGGCCTTCCACCGAGCCACCGAAGTGCTCCTGCAGCCACAGCAGGTCGGCGAGCGACTGGGTGGGGTGGTCGATGTCGCACTGCAGGTTCACGACCGGCACCGAGCGTGGGTCCTTCGTGGCGATCAGGTAGTCGTCGATGCCGTGCTGCACGTCGCGCATGAACGCGTTGCCCTCGCCGAGGATCAGGTCGTGGCGAACGCCCAGGGCATGTGCGTTCATCCCGAGCATGGCCCCGGTCTCCTCTGCTGTCTCGCCGTGCGACACCTGCGTGGACGAGCCGTCGACGATCACCGGGTGCATGCCCAGCCGTGCCGCAGCACCTGCCCAGGCCGACTTCGTGCGCGTCGAGTTGTCGAAGAACATGGCGTAGGCGAGTTCGCCGCGCAGCATCTGCAGCGGTACACCGGCCCGGTCGAGCGCCTCCAACCGCGCCGCGACGGCGAGCAGGGTCGTCAGGTCGTCGACCGGCCAGTCGTGGGTGGTCAGCACGCTCCGACCGCGCAGCGCGTGCAGTCGCGAGGGATCGAGGTGGTTCATGTCCCCACGATGCGCTGGCACCGGGGGAGGGGGTAGGGGCGTACGGCCCGGTCAGCCCTGGCCGGCGGTCGGCTTCGAGCGTCCACCGAACATCCACCGGTCGAGCAGAACGAACTTCGCCGCCCACAACAGGCCGAACGCGGCGATGTTGGCGATCGACACGGCGAGGTTCGAGTGCCAGCGTGTGTCGGCCCAGGCGACGGCGACCGTGCTCACCGCGAGTCCGATGAATGCGTACGACCAGAAGGGCACGATCTCGCGGGCGATGCTGTGCGGTCCCTGCTTGCCCCACACCCAGCGTCGATTGACGAGATAGGCGGGGATGGCCGACACCCCCACCGCGAAGAGGTTGGCCACGACGGCCGACACCGACGTCGCGAGTGCGAGTTGCAGCAGCGTCTGGGTGATGACGACGTTCATGACCGACACCGCGCTGTACCGACCGAGCCGCTGGACGCTCGTGCGCGTGTTGGGCTTCTCGATCGTCGTCACCGTTCGCGGCCTCCTGCAGATCACCGTACCTGCGACTGCGGGCGTTGTCCCCTTGCCCTGGGCCGTCGGGCAGGTGGATGGTGGAGGCGACGAAAGGAGACCCCGACGCTGATGCCGGATCCGACCGCTGCCCCCGCTGTGCTGCATGGGGGGCTCAGTTCCTCCGAGGCTGCGGCGCGCCTGCGCGCCGATGGTCCGAACCAGCTGACCCCGCCCCATCGTCCGAGCGGCCTGCGCCGGTTCGTCCGCGAGCTGACGCACTTCTTCGCGCTGATGCTCTGGGGCGCTGCGGTGTTGGCCTGGGTGGCCGGCATGCCCCAGCTCGCGGTCGCGATCGGCGCGGTCGTCATCGTCAATGCCGTGTTCGCCTTCGCGCAGGCGACCCGAGCCGAGCACGCCGCCGAACGACTTCGTTCGTTGCTGCCCGTGCAGGTGACCGTGCGACGCGACGGTGTGGCGCGTCTGGTGGAGGCGACCGAGGTGGTGCGCGGCGATCTCGTCGTGTTCGACGCGGGTGACCGAGTGCCTGCCGACGCGCAGGTGCTGACGTCGTCGTCGATGCTCGTGGACACGTCGCTGCTCACCGGAGAAAGCGTGCCCGAGGCCGTCGACAGCGGGGCGGCGGTGTTCGCGGGCAGCTTCGTGGTCGAGGGTGGCGGCACTGCGACGGTGACGGCGATCGGCAGCTCGACCAGGTTGGCCTCGATCGCGCAGCTGACAGCGCTCACGCCCACGGGCGTCACCCCGTTGGCCAAGGGCCTGCACGAGGTCGTGCGCACGATTGCTGCCATCGCGGTGGTCGTCGGTGTGGTGTTCTTCCTGGTGTCGTTGGCCCTCGGCAACGGGGCGAGCGAAGGGTTCGTGTTCGCGATCGGTGTCACGGTGGCCCTGGTTCCCGAGGCGTTGTTGCCCACGGTCACCCTGGCGCTCGCGTACGGGGCCGAGAAGATGGCCGATCGGCAGGTGCTCGTTCGTTCGCTGGAGGCCGTCGAGACGCTGGGGTCGACGACGTTCATCTGCACCGACAAGACCGGCACGCTGACGATGAACCAGATGACCGTGGTCGACGTGTGGACCCCCGTCGGCCGGGCCGTCGTCGTCGGCGCCGGGTATGGCCCCGATGCGGCGATCACGTTCGGGGGGTCGACCGCGCGAGCGGGTGTCGAACGAATGGCGATCGCCGCGGCACGTGCCTCGTCGGGGCATGTGCAGCTGGAGGGCGATCGGTGGGTGCCCCACGGTGACCCCATGGAGGCAGCGCTCGACGCGTTCGCTCGGCGGCTCGGTCTCGACCCGGTCGCGGACGCTGCGGCCCGCCCCGAACAGGTTCGCTGGGCGTTCGACCCGCGTCGACGGCGAATGTCGGTGCTGGTTCCTGGCGAGGTGATCGTGAAGGGAGCTCCTGATGCGGTGCTCGCCGCGTGTGAGCGTTCGGGCGACGCCGCGGTGGCGCTCGACGATCTGGCTCGCCGCGGGTTGCGCGTCCTGGCGGTTGCGCGTCGGGCCGCACCATCGCCGCCGGCGGATGCCGACGCCGCGGAGCAGGGGCTGGAGCTGCTGGGTCTGATGGCACTGCAGGATCCACCGCGCACCGATGTCCGTTCGTCGATGGATGCCTGTCGTCGCGCCGGCATCTCGATCGCGATGATCACGGGCGACCACCCCACCACTGCCGCCGCCATCGCTCGTGAGGTGGGTCTGGCACGGGGAGACGAGGGTGTGTTCGTCGGCGCCGACCTGCCGACCGATCTCGACGAGTTGGGAGCGCTCCTGGACCACGATGGTGTGGTCGTCGCTCGCGTGTCGCCCGAGGACAAGCTGCGCATCGCCCAGGCGTTGCGGCGGCGTGGCCACGTGCTCGCCATGACCGGTGACGGCGTGAACGACGCCCCCGCGTTGCACGAGGCCGACATCGGGATCGCGATGGGCGCCTCGGGCACGGACGTGGCACGCGAGGCAGCCGACCTGGTGTTGCTCGACGACCACTTCGCGAGCATCGTCGCCGGTATCGAGCAGGGCCGGGCGACGTTCGTCAACATCCGCCGCTTCCTGACGTACCACCTCACCGACAACGTCGCCGAGGTGACCCCGTTCGTGATCTGGGTGCTCAGCGGCGGACGCTTCCCACTGGCGCTCGGTGTGTTGCAGATCCTGGCGCTCGACATCGGCACCGACACGTTGTCGGCGGTCGCGCTCGGCGCCGAGCCACCCAGCGCACACCTGTTGGACGGTCCACCGGTGTCCGGCAAGTTGATGAACCACACCGTCTTGCGACGCGCCTTCGGCATCCTCGGCCCGACGATCGCACTGTGCTCGATGATCGCCTTCGTGGTCTCGCTGTTCGCGCTCGGGTGGCGCCCGTTCGACGCCGTCACCGCGAGCATGGTCGCCACGGCGTCGGGCGCCACGTTCATGGCCGTGGTGCTCGGGCAGAAGGCGAATGCGATGGCGTGTCGCAGCGCCACTCGTCGACCGGATCAGTTGGGGTGGACGACGAACCGTCTGCTCCTGATGGCCGGCGGCATCGAGTTGGCGTTCGCGATGACGGTGCTGCTGGTCCCGTGGGTTGCTCGACAGCTCGACCATTCGTCGCCGCCTCTGTGGGGCTGGGTGGTGGCCGTCCTGACCATGCCGGTGATGCTGCTGGTCGACGCGGCGAGCAAGCGGCGAACGTCCCGGCGCGCGGCGCCGCAAGAATCCTGACGAATCGGGAACAATGTTGCACTCGCAAGAGTTGTTGGCGGGCATGACGATCCCTGCCACCCATGCCGACCTCCTCGACACCACTGCGCTCGCCCACGTGGCCACCATCGGCCCCGACGGCCTGCCGCAGAACAACCCCGTGTGGTTCGGGTGGGACGGCACGCACGTGCTGTTCAGCCAGACCACCGGACGCCAGAAGTACCGCAACCTCCAGGCCAACCCTGCGGTCGCTCTGTCGATCGTGGATTCCGCGAACGCCTACCGGTACCTCGAGATCCGTGGCACCGTCGCCGAGATCGTCGACGACCCGGACAACGCGTTCATCAACTCGATGGCCAAGAAGTACCTCGGCGAGGACGTGTATCCGTGGCACCAGCCGACCGACCATCGCGTCGTCGTGAAGGTGCTGCCGACCAAGACGACACAGATGGGCTGAATTCGGTCTCTCCCGGGCACGCGGTCCTGGGAGACTCGACGGATGCCCGAGCGTCGTCGCATCCACCTGCTGGTCCCCGACGAGTCGGGGACCGGGTTGGCGACCGACTCGACGGGCGCGACGCCCGTGGTCGAACTCGAGTTCGACAGCGGGCCGACCGCGCCCGCGTTGGACCGCTGGTTGCTCGACCACGGTGCCGACGCAACCGTGGTCGACTACCTGATCGACCAGACCTCGAGCGACGACGACGGCACCGTCCACGTCGTCGCCGAACTGCAGCTCGACGTGTTGCCCGATGGGTGGCGGTGGACGCCCCTCGACGACGTGCGCTGCGAGGTCGTGCCGGCGCTCCAGCCGTACGTGTCCTGCCGCTTTCTCGAATGGCGCGGGGCACCACGTCCGTCGCGACGCTCGCCGTGGGTGCAGCGCGACTGGGCGCGGGCGCTGCACGTCTGGGTCGACGAGCAGTTGGCGCTCCCGTCGACGTCGGGCTCGCGCCTGTCGCCGTTCCGCCTGTGGGGCATCTCCGCGGTGTGGCGGGTCGACAGCGCCGGTGCCAGCCACTGGTGCAAGGCCGTGTATCCCGGGTTCGCTGCCGAGCCGGCCGTCACCCGCGAACTCGACCGCCATTGCCCCGGGCGGGTGCCGCGCGTCATGGCGGTCGATGCAGATCGGAATGTGCTCCTGATGGAACACGTCGCCGGTTCCACTGTCGGCGATCGGATCCAGCGGACGGACGACGCCATCCGGAGTCTCGTCGCGCTGCAGCGCGACATCGCATCGCACGGCGAGGCGTTGCTGGCAGCGGGTGCGTCGCAACGGCCACTCGCTCGTCTGGCCGACGACGTGGCCGACGTGCTCGCAACGCTCGCCTCGACCGAAGTTCGGGACTCGCTCGACGTGGACGTCGGTGCTGCCGACATCGATGCGCTGACGCGGTCCATCCGTGCGGCAGCAGCAGTCGTGGACATGCTCGGCATCGCCGAGACGGTCGCGCACGGCGACTTCCATCCCGGCAACGTGATGGTCGACGGTGATCAGGTGGTGATCATCGACTGGTCCGATGCGGCGTGGACGCATCCGCTGGTCGACGTCGGCGCGTGGGCCGCGTGGTACCGAGACGACCCCGAGGTCGTCGACGCTCTGTGGCGAACGTGGGGCGACGCGTGGGGCCTGCGCCCGGAGCGACTGGACGCAGCTCGGCCTGCCCTGGCGACGGTGCTCGCTGCGTATCACTTGGTCAGCTATGTGCGCATCGCGCTCGGTCTCGAGCCGTTGCGACGGGCCGAAGCAACGCCCGCGGTGAGCGCGTTCTTCGCCGATCTGGTCGCCGCGACACACCACTGAGACCCTCCCGCCGGGCGCTTGAACGGCGGCCGCTCAGATGTGACTAGATTCGGAATCGACCGATGAGTGTGCATCGCTGGTCGGGCGATCCAGCCATTCGCACCGCGGTCGGGACGAACCAAGGAGACAGAACGATGAGCTATTCATCCGTCATCGACGCGCCTGCGCGTCGACACCGTCGCAGGTGGGCAGGAGCGATCGTCGCATCGCTCGCCATCGCCGGACTGGGGGCCGCCGTCCCCACGGCGCAGGCCGCCACACCGGTCACGATCCAGCTGGTGACGGTCAACGACTTCCACGGCCGCATCGAGCGCAGCGGTGCTTCCGCCGGCGCCGCTGCATTGGCCACCGCGGTGAAGTCCATCCGCGCGACCAACCCGAACACGGTGTTCGCCGCGGCTGGCGACCTCATCGGTGCCTCCACGTTCGTGTCGTTCATCGCCAACGACAAGCCCACCATCGACTCGTTGAACTCGGCGGGCCTCGAGGTCAGCGCCGTCGGTAACCATGAGTTCGACCAGGGTTGGAACGACCTGATGAATCGCGTGCTGCCGCTCGCCAACTGGGAGTACCTCGGCGCCAACGTGCACACCACCGACGGCTCGCCGAACCTCCCCGAGTACTGGACGCAGACGTTCGAAGGCGTGACCATCGGCTTCGTCGGTGCCGTCACCGACGAACTGCCCTCGCTGGTCAGTCCGGCCGGAATCGCCAACATCACCGTCGAGTCGCCCGTCGTCGCAGCGAACCGTGTCGCGGCGCAACTCCGCAACGGGAACCTCGCCGATGGCGAGGCCGACGTCGTGGTGCTGCTGGTGCACGAAGGTGCCGCCACCACCGACGTCGCGTCGGCCACCGACCCCAACTCGAAGTTCGGCAAGATCGTGCTCGGCGCGAGCAACGACATCAACGCCATCGTGTCGGGCCACACCCACCTCGCGTACAACCACGTCATCGCCGGCCGGCCGGTCATCTCGAGCGGTCAGTACGGCGAGAAGTTCAGCAACATGACCATTCAGGTCGACCCTGCCACCAAGCAGATCCTCTCGATGGTCAACGTCATCAACAACGCTCCCGGCACGTTCGTCGACGACCCGGCCACGGCCGCCATCGTGGCCGCGGCCAAGGCCAACGCGGGCCCGCTCGGGGCGGTGAAGCTGGGCGACATCACCGCCGACTTCCGTCGTGCCAAGCAGCCCGATCTGGTGGCCGAGAACCGCGGCGGCGAATCCGCACTCGGCAACTTCGTGGCCGATGTGCAACTGTGGTCGGCGAACCAGACGAGTCCGGCGCAGATCGCGTTCATGAACCCCGGTGGCATCCGTACCGACCTGCTGTTCGCCCCGGACGGCGTCATCACGTTCGCCGAGGCCGCTGCCGTTCAGCCGTTCGCCAACACGCTGATCACGCTCGACCTCACCGGCGCGCAGGTGAAGAAGGTGCTCGAGCAGCAGTGGCAGCCGGCCGGCGCCACCCGCCCCATGCTGCACCTGGGTGTGAACAGGGAACTGAAGTTCACCCACGACCCCACGGCGGCCCCCGGCGAGCACATCACCGGCATCTGGCTGAGCGGTGTGCCGATCAACCCGTCGCAGACCTATCGCGTGGTCGTCAACTCGTTCCTCGCGGCCGGCGGCGACAACTTCCTCGAGCTGGCCGCCGGCACGAACAAGACCGACACCGGCAAGATCGACTTGCAGTCGATGGTCGACTACCTGGCCGCGTTCAAGGTGGCGTCGCCCGACTACGTCCAGCGTGGCATCGGCATCGACCCGGTCACTCCGAACGCCGTCGGTCAGGCGTTGACGGTCAATGTGTCGTCCCTCGACATGAGCAATCCGGCAGAGCCGAAGGCCGGTACGGCCACTGCCACACTGGGTGCCCTCTCACTGGGCTCCACGCCGATCGATCCGACACCGGTGACCACCACCGACGAGGTCGGCCGTGGCACGTTCACCACGATGGTGCCGACCACGATGTACGGCTGGCAGGACTTCACGGTCACGGTGCCCTCCATCGGGTCCACGGCCACGCAGGCGATCTTCCTGAAGGCCACCAGCACCACCCGGGTCGATCCCGACCGCCGGACCGTGAAGGCCGGCCGGTCGCTCGAACTCGAGGTGAAGTTGCGCTCGCCGATCACGGTGACCGGCGAGTTCACGGTGCTGCTCGATGGTGCCCCGCTGCAGACGTTCACCTGGGCGCCGCGCAAGGGTGAGCAGGAGGTGAAGGTGGTCATCCCGGCCACCACCGCCAAGGGAACGCACACCGTGACCGTCAACTATGGCGGTTCCACCACCGTGCTCAGCTCGACCACATCCTTCTCGGTGCGGGTGAGCTGAACACCTGACACGATGCACTGATGCAGGTGCACGAGGTTCGTTTCCGCGCGATGGGCAGCGATTGCCACATGGTCGTCGTCGGTGACGATGCCGCGGTGCTTGCGGGCCTGGCCGAGCGTGGCCAGGCCCGCATCGCCGAACTGGAGCGACGCTGGAGCCGCTTCCTGCCCGACAGCGAGGTGAGCCGGCTGAACGCTGCTGCGGGCCGGCCCGTGGTCGTCAGCGACGACACCGTCGCGCTGGTGACCCGCGCCATCGAGGGGTGGCGGTTCACCGGCGGCACCTACGACCCGACGGTGCTGGGTGCCATGTTGCGGGCCGGGTACACGCGCACGTTCGACGAACTCGCCGAACACGCCGCGGTGGAACCGAACGATCTCTTCCTGGCGTGTACCGACATCAAGGTGGAGGGACACTCGGTGACGTTGCCCGGCGGCTCGGGCTTCGACCCCGGTGGAGTGGGCAAGGGTCTCGCTGCGGATCTGGTGTGCGTCGAGTTGCGCGAGGCCGGAGCAACCGGCGTGTGCGTCAACTTGGGCGGCGACGTCCGGGTGTCGGGGATCGGGCCGGAGGGCGGCGGATGGACCGTGGCCGTCGACCACCCGACTCGGCGCGACCCGTTGGTCCTCGTCGGCGTCACCGAAGGTGCAGTCGCCACATCGACCACACTGAGGCGGACGTGGACCATCGACGGCGAACGGCGCCATCATCTCATCGACCCGCGCACCGGCGAGCCTGCCGAGACCGACCTCGATCAGGTGACGGTCGTCGCCGGCTCGGCGTGGGCTGCCGAAGTGCTCGCCAAGGCCGTCCTCATTCGCGGCTCTGCCCACCCGTTCGACCTCGTCGACGGGGTGGCGGCCGCGCTCGTGGTCACCACCGACGGACGGGTGTTCGCGTCGGACTCGTTCCAGTCGTTCTGCGTCGCGATCCCCGACCGGGTGGACTCCGAACGAACTCCATGACGGCTCACACCTTCCTCCAACGTTGACGGCGCATCGTGTGCTCCATGGAACAGCACGCCGCACACGACAACGACATGGCCGCCCGCCTCGCCCGCCTCGATGCCCGCCGCCAGCCGGCCGGTGCTGCCGCTCCTCGCCCGAGTGCTGTTCGCACCAAGCGCCGTCACGCCGCCCAGCGTTCACGCATCGGCGTGACGATCGGCAGCGTGGCGGCCATGGTCGGCCTCACTTCCTACATGGCGATGGCCGAGCCGGCCCCGGCGTCCGCAGCGGTGGCGGTGGACGCTGCGCCCGTCACGGTCCTGACCGTCGCCCCGGCCTCGGGTGTCGCCCTGAGTGTGACCGCCGCCACCACGACGACCGCCGCCCCGCAGGTCACCACCACCACCTCGAAGGGCAGCTGACGGGTTCCTGTGTCGGGGGCCACGCCGGAAGCATCGGCCACCCGACAGACGGCGGATGGTGAGGACGGCACGCTGTCCCCATGAACCGCGCAACGTTCCCCGATCAAGTCCACACCACCGCTGATCCGGCCGGATCGCCGCAGCCGCAGGAACTCGGTGCCATGGTCGGTGTCGAGATGCTGCGGATGGCGTGGATGGCCCGTCACATTGGAGTCGAGTTCGACGTCCTCGCCGACTGGGACGACGAGATCTGCCCGGCATGGCCGACACCGCCGACCATCCCGGCGCACCTGTGGCCGTTCGAGATCGATGACGTCGACGACGCGTGGGTGACCCGCTACCACGAGGGTCTCGCGACCACGCTCGGCCGAGCGACGGGTTGGGTGCGGCATGCGCCGATCATCGTCGAGGCCCACGACAAGGCCTGCCGCGCCCTCGAGGCGTCGGCCGGCTGAACCGCTGCGACCCGGCATCGGTCCGGGTCGCTCTGCCAGAGTGTCGACCATGTCGCCGACACTCTCCGCCTTCGATGCCGTGACGTTCGCTCACGGTCCGACCATGTCGAACCGGTTCATGCTCGCGCCGCTGACGAACCAGCAGAGTCACGTCGACGGCACGCTGTCCGACGACGAGCATCGTTGGCTGACGATGCGCGCGCAGGGCGGCTTCGGTCTGACCATGACGTGCGCCGCGCACGTGCAGGCGGTCGGGCAGGGGTTCCCCGGGCAGCTGGGCATCTTCGGTGACGAGCATCTGGAGGGGCTCACCCGGCTGGCCACCGACCTGAACGCGACGGGCACCGTCAGCTACGTCCAACTGCATCATGCCGGGCACCGATCGCCGCCCGACGTGATCGGCACGCAGCCCGTGTGCCCGAGTGACGACGCCGAGACCGGGGCTCGCGCGCTCACCATCGCCGAGGTCGAGCAGGTGCGCGACGACTTCATCGCGGCCGCAGTGCGAGCGCAGCGGGCAGGGTTCCACGGCGTGGAGCTGCACGGCGCCCACGGCTATCTGATCTGCCAGTTCCTGTCGAGCGAACTGAACCGACGCACCGATCGGTACGGCGGCTCGCTCGAGAACCGCAGTCGCTTGCTCTTCGAGATCGTCGACGGCATTCGCGGCGCGTGCGGCGACGATCTCGCACTCGCCGTGAGGATGTCGCCCGAACGCTTCGGAATGCAGACCGCCGAGATCGTCGATGTGTACGGCCGCCTCGTCGACGGCGGCATGGTGGACCTCATCGACATGAGCCTGTGGGACGTCGGTCGAGTCACGGATCAGCCGGGTTACGACGACCGGACACTGCTCGAGGTGTTCGCCGAGTTGCCGCGTGGCGATGTTCGCCTCGGTGTGGCCGGCAAGATCCACACGCCCGACGACGTGCAGCGGGTGATCGACCACGGCGTGGACCTGCCCGTGCTGGGTCGCGTCGCGATCCTCCATCACGATTACCCGCGGCAGATGCAGGCCGACGCCGCGTTCCAGCCTCGCCGTGCACCGGTGGGCGCCGATGTGCTCGCGGAAGAAGGGGTGTCGCCCTCGTTCATCGAGTACCTGCGCGCGACGTTCCGCTTCGTCACCGACTGAGGCGCGCGTTGCGGGGCCTAACATCGCAGCCATGAGCGACGAATCGTCCGTCATCGTGGGCATCGACAACGGTGGGACGAAGAACAACGTCACGGTGCTCGCCGCCGACGGTCGCTTCCTCATCGACCACATGATCGAGTTGCCCAGCCGGGTGCACGACGGCACGAGTCTGGCCATCGAAGCGATGGAGGTGGCCTTCCTGCACGGGCTCGAGCTCACCGGCGTCGACCGCAGCCGCGTGGCCGCCGTCGGGCTGGACACGCCGGGTCCTGCATCGGCCACCGGCGTCATCTCGTCGAAGGGCGCAACCAACTTCGCGTTGCCCGAGTGGTGGGGCTTCGACGTGCGGGCCGCACTGCAAGAGCGACTGGGACTCCCCGTCGTGTACACCAACGATGGCAATGCGGCCGCGATGTACGCGCACTACGCCCACTTCGGGTTCGCCGCGTCGCACCGTTCCTCGGTGGCCGCGATCGTCGGCACCGGGCTGGGTGGAGGCGTCGTCGAACACGGCAACGTCGTCGGCGGCGCGGTGGGGATGGCGGGCGAGTTGGGCCATGTGCACATCCCCATGGCCGGGTTGCTGCAGGACGACCAACCGACGCCGACGTGCAACTGCGGTTTCGTCGCCGATGCCGAGAGCGTCGCTTCGCTCACCGGCATCCGCAACAACCTGCTGCCCTACTGGCTCACTCGCTACCCCGGCCATGAGCTGGCGTCGCTGCCCATCGCGGATGCGGCCAAGTCGTTGCGCAGTTTCGCCGAGCGCGGCGACGAGATGGCGCTGAAGGTGTTCGAGCAGCAGGCGATGGCACTCGGCCACCTGTTCACGATCGCCGCCAACTTCACCGATCCGCACGCCTACTTCGTGGGCGGCGGCGTGGTCGAGAGCGAGCCGCACTTCCGTGACTGGTTCGTGCGGACGGTCGGCGAGCACACGTCGCTGCGCGACGAGCAGCGTGAGGTGGCCGTGTTCGAACTGGTGCCCGATCTCGACATGGCCGGCGCCCGCGGTGCCGCGGTGGCCGCGCGCAACGAGTTCCCCATCTGACCCGGCCGCGTTGTCCGCGAACTTAAGTTCCTGGAGACCGTCTCGGCACGACCTTGCGGAAGGGGACGTCCTTGTCGGCGGCGGGCTCGCGGGGCAGGCCGAGAATGCCCTCGCCGATGATGTTGCGCTGGATCTCGTCGGTGCCACCGGCGATGGACTGGGCGACGGTGGACACGAGGACCTCCGCCACCGTGGCGTCGTGGACAGCGGGTCCGTCGACGAGCATCGCCTGCGCACCGGCGATCGAGGTGTGCACTCGCGCCGCGCGGCGGGCCACCTCGCTCGCAGCGAGCTTGCCCAGCGATCCTTCGGGGCCCGGTGCGCGACCGAGGGCTCGTGCCGCCTGCGCCCGCGCCGCGGTCCATTCGCTGGCGCGAACGAACGACAGCAGCCGGGCGATCTCCTGGCGCACCACCGGGTCGTGTGCCCGGCCGTGCGCTGCGGCGAGCTCGACGACCAGGTCGGCGCGTCCGGCGCGCTGCGGATACCAGACGTAGGTGCGGAAGTGTTCGTCGGCCTCGGACATCGCCTCGCGGACCGCGCGCCCGGCGCGCACGCCGTCGAACCGAGGTCGGCGCATCGTGGCGAACGTCCGCTCGTGGTGCAACGTCGTGCGCGCCACCCGCCACCCGTCGCCGATCGCCCCGACCAGGTTGGTGGCCGGGAGGCGAGCGTCGGTGAGGAACACCTCGTTGAACGACGAGTGCCGGTTCATCTGCAGGATGGGCCGCACCTCCACGCCCGGCTGGTGCATGGGCAACACGAAGTACGAGATGCCCTCGTGCTTGGGCACGTCCCACGACGTGCGCGCGACGACGATGCCGTAGTCCGCGTGGTGCGCGCTGGTGTTCCAGACCTTCTGGCCGGTGAGCACCCACTCGTCGCCGTCGAGCACGGCGCTGGTCGTGAGCCCGGCGAGGTCGCTTCCCGCACCGGGTTCGCTGAACAGCTGGCACCAGTGCGCCTGGCCGATGAGCGTGGGCCGCAGCAGGCGGGCGCGTAGTTCGTCGCTGCCGTGTTGCAGCAACGTGGGTGCCGCGAGCGTCATGCCCGCACCCAACGGCATGCCCACGGCACCGAACGTGCGCAGCTCGTCGGCGACCACGCGATCGGCCCACGACGGCAGACCGCGGCCGTGCCACTGCGGTGGCCAGCTGGGCACGCCCCAGCCGGAATCCACCAGACGTGTGCGCCACTCGAGCAACGACAGCTCGGGGTCCCACTGGCCGGTCAGCCAGGCGCGGACCTCGCCGCGAACCGTCGCCTCGCCGGGTGGGGTGCTCACGCGAGGCACCGTAGTCGTAGGCCGCAAGGTGAAGCCCGACCGGGCGATTTTCCAGGAGAAGTCCCTGCGTCGGTGTGGTTTTCCAAGGAGGTGAGCGGCGTCCTCCAAGAAACGGAAATCGCAAAACCTTGTCGTCGGACGGGGCGTGTCACTGCTGTCAACGCAGTCCTCACCTTGCAGAACGGAAGTCCGATGAACACCACCACCCCCACCAACAAGCACCATCGCCGCCTGATCGTCGCCAGCGCGATCTCGGGTGTCGTCCTCTTCGGCGCCGCCGGTTTCGCCGCCGCCGCCAAGGGCGACTCGCACCGCACGCCGACCACCGTCACCACCGTCACCACCGTCACCACCGCCACCACGGTCGAGTCGGTCGAGTCGGTCGTGTCGAACCCCACCACGAACAGCGTCGACGACCACGGCGGCGACCGCCCCGCCGGCGCCTCGGACGACACGGTCACCTCCAACTCGGTCGAGACGTCGGACGACACGGTCACGTCGAACTCGGTCGAGACGTCGGACGACACGGTCACATCGAACAGCATCGACGACCATGGCGGCGATCGTCCGGCCGGTGCGTCGGACGACACGGTCACGTCCAACTCGGTCGAGACGTCGGACGACACGGTCACGTCGAAGAGCATCGACGACCACGGCAGCACTGGCGGCAACGGTGCCGACGACGCCACCTCGACCAGCGTCGACGACAACGGCGGCCAGGGCGGCCAGGGCGGCCACGGTTCGGACGACTGAACCTCGCCACATCACGGACAGCACGAGGACTCCCTGGGTGAGTCCGATCACGGAGCGGACCCTCGGGTCCGCTCCGTGACGCGTCCGGGACCAGACTGCGTGTA
>JANMFL010000375.1:0-2837 GCA_031377945.1 Acidimicrobiaceae bacterium | reverse complement strand
GGCAAGTCGAAGAAGAAGCCGCCGCTGCGCTCGATCCTCTCCAAGTCGGAGTCCGTCAACCGGCTCTCCGCCGCTCGATTCTTCCTGTTCGGGTCGCGCGACATCTGGTTCGTCGTTGCGCTGCCAGTGTTCCTCGCCGACGAACTGCGATGGTCGCACCAGGCCGTCGGCGGCTTCCTCGCGATCTGGGTGATCGGCTACGGCGTCGTCCAATCGTTCGCACCTCGCATCCTCGGCCGCCGCGACGCACAGTTGGACGAGATCAAAGCCGCCCAGTACTGGGCGGTCATCCTCGGTGGAGTCACGGTGCTCATTGCCGTCGCCGTCGGGCTCGACGTCGGGACAGCCGCCGTGGTCGGTGGGCTGATCGTGTTCGGCGTCGCATTCGCGTTGAACTCGTCGTTGCACTCGTACCTCATCCTCGCCTACTCCGACGACGACGAGGTCGCACTCGACGTCGGCTTCTACTACTCGGCCAACGCCGCAGGTCGACTGGTGGGCACGCTGCTGTCGGGCGTGCTCTACCTGTGGGGCGGCCTGAGCGCGGCGTTGTGGGGCTCGGCGGCGTTCGTGCTCGTCACGTGGCTGCTCACCCTGCGTCTGCCGGCACTCCCTCGCGCCGACGACCCGGCAGTACAGTTCGCATCGCAGTGACCGACACCGAAGAACTCCACGCGGCAGGCCGCCTCAGCACGCTCGACCGCTTCCTTCCGGTGTGGATCGGCATCGCCATGGTGGCGGGTCTGCTGCTCGGCCGAATGTTCCCCGGCCTCGACGACACGCTCGACAAGGTGAAGATCGACACCGTCTCGTTGCCGATCGCACTCGGCCTGTTGCTGATGATGTACCCCGTGCTCGCCAAGGTGAAGTACGGCTCCATCGGCCACGTCGTCACCGACCGCCGCTCGCTCGTCACCTCGCTCGTTCTCAACTGGGTGGTCGGCCCGGCCCTGATGTTCGCGCTCGCCTGGCTGCTGTTGCCCGACCTGCCGGAGTACCGAACCGGTCTCATCATCGTCGGCCTGGCGCGCTGCATCGCGATGGTGCTCGTGTGGAACGACCTCGCGTGTGGCAACAGCGAACTGGCTGCGGTGCTCGTCGCCATCAACTCGATGTTCCAGATCGTCGCCTACTCGCTGCTCGGCTACTTCTACCTCGAGTTGCTGCCCGGGTGGCTCGGCCTCGACAGCGAGGGCATCGACGTCACCGTGTGGCAGATCGCCAAGAGCGTGCTCATCTTCCTGGGCATCCCGTTGCTCGCCGGTTTCCTCACCCGCACCTTCCTCGAGCGAGCCAAGGGCACCGAGTGGTACGAGGGGACGTTCCTCCCTCGCATCGGCCCCATCGCGCTGTACGGCCTGCTGTTCACGATCGTCGTGCTGTTCGCACTGCAGGGTGACAACATCACCAGCCGCCCGCTCGACGTGGTCCGCATCGCTCTGCCGTTGCTCGTCTACTTCGCGGTCATGTGGTTCGGCACGTTCTTCCTCGGACTGCGCATGAAGGTGCCGTACGACCGCAACGCGTCCATTTCCTTCACCGCAGCGGGCAACAACTTCGAGCTCGCCATCGCGGTCGCGATCGGTGTGTTCGGGGTCGCGTCGGGCCAGGCGCTGGCGGGTGTGGTGGGCCCGCTCATCGAGGTGCCCGTGCTCGTCGGACTGGTGTACGTGAGCCTGCGGTTCCGCCGCCGCTTCTACGCCGACGACGCGATCACGCCGACGACCTGACTACTCCGGCGCCGTGATCACTCCGACGCCGTGATCACCGGCTCGGCGTAGACGTCGGGCACCGGAAGGCCCAGCAGCTGCAACACGGAGGCGGCGATGTTCGCCAGACCGAGACCATCGGTCGGGCTGATCTGCAACGTGCGCGGCACGAAGTCGACCACCACGAACGGCACCGGCGACAGCGTGTGGCTCTTCTTCGGCACCGGCACGCCCTCCGCGTCGAGCAGCGTGTCGCCGTGCTTGTCGCGTTCGTGCAGCACCTCGCAGTTGCCGTGGTCGGCGGTGACGACGAGCGTGCCGCCCGCGGCCTGCACCGCTTCCAGCACGCGGCCGAGCGAGATGTCCATGGCTTCGACCGCGACCACCGACGCGTCGATGTCGCCGGTGTGGCCGACCATGTCGCCCGCAGCGAAGTTGGCCCGGATGAACTCGTAGGCACCGGATTCGATGCAGCGGATGACCTCGTCGGCGGTCTCGGCGCTCTTCATCCACGGCCGCTGCTCGAACGGCACGCGATCGGACGGGATCTCGACGTAGTCCTCGAGAGCGTCGTCGAACTTGTCGCTGCGGTTGCCGTTCCAGAAATAGGTGACGTGACCGAACTTCTGCGTCTCGGCGATGGCGGCCTGGCGCAGACCGGCGTGGGCGATGACCTCGCTGACGGTGCCGGTCACTCGCACCGGCGGCACCAGGAAGATCGCCGGGATGCCCAGGTCGCCGTCGTACATGGTGAGGCCGGCCACCAGCAGGTCGGCCGGCAGCAGGCCGCGAGGAAACGCGTCGAACGGCGTTTCGGTGAGTGCGCGGTAGATCTCGATCATCCGGTCGCCGCGGAAGTTGAACAGCAGCACGGCGTCACCGTCGTGCATGGCCCCGACGGGCGCACCGTCGTCGTCGACGACGGTGAACTCGGGAAGGAACTGGTCGCTGACGCCCGGGTGCTCCTTGCGCAGCGTGGCGAGGGCCTCCTCGGCGGAGGCGAACGGCCGGGCGGCTCCACGGGCGTGGGCGTCGAAGCCGCGTTGCACGATCGACCAGTCGGCCTCGTAGCGGTCCGTCGTGGTGGCCATGCGGCCGCCGGCCGAGCCGACGACAGCGGCGATGCCG
>JANMFL010000364.1:0-2468 GCA_031377945.1 Acidimicrobiaceae bacterium | reverse complement strand
GAACGTGCTGAAGGGCAAGAAGGTGGGACTGCTCGGTCGTCTCGACGTTCCTCACAGCGTCAGCTACATGCCCGACGTGGTGCGCACGCTCGTCACCATCGCACTCGACGAGCGGGCCTGGGGCAAGCCGTGGCACGTGCCCAACGCGCCGGCGCTCAGCCAGCGCGAGACCGTCGGCGTGTTCGCCGCAGCGGCGGGAACCACCGTGAAGGTCACCGCCGTTCCGAAGGTGGCCTTGAACGCGCTCGGCCTGTTCAGCCCGACGATGGCCGGCTTGAAGGAAGTCTGGTACCAGTTCGCCGAGCCGTGGATCACGGACTCGACACTGACCGAGCAGACGTTCGGCCTCCGCGCCACCCCGCTGTCCGAGGGTGCCGCGGCCACCGTCGCCTGGTGGAACGCGCGGGTGGCGAAGTGACCTCGACCGTGCAACTCGACACATCGTGGGACTACAGCCGTCCCGCGCTTCGCCTCGAGCGACTCCTGCGCCGGAACGCTGTCGTCGTGCAAGGCGTCTTCGCGCTGCTCTGGGCGGTACGGCTCGCTGTCGTGTCCGGCCCTTGGGAGGTGCCGGCACTCGTGGCCGTCGCGCTGATCGCGTGCAGTCGACGGTCGTTCCGAGCCACCACGGGGCTGCGAGCTCGCGACGAGTTCCGCACGGCCCGCGGTCGAGCCTTCCTCCGTCCGGTCACCCTTGCGACGCTGTGGCAGATCGCCGCCAGCATCGCGCTGCCGGTCGCCGCGGCCGCCGTTGGCCTCGACGAGTGGGCGGTGCCGCTGGTGGCGCTGACGATCGGCCTGTTCCTCGTCGAGTTCGGACGACACCTCCAGCTCGACCGGGTCCGCATCCTCGGGGCCGTGGCCTCGGTCGCCAGCATCGCTCTCCCGTTCGTGACATCGGGTGATCCGCTCGTCGGGTGGACCAGTGCGCTCATGGTGGGGGTGCTGACGGCCTCGATGAGCGTCTGCGCACGAGCCACGGCGTGAATCGGGACCAAGGCGGCTTCACACAGCGTTCACATTCGGGCAACGGGGCCGAAACCGCCTCTCTGCAGGCTCTGTCCGCCCCTTCCCCAACGTGAAAAAAGGAACGCCAGTGGCCTACCAAGCTGAATACATCTGGATCGACGGCACCGAGCCCACGCCGCTGCTCCGCTCGAAGACGAAGGTCATCGCCGACGGCAAGGAGCCCCCGATCTGGGGTTTCGACGGTTCGTCGACCAACCAGGCCACCGGCGAGCACAGCGACTGCATGCTCAAGCCGATCTTCTCCTGCCACGACCCCATCCGTGGCGGCGACAACATCCTCGTGCTCTGCGAGGTCGACAACGCCAAGGACCAGAAGCCGCACGTCACCAACACCCGCGCCGCCTGCGCCAAGGCCGCCAAGAAGTTCGCCAAGCACGAGATGATCTTCGGCATCGAGCAGGAGTACACCTTCCTCAAGCTCGACGGCAGCCCGCTCGGCTTTCCGGCCGGTGGCTACCCCGGCCCGCAGGGCCCGTACTACTGCGGCGTCGGTGCCGGCCGCGTCGTCGCCCGCGAGATCATCGAAGAGCACACCCAGGCGTGCATCGACGCAGGCCTCATGATCGAGGGCACCAACGCCGAGGTCATGCCCGGTCAGTGGGAGTTCCAGATCGGCGCCGCCGACGCGCTGACGGTGAGCGACCACATGTACGTCGCCCGTTGGCTGCTCCACCGCATCGCCGAGGACTACGACGTGGTCGTGAGCTTCGACGCCAAGCCCGCCAAGGGCGACTGGAACGGCGCCGGCGCCCACACCAACTTCTCGACCAAGGCCATGCGCGACGACACCAACATGAAGGCCATCAAGGCCGCATGCGAGGCCATCGGCAAGAAGGTCGACCTGCACGTGAAGAACTACGGCCACGACATCGAGAGCCGCCTCACCGGCGCCCACGAGACCGCCCCGTTCAACAAGTTCAGCTACGGCGTGTCGAACCGAGCGGCGAGCATTCGCATCCCGTGGCAGGTCGAGCTCAGTGGCAAGGGCTACGCCGAAGACCGCCGCCCGAACGCCAACTGCGACCCGTACACGGTCACCCGTCTCATCGTCGAGACGGTCTGCAGCGCCGCTTCCTGAGCGACGCTCACAGCCGGACAGGGGCGGGCGCGACCACGGTCGCCCCGCCCCTGCGGCTTTCACCCATGAGTTCCTGCGAACCCATGGCACACTTGTTCATCCCTTGAGCCCCTGAGGGAGCCCACCATGCTCGAGCAACAACGCGACTACGTCCTTCGGACCGTGGAGGAGCGCGGCGTCCGCCTCATCCGCCTCTGGTTCACCGACGTGCTCGGCAACCTGAAGAGCTTCGCCATCAGCCCGGCCGAGCTCGAGAACGCACTGGAAGACGGCATGACCTTCGATGGCTCGTCCATCGACGGGTTCAGCCGCATCCAAGAGGCCGACGTCCTGGCGATTCCGGACCCGAACACCTTCGAGG
>JANMFL010000351.1:0-1602 GCA_031377945.1 Acidimicrobiaceae bacterium | reverse complement strand
AGGTACTCCTTCTCCACACCGTGGCTGGGGTGCGCGATCCGGTGCGCCAGATCGCCGTCGTTGGTGAGCAGCAACAACCCCTCGGTGGCGGCATCGAGTCGCCCGACCGGGTAGACGCGGGGCTCGGCGGGAACCAGGTCGACCACCGTCGGACGGCCCTGCGGGTCGCTCGCCGTCGTCACCACGCCCTCGGGCTTGTTCAGCAGGTAGTGCACCAACCCGGCCTTCACACCGAGTGGCACGCCGTCGACCTCGACCTTGTCGATCTCGGGCTCCACCCGACGCCCGAGTACCGCGACGTCACCGTTCACCGTCACCCGGCCTGCGGCGATGAGGTCCTCGCAGACGCGTCGGCTTCCCCACCCGCGCATCGCCAGCACCTTCTGCAGTCGCTCACCCTGAGGCAGCGCCGCAGACTGAGCAGCGAGCTGCTCCCACAGCGGAGGTTCGGGCCTCCGTCCGCCCCGTTCGTCAGGCACGCGGTGCAGCCGGCGGATCGATGCGGAGACCGTGCTCGAGGGCCTCGACGACCTCTGCACCGGGAACGAACTCGGCGATGGGCGGCAGGTCGGAGAGCGCGTTCAGGCCGAGCTTCTCGAGGAAGGTCGGCGTGGTGCCGTAGAGGATGGCCTGGCCGGGGCCGCTGTCGCGGCCGACCTCGGACACGTAGCCGCGCGCCTGCAGGGTGCGGATGACGCCGTCGGGATCGACACCACGGATCGATGCGATCTGGGCGCGCGAGAGCGGCTGCTTGTAGGCCACGATCGCCAGCGTCTCGAGTGCCGCGCCGCTCATCCGCGCTCGTTGACCGTCGAGCAGGAACCGCTCGACGTACGGCGACAGGTCGGCGTGCGTCTGATAGCGCCATCCGCCCGCGACCTTCGCCAGCTGGAAGCCGTGTCCGCCTTCGTCGTATGCGGCGGCGAGGCGTGCGCAGAGCGCGTCGATCACCGTCACCGGCTGCTCGAGCAACTGCGCGAGCATCTCGCTGGGGACCGGCTCGACCGCGACGAGGACGATGGCCTCGATCGCTCGCACGGTCTCTGCATCGAGCTGCCCCGTTCCGGAGGCGGGCACGCCGCTGTCGTCTTGCTCAGGGGACACGGTCAGCTCATCCTTCATACTCGTCGTAGGAGGCGTCGATGGGCAGCGGGCCCAGGTCGCCGTCGCCGGTGCCCGTCCAGACCACCTCGACGTCGCCGAAACGTTCCGTCTGTTCCAACTCGACGTAGCCCTGCTTGAACAACTCGAGCAGCGCCAGGAAGCGCACGATGACCTCGATACGTTCGACCAGCCCGCTGGTGAGTCGGCGGAACGAGATGCGCCCGACGCGGGGCAGTTCGTCGATCAGCTCGGCCAACGCATCCGAGACGCTCGCCTTCACGGGGGCGACGTGGAACAGGTCGATCCTCGGCACCACCTTGGGGGTGACGGCACGGAGGTAGGCGCGCTGCAGGCGAAGCGGCGACACGCCCTCGAGCAGGTCGGGCATCAGCCCCTCGAAACGCTCATCCGCGCCGGCGCCACGCGGGAACGAGCGGTCGGCATCGTCGGCCAGCCGGGCGAACACGCCGGCGACATCCTTGAACGTCTTGCACTCCA
>JANMFL010000333.1:0-5862 GCA_031377945.1 Acidimicrobiaceae bacterium | reverse complement strand
CCGCGAACGGCACCGCGATCGACCCCAACAACAACGACAGCGCAAGCCCCAAGCGACGCATGAACATCCCCTCCGATGATCGTGTTGGGTGCGACCCTAGCTACACGACGAGGGCGGCGAGCGCGTCGAGGAGTGGGGTGGGGTCGATGCCGATTCCTTCGCCGTAGAGCTTCACCTTCGGCTCGGTGCCGCTGGGTCGCACCTGCACGCGGATCTGATCGCCCAACTGCAGGCGCAGCAGACTGGCCTCGTCGAACCATGCTGTCGATGTCACGGCATGGCCACCGACTTCGACGGGCGGGTTGGCCCGCATCGCGGCCACCGCCGCCGCACCGTCAGCCGGCGACATGCGCAACGACTTCTCGGCCATCACGTGGCGCCCGTAGGTGGCGACGATCGCGTCGAGGCGATCCTGCAGGGTGACGCCCTCGGCGACGGCGACAGCGGCGATCTCGGCCATCATCACCGCGGCGGTGATGCCGTCCTTGTCGAGCGGCTGCGTGGTGACCAGGTATCCGAGCGCCTGCTCGTACCCGAGGACGAACCGCTTGTCCGGATGCTGGAGCACCGTGTGGCCGATCCACTTGAAGCCGGTGAACGTCTCCAGGCACTCGACGCCGTTCGCCGCGGCCATGCGCCCGAGCAGTGACGACGACACCAGTGTGGTGATGACGAGGCGGTCGTCGCCCGAGGTGTGACGCAGGATGTGGTCGGCGAACAACCAGCCGATCTCGTCGCCGCCGAGGCGACGCCAGCCGCCCTCGGGCGTGGGGATGGCCGCACCCAACCGGTCGGCATCGGGGTCGTTGGCGATCGCCACGACGGCGCCCACGTCGGCCGCCTTCGCCATGAGCAGGTCCATCGCCCCCGGCTCCTCCGGGTTGGGGAACGACACCGTGGGGAACCGGCCGTCGGGCTCCTGCTGCTCACCCACCGTCGCCGGCGCGGGCAGACCGGCGCGATCGAACGCCTCGACCAGAGTGGCGCCGCCGACCCCGTGCATCGCCGTGTAGGCGACCGGCACACCGGGAATGGTGGGGCACAGACGCACCGTCGGCACGAACTGCAGGTACGCCTCGATCTCGTCGCGGCCGAGCACGTGGATGAGCGGATGGTCCTCCGGAGCGAGTTCGACGGCGCACGGATCGACCAGGTCGATACGGGCCGCGATGTCGGTATCGGCGGGCGGCACGATCTGCGCACCTGTGCCCAGGTACACCTTGTAGCCGTTGTCGGCCGGCGGGTTGTGCGAGGCGGTCACCATCACACCTGCGGCGGCACCGGTCTCGGTGATGTTCCACGCCAGCACCGGCGTGGGCACGACGTGCGGGAAGAGCATCGCCTTCACACCCTTGGCGGCGCAGACGCGAGCCGTGTCCAGCGCGAACACGTCACTCTTGCGACGGGCGTCGTAGCCGATGATCACCCCCGCCTCGGCGGCGCCGGGCACGTCGGCGAGCAGGTGGTCGACCAAGCCGGCGGCGGCCTGCTGCACCACCAGACGGTTCATGCGCTGCGGGCCGGCACCCACGGCGGCGCGCAGGCCGGCGGTGCCGAACTGCAGTCGACCGACAAACCGTTCGGCGAGCACGTCGTCGGGGCCGGCGATCAGCTGAGCCAGCTCGGCCCGCATGTCGTCGTCGGGTTCGGCCTGCAGCCAGCGCTGTGCACTGCTGCGGAGGTCGGCGATGTCGGTCATGGCGAGCCTCTCAGGAAAGGAGCGTCTTCAGCTCCACGAGCGGACGGGGGCCGACGTGCGAGATCACCTCGGCCGCGGCGATGGCACCCAGCTTCGCGCACTCGTGCAAGCTGCGATCGCGGGTGTACCCGAACAGGAAGCCGGCAGCGAACAGGTCGCCGGCTCCTGTGGTGTCGAGCACGTGGGCCACGGGCTCGGCCTCGGCACGCACGGTTTCGTGCTTCGACACGATGACGCAACCGTCCTTGCCCATCGTGATGACGGCCAGGTGGCAGTCGCGGCGCACGGCGGCGACCGCGTCGTCGAACGAGTCGACCTGATAGAGCGAGAGCAGTTCGTCCTCGTTGCCGAACAGGATGTCGACCTCGTCGGACACGAGCGCGCTGAAGTCGTCGCGGTGGCGATCGACGCAGAACGAGTCGCTGAGCGTCAGCGACACCTGCCGTCCGTTCGCGTGAGCGATGGCCGCTGCGGCGCGGAACGCCTCCTTGGCCGCCGGGCGGTCGTAGAGGTAACCCTCCATGTAGAGCACCTTCCCCAACGCGACCGTGGCCTCGTGGATGTCGCTCGGCTGCAGCAGGCTGGACACGCCGAGATAGGTGTTCATCGTGCGCTGCGCGTCGGGCGTGACGACGATGATGCAGCGGCCAGTGGGCGTGTCGGCCTCGGGGGCGCCCGGACGGAACTGCACGCCGACGGCACGCAGGTCGTGGCCGAACACGTTGCCCAGGTCGTCGGCGCTGACCTTGCCGAGGTAGGCGGCCTTGCCGCCGAGCGACGCGACGCCGGTCATCGTGTTGGCGGCCGAACCGCCACTCATCTCCACCGCGGAACCGAGGGCCCGGTACAGGTAGAGCGCCCGGTCGGTGTCGATGAGCGTCATCGAGCCCTTCACCAGGTCGTGCTCGTGGATGAAGCCGTCGTCGGCGTGGGCGATCACGTCGACGAGTGCGTTGCCCACCCCCACCACGTCGAATTCGGGCGCCGTTGACACGTCGGGAGAGGCTATCGGTTGTGGGGACGGCGGGACCCCTCTTCCGAGCCAGGGCTAGCCTGACGCCGTGACTTCCGACCCCTTCGGCAACCCGTACCGACTCCCGCGCGCGGTCGTTCCGCATCGCTACACCCTCGCCATCGAACCCGATCTGGGCGAAGCCTCGTTCACCGGGCACGTCATCATCGACGCCAACGTCAACGCCCCGGTGGCGCAGGTGCTGATGAACGCGACCGAGATCGACGTGCACGCGGTGAAGATCGATGGCGTCGACGCGCCGTTCTCGCTCGATGCCACGACCGAACGCTTGGTCGTCGAACGGGCGGTCGAGGTCGGCACCGTCGCCCTCGAGATCACGTTCACCGGTGTGCTCAACGATCGCCTGCGCGGCTTCTACCGCAGCACGTACCTCGACGCCGACGGCGTCGAGCAGGTCATCGCCGCGTCGCAGATGCAGGCGACCGACTGTCGCCGGGCCTTCCCGTGCTTCGACGAACCCGACTTCAAGGCCGTCTTCGACGTCACGCTCATCGTCGAACCGCATCTGCTGGCCGTCAGCAATGGTCCCGAGATCGACCGCACCGAACAACCGAACGGCAAGATCGCCGTGCGGTTCGCCGAGACCATGCCGATGAGCACCTACCTGGTCGCCTTCGTGGTCGGCCCGCTCGAGGCCACCGAGCCCGTGCTCGTGCCCCGCCCCGACGGCGGCGACATCCCGCTGCGAGTCATCCACGTTCCCGGGAAGGGCCACCTCACCGCGTTCGGCCTGGACATCGGCGCGTTCGCGCTGCGCTGGTACCAGGACTACTACGACATCCCGTACCCCACCGAGAAGTGCGACATGATCGCGCTGCCCGACTTCGCCGCCGGAGCGATGGAGAACCTGGGCTGCATCACGTACCGCGAGAACCTGCTGCTGGCCGACACGTCGACGGCGACGCAGGTCGAGTTGCAGACGCTGGCCGACGTGGTCGCCCACGAGCTGGCCCACATGTGGTTCGGCGACCTCGTGACGATGAAGTGGTGGAACGGCATCTGGTTGAACGAGGCCTTCGCCACGTTCATGGAGATCGCCTGCATGGCGGCCTATCGACCCGACTGGTTGCGCTGGACCACCTTCAGCCTCGAACGCAGCATGGCATTCGAGGTCGACTCGTTGGCCAACACGCGCAGTGTCGAGTTCCCGGTGGAGGCGCCGGCCGATTGCGACGGCATGTTCGACGTGCTCACCTACCAGAAGGGTGGCTCGCTGCTCCGAATGCTCGAGATGTACCTCGGCGAGGACGAGTTCCGCCGCGGTGTCAGCCACTACCTGTCCACGCACGAGTACGGCAACACCGAGACCAGCGACCTGTGGGACGCCATCGAAGAGGTGAACCCCAGCGCCCCGGTCCGCAAGCTGATGGACAGCTGGATCTGGCAACCGGGTTACCCGCTGCTGTCCGCACGCGTCGACGCCACCACACTCGTGCTCTCGCAGCAGCGGTTCTCGTACGCCGAGACCGAAGACCCCACGGTCTTCGTCGTGCCCGTGCACCTGTGCATCGACGGCACCGAGTCCAAGGTGCTGCTCGACGGGTTCGAGACACGGGTGGCCCTGCCCTCGCCGTCGTCCGTGGTGGTCGTGAACTCCGGCGGCCATGGGTTCATGCGCGTCGCGTACGACGCCACGCTGCGCAGCCGCCTGGTCGGCGACGAGCTCGACTCGCTCACCATCATCGATCGCTACAACCTGGTCGACGACGCGTGGAACGAGGTGGTCGCCGGCCGCCTCGCCGCAGCCGACTTCCTCACGTTCGTCGATGGTTTCGCCGCTGAGCGCGACCTGGCCGTGTGGCAAGCCATCGGCATTGGCTTGCGGGGCCTCGGCCGCCTCGTGGACGGCCACGCGTACGAGGCGTTCCGAGCTCGAATCGCCGCGCTCGTGCGTCCCGTCCTCGACGATGTGCAGTGGACGCCCGTCGACGGTGAAGGTGGGTTGCGGGCCAAATTGCGCGGCCTGCTGCTGGGCATGTTGGCCGTGCTGGGCAACGATCCCGATGCCCAGGCCCGATGCCGGGCCTTGCTCGACGAGCAGGGTGCGGATCCGGAACTGGTCGCCGCCGCCACCAGCGCGGTTGCGGCCACCGGCACCGACGGCGATTACGAGCGCTTCCTCGCCGCGTTCCACTCGGCCACCACCCCGCAGGAGCAATTGCGCTTCCTCTACGCGCTGGCCGAGTTCCCCGAGGCCGCGCAGATCGAACGCACCGTCGAGTTCGCGTTCAGTGGACAGGTGAAGAGCCAGAACGCGCCGTTCCTGGTGCACCGCGCCATCGCCAACCGCTGGAACGGCGAGCTGGCATGGTCGATGCTGCGCCAACGCTGGGCCGAGGCCAACGAGAAGTTCCCGTCGAACACGATCGTGCGGATGATCGACCCGGTGAAGCTGCTCACCCGGCCCGAGGTCGCGGCCGACGTGCAGAGCTTCTTCGCCGAGCACCCCATCCCCCAAGGCGCGAAGACGCTGGACCAGATCCTGGAGCGTCAGCGCGTCAACACCGCCATGCACGCTCGCGAGCACGAGCGGTTCGCCGAGGAGCTGCAGTCGTGAGCGGCGTGCGCGTCGAGCGTGTCGCCGGGGCGTTGGGAGCCGAGCTGAGCGGTTTCGACCTCACTCGCCCACTGTCCGACGCCGATGTGGCCGCGTTGCGCGCCGCGGTGGTCGAGCACAAGGTCGTGTTCCTGCGCGCTCAACCGTACGCGATCGAGCATCTCGAGCGACTCACGGTCCAACTCGGCGGGCACGGCCACACCCCGTTCCTCCAGTCCATCGACGGTCACCCCGGCGTGGTGAAGGTCGTCAAGGAAGCCGGCGAGGGCGGTTTCAACTTTGGCGGCGCCTGGCACAGCGACTGGAGCTTCCAGCCCGCGCCACCGGCGTTCACGCTGCTCTGGTCGGTCGACGTCCCGCCCGTCGGCGGCGACACCATGTGGAGCAACCAGGAGCTCGCGTTCGCGACGCTCAGCGAAGGACTGCAGAACATGTTGCGCGCCACGAACGTCGTCCACTCGGCGGGCTGGGCGTACTCGTCCGATGGCGCGTTGGCCCGGACGGCCGACGGTCGCAGCATGCGCATCGACACCTCCGACGACGCCCTGGCCGAGCACGTGCACCCTGCGGTGA
>JANMFL010000332.1:0-2241 GCA_031377945.1 Acidimicrobiaceae bacterium | reverse complement strand
CCCTTGACGATGGCCTCGTAGACCTTCACGCGGCCGAGCACGTCGTCGGACTTGATGGTGAGCAGTTCCTGCAGGCAGTACGCCGCGCCGTAGGCCTCGAGGGCCCACACTTCCATCTCGCCGAAGCGCTGACCACCGAACTGGGCCTTACCACCGAGCGGCTGCTGGGTGATCATGCTGTACGGGCCGGTGGAGCGGGCGTGGATCTTGTCGTCGACCAGGTGGGCCAGCTTCAAGATGTACATGTATCCGACCGTGACCGGGTTGTCGTACGGCACGCCGGTGCGGCCGTTGTACAGCGTGGTCTTGCCGTCGAGCTGGATGAGACGGTTGCCGTCCACGGTCTCGGGGTTGAGGTTGGCGAAGATGCTCTGGATGGTGGGGTGCTTACCGGCAGCCTCGTCCTCGTCCCAGTGAGCGCCGTCGAACACCGGGGTGGCGATGAACGTGCTCGGCTTGGTGGTGGGCCGGGTCTTGGTCTCGGTGCCGCGGATGGGCGCATCGCCGATCTGCTTGCCACCGTTCTTGACATCGGTCCAACCCCAGCGGGCGGCGTAGCCCAGGTGCGCTTCGAGCACCTGACCCACGTTCATGCGGCTCGGCACGCCGAGCGGGTTGAGGATGATGTCGACCGCGCTGCCGTCGGACGTGTAGGGCATGTCCTCGATCGGAAGGATCTTGGAGATGACGCCCTTGTTGCCGTGTCGGCCGGCGAGCTTGTCGCCGACGCTGATCTTGCGCTTCTGGGCGACGTAGACACGAACGAGCTGGTTCACACCCGGGGGCAGCTCGTGGCCGTCCTCACGGGTGAAGACCTTCACGTCGATGACCTTGCCGCTCTCGCCGTGCGGCACCTTCAGCGAGGTGTCGCGGACTTCGCGGGCCTTCTCACCGAAGATCGCGCGCAGCAGGCGCTCTTCCGGGGTCAGCTCGGTCTCGCCCTTGGGGGTGACCTTACCGACCAGCACGTCGCCGGGGCCGACCTCGGCACCGACGCGGATGATGCCGCGGTCGTCGAGGTCGCGGAGGATGTCGTCGGACAGGTTCGGGATGTCGCGCGAGATCTCCTCCGGCCCGAGCTTGGTGTCGCGGGCATCGACCTCGTGCTCGTGGATGTGGATCGACGTGAGCACGTCGTCCTTCACCAGACGCTCACTGAGGATGATCGCGTCCTCGAAGTTGTAGCCCTCCCACGGCAACAGGGCGACGAGCAGGTTCTTGCCGAGCGCCAGCTCGCCATGATCGGTGCTCGGACCGTCGGCGAGGATCGAGCCCTTGAGGACCTTGTCGCCCTCCTTGACGCGGGGACGGTGGTTGATGCACGTGTCCTGGTTCGAGCGGCGGAACTTGCTCAGCGGGTAGACGTGCTTGCCCTCGTCCTTGTACTGGACGGTGATGCTGTCACCGCTGACCTCGAGGACCTCGCCGTCGCCGGTGGCCTGGATGAGGTCGGCGGCGTCGCGCGCCGCACGGTCCTCGATGCCGGTGCCGATGTACGGCGCCTCGGCGCGCACCAGCGGCACGGCCTGACGCTGCATGTTGGCGCCCATCAGCGCACGGTTGGCGTCGTCGTGCTCGAGGAAGGGGATGAGCGCCGTGGCGACCGAGACGATCTGCTTCGGGCTGACGTCCATCAGCTGCACTTCTTCGGGCGGCACCGATGCGATGTCGGTGGTGGCGCCGAAGAAGCTCTCGGCCTCGAGCATCTTGCGGAGGTCTTCGAGGCTGGCCGCCTGCGGGCTGCGGCGCACGAGCACTCGCGCGTCCTTGAACGTGCCATCGGCGTTGATCGGCGTGTTCGCCTGGGCGACGACGTAGTTCTCTTCCTCGTCGGCGGCCATGTAGCGGATCTCGCCGGTGACCTTGCCGTTCTTGACCACGCGGTACGGGGTCTCGATGAAGCCGTACGGGTTGACGCGGGCGAAGGTGCTGAGCGCACCGATCAGACCGATGTTCGGGCCTTCTGGTGTCTCGATGGGGCACATGCGGCCGTAGTGGCTGAAGTGCACGTCGCGGACTTCGAAGCCGGCGCGCTCACGGGACAGACCGCCCGGGCCGAGCGCGGACAGACGACGACGGTGGGTGAGGCCCGACAGCGGGTTGACCTGGTCCATGAACTGCGACAGCTGAGAAGTACCGAAGAACTCCTTGATGGCAGCGACCACGGGGCGAATGTTGACCAGCGTGGTGGGCGTGATTGCCTCCACGTCCTGGGTGGTCATGCGCTCGCGAACCACGCGC
>JANMFL010000302.1:0-4589 GCA_031377945.1 Acidimicrobiaceae bacterium | reverse complement strand
CGCAGTCGCATCGACGACTCGGCCGAGTACTACTCGATGGTGCGTGCGCTGCGAGCCATCGACGACGCCGACATCGCCCTGCTGATCATCGACGCCACCGAGGGTGTCACCAGTCAGGACCAGCGTCTTGCCGAGCGAGTCGACGCGTCGGGCTGCCCCATCGTGGTCATGCTCAACAAGTGGGAGCTCATCGACGACGCCGAGCAACGAGCCGAGATCGAGACCGAGGTCCACCGCAAGCTCTACTTCGTCGGCGACTCGCCGATCCTGAAGATCTCGGCCCTCACCGGCAAGGGAGTGCACAAGCTGCGGCCCGTGTTGCAGGAGAGCATCGAGCAGTACCACCGCAGGGTGCCCACCCGCGACGTGAACAAGGTGCTCGCCGAGGCCCAGCAGCGTCAGCCCGCAGGCCACGGTCTGCGCGTGCTCTACGCCCTGCAGGGCGCGACCGACCCGCCCACCTTCACGCTGTTCGTCAACCGGGAACTGCCCCAGACGTACATGAGGTATCTCGAGCGCAGCATTCGCGAGGCGTTCAACTTCGGCTCCACCCCGATCAAACTGCGTGTCCGCAAGCGCAGCGAGTAGGAGCGACGATGCCCTGGTGCGAGGAGTGTGCCAAGTACTGGACGCCATCGGCGATGAACGAGGACGGCACCTGTCCCGCCTGCGGGCGGGTGGTAGAGGCGCAACAGGCCACCGCCAAGAACATCAACGTGAAGCGGCTGGCCAAGGGCGACGACAGCGACGACGACGCCAAGGCGCCCTGGCACTTCAAGCTGTTGATGGTGTTGCTGGCGCTCTACCTGGTGTGGCGGATCATCCAGTTGTTCGTCTGAGCCGGCGGCGCTGGACGGTCGAGTCGGTGGCCCATCGATTCCTGGACTCAGGAACCCCGAACCACCGTGGAGGTGAGCGCTGGTCCCGCTACGATTCCACTCCGCTACGGGCTGTAGCGCAGCTTGGTAGCGCACCTGTCTGGGGGACAGGGGGTCGCAGGTTCAAATCCTGTCAGCCCGACAAAGTGACACCCGCCGGGCTTTCGGCGGGTGTCCTCTCGCCTGGCACCGCTTCGTGGCGAGCAGCTTCTCCGAGAACTCGTGTACTGATGTCACCGACGGCCCCCGGATGTCACCGAAACTGACGCAGCCCGACTCGCTAGTGTCCGCCGCCATGGGAGCCGTGCAGCGACTCGCGCCGCCATTGGGGTATCGGCGGCCACTCGACGGCATTCGCGCGCTCGCCGTGCTGATGGTGGCAGGTGTGCACACGCGTCCACGCCTGGTGCCCGGTGGCTCGATCGGCGTCGACGTGTTCTTCGTCCTCAGCGGATTCCTCATCACCACTCTGTTGGTCGAGGAGTTGGATCAGCGCGATCACATCGGCTTCGGCCGGTTCTACGCGCGGCGTGCGCTGCGCCTGCTGCCGGCGCTAGCCGTCCTGCTCCTGGCGGTCGCGCTGTGGGCGCTCGTCATCGCATCACCGTCCACCCGCCACGACGCCCTGATGGAGGTGCTCGCCGCCGGGACCTACTCGAGGAACCTCACGGTGTGGTCGCACGTACCTGGACCGCTGCTCGGGCACACCTGGACACTGGCCGTGGAGGAGCAGTTCTACCTGTTGTGGCCGCTCGTCCTGGTGCTCGCCGTGCGTCCTCGCCGAAGTGCGCACGCGGCGATCGCCGTCTTCTCGGGGGTGGCGGTGCTCGCGGCGCTGTTGCGGCCCACCGACACCGTCGGCATCGGGCTCGTACTGCTCCAACGGCCCGACGCGCTGTTGCTGGGCTCGGCGCTGGCGCTCGTACGGCGACAGCACCCGGCGCTGTTCGATGGTCCGCGACCGTGGGGCTCGGCGCTCGTGGCGCTGGCCAGCGCAGCGCTGTTGGCGCTGGCATTCTGGGACGGTGCCGACGACATCCACTCTGTGGGCTACTCGCTGGCGGCAGTTGCTGCGGCGGGGCTGACCGTCGGGCTGCTCGTGGCCGACGGGGCGCTGGCGCGCTGGTACTCGAGCCGACCGATGGTGGGCGTGGGTCGGGTGTCGTACGGCTTCTACCTGTGGCACCTGCCGCTGCTGCGGTGGACCGATGATCGGCTGGTCGGGCGATCAGGGTGGCTGAGGATCCCGCTCGGGTTGAGCCTCGCGTCGGGCGCGACGATCGCGTCCTACCTGCTCGTCGAGTGTCGAGCACTGCGGTGGAAGGTCCGATTCCGCACGGTCGACCCACCCGGGGTCGGTCACTGACCCACGGTCGTTCCGTGTGCCGAGTCCGTCTGGTTTCTCACAAAATGGTGAAGAAACCTCGCAGAGTGGCGAAATTGGGTGCATGATGGAGGTGTGAGCCGTGCTCGACGGCACACGAGGAGACCTTCATGGCGGCGTTCGAGTCCATCGACATCACCAGCCCGGCGTTTCAGCTGCGGCTCGCAAACCTGCTGGTCGCGACGCGCACGCGCCGTGGACTTGGCGTGGGCAACATCGCCAAGGCAAGCGGTGGCGCGTATTCCAAGCGAGCGCTGAAGGCGTTCGAAGCCGGCGAGACGACGCTCGACGAGGCGACCATCGACGAACTGGCGACGCTCTACCAGTGCGACCTGGGAACGATTCTTCCGCTGCGCCTGCCGGTGGTGGTGAGCGCGAACCGCGTCAGTGCTGGTGGGGTGCACGAGGAATACGATGCCGCCGACCCGCAGGCCGTGCTGGCCGCCTACCTGTCGTTGGTGCGCACACTGCGCCGCCAGAAGCGGGCCCCGGTCGTCGACCTTCGTCGCGACGACGTGGAGGTGCTCGCAGGGTTCATGCACATTCCCCGCGAGACCGTCGTCCACCAGTTGGCCACGCTCATGCACGCGACGCAGACCAAGCGCACGGCAATGGTCGGGGTCCTCGCTACCGGCGCCGTGGTCGTTGGTCTGGTGGGTACCGTCGCCGCGGTCGGCGTGGGCGACTCGTCGCCGCCGCCTGATCCCACGCAGACCACGTCGGTGCAGACCATCGTGGCGCCGAGCACCACCGACACCACCATCGTCGAGACCACGTCCACGTCGAGTTCCACCAGCACGACAGTGGTGCCCGACACCACGATCGTCGACACGACGTCGGCTCCGGTCACGGTGCCCGCCACCGTGCCGCCCACGCGTCCCCCGGCGACGGCGCCGCCGAGCACGGCGAAGCCCGTGGTCACCACGACCACGGTGCAGATGATCGACACCAACCTGACGACGACGCTGCCGCCCGACGTCAGTACGGGTGGTCCGCCCATCCCGTAGGGCTGATCGGGTGGTTCTCGGTCGGGCACACTGCTCGACAAGAACTTCTCAAATCGACCGTTCTCTGCGCTCAAGCCTCACTCCGGACCTGCCGATACCGATGCAGGCGAAACAAGGAGTGGGCAAATGGACGACACCGCGATGATCGATCTTCGTTCGGACGCATTCGCGAAGCGGCTGGCGAACCTGATGGTGGCGACCCGCTCCCAGCAGGGCCGGTCGGTGCGCCAGATGGCGAAGGTGAGCGGTGGTGGGTTCAGCGCGGCACAGCTCAAGTCGCTCGAGCGGGGCACCACGCCCCTCGACGACGACCTGGTGGAGAGCATCGCCGAGCTGTACGAATGCGACCTCGGGGCCATCCTGCCGACGCGCCTTCCGGTCGTGGTGACCGCAGGCGTCATCTCGGCGGGTGGCGTGTCGACGGTCTTCGAACCGCACAACTCGACCGCGCTCCTCGAGGCGTATCTGAGGCTCGTGCGCTCGATGCGCCGGCAGAAGAAGGCCCCCGCGGTCGACCTCCGACGTGAGGACATCGAGGTGCTGGCCGGCTTTCTGGGCCAGTCGGGCTCGGTGGTGGTCGAGCGTCTCGGCGCGTTGATGGGTGCGACACGTTCGCAGCGCACGGCGATGGCCGGTCTGTTCGCGTCCGGCGCCGTGGTGATCGGCCTCGTCGGCACGGCTGCTGCCGGTGGCGGCGGGATGACGACGCGCAGTTCGCTCGTGAAGGGGCCATTGCACGACGCGATCGGTCGAGTGGTCTTCGAGTCGGACTCCAACGACGCGAGTGGCGGACTCGGCGGCGGAGTGGGAGGTGCTGGGACCGGTCGTGTGGGCGGGACCGGATGGACGACCGGCGGCTCCGACGTTGCGACGAACGATGGCGACGGCGACGACGAGTCGAGCCGCACTGGCGGAGTCGACCGGCGCGAAGCGAGTTCGACCGCGCCCGTTGCCGACGCGGGTGCGCCACTGTCCGACGACCAGAACGACAACCTGAGCGACGACCAGAGCGACAGCGGCCTCATCGATTCCGACACTCCCGACCCGAACGTCGATGTGAGCGATCCGGCGATCCCGGACCCCACCAGTCCGACCACGGACACTCCCGATCCGGGTGCACAGGATCCTGGCGACCACGGCGGCGACCAAGGCGGCGACCAAGGTGGCGACCAGGGCGGTGGCGGCCAGTCCGACAACCAGGGTGGCGACCAAGGCGGCGACCAAGGCGGCGACCAAGGCGGCGACCAGAGCGGCCACCAAGGAGGCCACCAGGGAGGTGTCGGGAAGTCAGACACACAGTGTGGCAACCAGGGAGCCGAC
>JANMFL010000256.1:0-6176 GCA_031377945.1 Acidimicrobiaceae bacterium | reverse complement strand
GAGCGGTGAGCGTGGAGTAGTAGTTGCGGAATCCGAGGAATCCGTGGCTGAAGGCAACGACCGGGAACACGCCCTCGGCCAGGTCCGCATCACGACCCGCCTCGTAGCTGAACGTCGCCGGGACGTCGGCGGTCAACAACGCCTTGATCGCCTCCGGTGTGAAGTCGCGAACGTCGTAGGTCTCCGTTCCGGTCGTTCCAGGAACCGCTGGGTACCAGATCTCGACCTTGGTGCCGTCATCGAGCTGGAGAGTGGTGACGCCGACCGGGAAGCTGCCGCGTTCGGAGTACGCCTGGGCCGCCACGGCGGGCGACACCGTGGTGGTCGCCGAGTCGGTGGTTGGCACCTCGGTGGAGGGCACCGCAGTGCTGGGCGCCGCGGTGGATCCGGTGGTGCTCTGCGGCGTGGTGCTCGCGCCGTCGCTACTGCACGCTCCCAGAGCGACCAGGGCCACAAGGACGATCGGGGACAGCACGGGGGAGGGGCGGCAGGAGCGCATGGCGGGGATTGTCGCACGGCTCGTCGACGTGTGCATGGTCAAAGCCCGGGGGACACGGCGGGTTTGCCGCTATCGTGCTGACCCGTCGTCGGGCCTGCTCGGCGACAGGTGGCGACGTGGCCGAGTGGCTGAGGCAAAGGACTGCAAATCCTTCCACATGGGATCGATTCCCAGCGTCGCCTCCAGAACAACGAACGAGGGGCTCCCCGGCTGGGAGCCCCTCGTTCGCGTCACCCGTGCGCTGCGTCTCAGCGGCGGAGCTTCATCTCGATCTTCGAGTTCGAGAACGACAGCGCCAACGTGCCGTTCGCGCCGCAGGTGTAGCCGGCGGCGCCGGTGAGACCGACGGCGTCCTCCACCTCGGTCTCGCGGTCGTCACTGTTCGTGCCGGGCAGGCGGAACACCACGTTGCTGAACGGAGTTCCGGCCAGCGTGCCCGACACGGTGAGCGTGGCGGGGGTGCCGGCCGTCGTGCCGGCGAGCGACGTGGTGGTGAACAGGATGCTCGTGGCGGTCTTGGTGTACGTGCCCTTGGCCAGGCCGTCGAGCACGCCGGAGCCCGACACCGGCTGGCCGCCGATCGTGCCGCTGAAGGTGCCGGTCTGCTTCGCGGTGACCGACCAGGTGCCGTCGGCGTTGATGGCGACCGTGACGCCGGTGTTGGACAGCGTGACCGACAGGTTCGAGGCCAGGGTGCTGCCGAGCTTGGTGACCATCGCGTTGATGGCCTCCGACGACAGGGCCCAGTTGCCGGTGGGACACGCGGTGGTCGGCGACCCTCCGATCGGTGTGAGGACGAGCTGGCACGCGCTCAGCAAGAGCGCGCCCGCGAGGACGAGTGCAGTGGTGATGCGGCGCATCGGATCTCCAATTGTTGTGGCTCGAAGTTGTGGCTCGATGGTGCGGGCCCGCAGGCGGACCCGACAGAGGAGAGGTTAGTGCATTCGTGAAATCCCCCGGTGCACTGTGGCGGCGGCGCCGCTGCCAAGCTGTCGGCGGGGATGACGAGGGGGATTTCGATGACCGACTGGAACTTCGCGGACGTGTACGAGGCCGTGGCGGCTCGGGTGCCCGAGCAGGCGTGCCAGATCCAGGGCGACCGCATGGTCACCTGGGCCGAGTTCGACGCGCGAGCCGATGCGCTCGCGGCCGACCTCTTGCAGGCCGGGCTGACGCACCAGAGCAAGGTCGCGGTGTATCTGCACAACTGCCCCGAGTACCTCGAGGCCTATGTGGCCGCCTTCAAGGCCGGCCTGGCTCCGGTGAACACGAACTACCGCTACGGACACGACGAGATCGTCTACCTCTTCGACAATGCCGACGCCGAGGCGGTCGTGTTCGACGGCGCGTTCGTCGATCTGGTCGACCAGGTGCGTCACGACCTTCCCAAGGTCCGTCGCTGGTACTGCGTCACCGGTGGTTCGGTGTCGGTGCCCGACTGGGCCGAGGACTACGAACGGGTCGTGCAGACCGTGGTCGAAGGGCCGGTTCGTGGGCCGTGGGGTCGCAGCGGTGACGACCTGCTCCTGCTCTACACAGGGGGCACCACGGGCATGCCGAAGGGCGTGATGTGGCGTCAGGACGACCTGTTCAACGTGCTCGGCTCCGGTGGGAACGCGGTGCTCGGCGTGCCGCCCGCGGTGAGCATCGCCGAGGTCGCCGATCGCCTGTCGCCGGCGACTCCGGGCTACGTGCTGCTCAGCGCATGTCCGCTGATGCACGGGACGGGCCAGTTCTCCAGCCTGATCGCGATGAACCTCGGCGGCGCGGTCGCGACGCTGCCGTCGCGCCACTTCGACGTGCACGAGTTGCTGTCACAGGTGCAAGAGCACCGGGTGAACTCGCTGATCATCGTCGGGCAGGCCTTCGCCGGACCCATTCTCGAAGCGCTCGATGCCGAGCCGGGCAGGTACGACCTGTCGAGCCTGGTGATGATGTCGTCGTCCGGCGTGATGTGGAGCCAGGAGAACAAGGAGGGCTTGCTGCGCCACGTGCCACAGGCCGCCCTGTTCGACTCGTTCGGTTCGTCCGAGGCCGTGGGCATGGGTGCGTCGTTGTCGACCGCCGGCGGGGCCACGCAAACAGCACGGTTCATGATCGGGCCGTCGTGCGCCGTCTTCAACGACGACGGCCAGCGCGTGGCTCCGGGGTCGGGCGAGCGTGGCGTGGTGGCCGTCGGCGGGTTCATCCCGCTCGGCTACTACAAGGACGAAGCCAAGACGGCGCAGACGTTTCGCACCTACGAAGGGCAGCGGTGGAGCGTGCCGGGTGACTGGGCCGAGGTGAACGACGACGGCACACTGGTGCTGCTGGGGCGAGGCTCGGTGTGCATCAACACCGGAGGCGAGAAGGTCTTCCCCGAGGAGGTCGAGGAGGCGCTCAAGCAGCATCCCTCCGTTCGCGATGCCGTCGCCGTCGGTCTGCCCGATGCGCGTTTCGGCGAGACGATCTGCGCGGTGGTCGAGGCCACCGATGGCACGTCGCCGACGCTCGAGGAACTCGCCGACCACGTGAAGGCGCACCTGGCGCACTACAAGGCACCACGGCAGTTGGTGGTGGTCGACACCATCGGCCGTGCGCCGAACGGCAAGGTCGACTACAAGCGGCTGAAGACGTTGGCGGTCGAGCGACTCGGCACCTAGTCAGCGACCGGCCAGGTACTCCTGCAGTCGGCGATCCGCGTCGTCGCCGAACAGGATCTCGCAGACCTCGCGCAGGCCGGGCGATGCGACGATGTCGTCCTTCGGGACGACGAGGTCGATCTTCGACCGGCGGCGGGTGAAGTCCTCGAGCTTGGTGATCATCTCGGTGTGGGCACCGAGGAACAGCTCGACGCGCAGATAGTCGGCACTGTCCATGATGTCCTCACCCATGCGCGGGTCGTCACGGATGGCCTCGAGCATCGAGAACGCGCGGCGGCCGTAACGGCGCCACAGGCGGTCGGTCAGCCGTTCGGTGTCGGGCTTGGTGCGCAGCGAGTCGAGTTTCATCAGGCGGGCCTGGCGATAGAACTCGTCGCGGGTGGCCTTCGCCGGCTCGCCGTACCAGTTGTGCAGGTCCTTCTCGAGTGGCACACCGAGCGACTCGACCTCCTTGGCGACCTCCTCGCCGACGTTCAGGCAGTCGGTGAGCTTGCCGCCGAAGATGGTGACGACTCGTCGCTTGCGGTCGGTCTCGATGGCGTGCTTGCGGCTCAACGACGTCCAGTCGACGTCGTCGGTGTTGCCGGTGGTGGTCTTCACGACGAGCGGCCGCACCCCACATCGCTCGGAGATGATGTCGTCCTTGGTGAGCGGGTGCAGCAGGTCGAGCCGGGCGTTGATCTGGCCGAGCAGGAACTCCCGGTCGTCGTCGGTGACGTGCGTCTCGGCGACGTCGACTCGCGTGTCGGTGGTGCCGATGACGGACCGCCGGCCCATCGGGATGACGTAGAAGAGCCGCTGCGTGTCGTCGAAGAACGCCAGCACACGCTGGTGATCGGTGGTGGTGAGACGGGGCACCACGAGGTGGATGCCCTTCGAGTAGACGATCTTGTGGTCGGTGGTGGAACCCCAACTGGCATTCAGCTCGTCGACGAACGGTCCGGCCGCGTTGATGACGACGCGGGCAGAAGTCGTGTACGTGGCGCCCGAGTCGGTGTCGCGCAGGTCCACCCTCCAGCGATCTGCCTCACGCGTGGCCGTCACGAGTTCCACGTAGTTCGCGGCCGACGCCCCGGCTTCGATGGCGGAACGGACGAACGAGAACACGAAGCGCGAGTCGTTGTCGATCAGGTAGGCGTCGCGGTACTCGATCCCGCCGCGGACGTGCTCGGTGTCGATCGCCGGCTCGTCGTGCTCGATGGTCTCCTTCTTCAACACCCTCGGGTAACGCGTGCCGAACTGGCCGATGCCCCAGTACCCGAGTGCACCAAGGCCGGCGAACCACGGTGCGTACGGCGCCGATTCGTCGAGGCTGGCGAGGAAGCTGATCTCCTTGATGTTGTCGGGGTACGCCTTCATCAGGCGATTGCGCGATCGGCACAGCTTCCACACCAGGAGGAGCTCGTAGTGCTCGAGGTACTTGAAGCCACCCCACACCAGGTTCGACGACTCCTGGCTGGTGAAGGCGCCGAAGTCGCCGCGGTCGATGAGCGCCACCGACGCGCCTCGTCCGGCGAGCGATGCTGCGGCGACGGCCCCATTGATGCCACCGCCGACGATCAGGACGTCGAACGATCCGCCGTCGATTCGAGCAAGGTGCGCATCGCGGGAGGCCATGACGGCATTCTGTCAGTGTCGGCCATGAACCACCACCGGGGCCGGCGGCGCACCCGTCACATGCGAACGGATGGACGCGTCACAGGCGTCACAGGTATCACAAGAATCACAGGTAGTGGAGTTCGCGCGCCCGCCGGGTCGCCTCGGTGCGCGAGGTGGCACCCAGCTTGCGCAGCACGTGCTTGATGTGGGTCTTCACGGTGTTCACGGACAGGTAGAGCGTCTCGGCGATCTCCTGGTTCGTCATCGACGTGGCCATGTAGCGCAACACGATCAGCTCCCGAGCCGACAGATCGTCCACCCGGTACTGCGGTCGGGCCTGGTCGGTGGGACGTGGCAGCGGTTGCGTCAACAGCAGACGTTCGACTGCGTCGGTGCGCGGCCGTCGCTTCGCCGCCGCTGCCACCGCCGCCAGCACCGACGTGCCCGCCTCGGCGATCGGCAGGATCATCCCGGTCGTCTCGGCCAGATCGAGCACCGTGCCGGCCGTTTCGGCGCTCGACGTGTCGTCGGTCGCCCGGTCGAGCGTGATGCGCAAGCGGAGCACCGCGAGGTCGAACTGTTCCCGCTGCGTGCTCGCTGCGGCGGCGAGGTGCGCGTCGAGGTCCTGCGTCGCCGACCAGTTGCGGCGCAACGCCTCGAACCAGGAGCGCGTCAGATCGGTGCGAAAGCCGGCCGGGAGCCCGTCCAGGAGCACCTTCGCTTCGTCCAGGTCGCCGAGCGCGAGGCGCACACCGATGTCGGCGATGTCAACCCTGGCCATCAGCGTGGGGCCTGGTGCCGCGGCGCGCACTCGGGAGCGAGCGTCGGCCAGCAACCGCAACGCGCTGTCGAAGTTCCCGTCGGACCGCATCAGCCGAGCGGTGCCGATGACACCCATCACGTACGCCGGCACGCGTTCCAGTCGAGGTGACTGGGCGACGAGCGAGAGTTCCGGCGCAGCCTCGTCCAGTCGGCCCGCTTCCAACAGCGCGGTTCCGAGCACGGCGATTCCGGCGATGTCGGGGCCGCTCCCGGCGATCTGCAGGTCCACCGCCGTGCGGTGCGCAGCTCGGCTCTGCTCGATGGCGGCCGGGAGGTTGCCACGTTCCAGTTCCAGCAACGCCAGCGCTCCGGCGATGTCGACACCCGCCACCCGTGGATCGAGGTGTTGGCGAACTCTTCGAGCGAGGTCGTCGGCGAGATCGAGCTGCCCCTCCCAGACCGCGGCGCGAATACCGCTGGAGATGGATGCAGTGACCCATTCGTCGTGGTCCAGGTCGTCGCCGTCGATGAGTGCCACGAACTCGCGGGTCATGTCGGCCGCAGCACCGGTGTTGCCCGTCGACAACTCGGTGGCGATGCGCGCGCCGGTGATGTGCACCCGATCGATGTGCGAGGTGGTCTCGGGCCGCATCGCCGCTCCGGCACGGCGGAGC
>JANMFL010000253.1:0-16162 GCA_031377945.1 Acidimicrobiaceae bacterium | reverse complement strand
GCGCTCGGCGTCGAGCACCCGACCGCGCGTCATGCGCTGCAATTGCGCTCCGAGATCTTCCCAACCGAACAGTTCGAGCGTGCGCCGATACGCAGGGGTGCTGTACAGGAAGCCGAGGATCGACCGGTGGTGCTCGCGGCTGGCCGCCACCTCGGCCTCGGTGCGACCGGTGATGAACATGCTGCCGGTGATGAGACGAGGGCGCGGCCTGGCGGCAGCGACCGCACCGGCGTCGAGCCGCGGCAGGCAGAACTCACGCAGGTAACGCGGGCTCGAGTTGGTCGGGTGGGTGACGAAGCCGTCGGCGTGCGACCCGCCGAGGCCGCAGATCTTCTCGTTCACGCCACCCAGCCAGATCGGGGGCGCACCGAAACCGTGGTCGCCGGGGTTGAAGAACGGTTGCAGCCTGGTGAATCGGTACTGCTCACCGACGTACTGCAATGGCTCGCCGGTCGCGAACGAATGCCAGATCGCACGCAGCGCCTCCACGTACTCGCGCATCCGTCCGACGGGTTCCGTCCACGGCATCGAGTAGCGACCGACGATGTTCTGCTCGATCTGCGAACCGAGCCCCAACTCGAAGCGCCCCGCGCTGGAGGCAGCGAGATCCCAGGCCGTGTACGCAACCAGCATCGGGCTGCGCACGAACGCGAGGATGACACTGCTGGTCACCCGCAGGCGAGTGGTGGCCTGCAGGGCCAGCATCGACACCATCAACCCGTCGTGCACCGTCTCGGGAACGTGCAGGGTGTCGTAGCCCATCGCCTCGACTCGCTGGGCGTAGGCACCGACGTCGTTGAGCGCGACCCGGTCACTCATCCCCGCTACGACCTCCATGACGACCGATGATAGTTTCTGACGGTTCGTCAGAAACCACAGGAGCTGAAGTTGAGCGGATTCCTCCAGGACAAGGTCATCGCCATCACCGGTGCCGGGCGTGGCATCGGACGCTGCATCGCACTCGACTCGGCGCGGGCGGGGGCCAAGGTGGTGGTTGCCGACTACGGCGTCGGAATGGACGGCAGCGAGCCCTCCTCGGCCGTCGCCGACGAGGTGGTGGCCGAGATCGAGGCTGCGGGCGGCGAGGCCATCGCCGCAGCAATCGATGTGGGCACCATGGCCGGCGGCGAAGCAATCGTCGCGGCGGCAATGGACACCTGGGGACGCATCGACGGTGCAGTGTGCGTGGCGGGCATCCTGCGTGAGCGGATGCTGTTCAACATGAGCGAAGAAGAGTTCGACGACGTCATCCGCGTGCATCTGAAGGGCACGTTCACCGTGTACCGCGCCGCGGCCGCAGTCATGCGCAAGCAAGAGGGCGGCGGTTCACTGATCGCGTTCACGTCCGGGGTGTGGGCGCTCGGGTCGGTGGCCCAGGCCAACTACGCGGCGGCCAAGGGTGGCATCGTGTCGCTCAGCTACTCCGCCGCGGTGGGGCTCGAGCGTTACGGAGTGCGAGCGAACGTGATCGCCCCGGTGGCGCGTACCCGCATGAGCGCGAACGTGCCGATGCAGCTCGCCGAGAACGGCGACCCCGAGGATGTCTCGCCGATGGCCGTGTACCTGCTCAGCGACCAGAGCAAGCACATCACCGGGCAGGTGTACTCGGTGGTCGGCGACAAGATCGCGGTGTGGAGCCAGCCCAAGGAGGTGCGGGCGATGTACAACGACAGCCGCTGGACGCCCGAGCAGATCGACGAGCGGCTGATGGCCACGGTCAAGTACGAACGATTGCCCTTCCTCGACATGGTGGCCGAGATGAAGCGTGCCGCCGACGCCAAGGCGGCGCCGAACGCATGACCCCTGCCCGATGAGCAGCACACTCGTTGGGCTCACCGACGAGCACTTCCGCTCAGTCGTGCGCGAATGGCTGCGAACTCATGTGGTCGGCGAGTTCGCCGACCTCCGTGGGCGTGGTGGCCCCGGCGACGAGGACATCGGGTTCGACACGCGAGTGCGTTGGGAGCGTGTCCTGGGTGACGCCGGCTGGATCGGGCTCGGTTGGCCCGAGGTACACGGCGGCCGAGGCGCGAGCGTCAGCCAGCAGATCATCTGGGCCGAGGAGTACACGCGCGCCCAAGCACCGGCACGGGTGAACCACATGGGTGAGCATCTGCTGGCACCGACCCTCATCGAGTACGGCACGGCCGCACTGTGCGAGCAGTTCCTTCCCGGCATCCGCAACGGCACCGAACGCTGGTGCCAGGGGTACAGCGAACCCGACGCCGGCAGCGATCTGGCCAACGTGCAGACCAAGGCGAGACTCGACGGTGACGAATGGATCGTCGACGGTCAGAAGGTGTGGACCTCCCTCGCGCACGTGAGCCACTGGTGCTTCGTGCTCGCCCGCAGCGTGCCCGGCTCGCAACGGCATGCAGGTCTCACCTTCCTCCTGGTGCCGATGGACCAACCGGGCGTCGAGGTGCGCCCCATCGTGCAACTCACCGGCGGCGGGGAGTTCAACGAGACCTTCTTCACCGAGGCTCGTACCCCGGCCGCCATGGTGGTCGGCGAACCGGGCGACGGCTGGAGAGTGGCGATGGGCTTGCTCGGTTTCGAACGCGGCATCTCCACGCTCGCGCAGCAGGTCGGGTTCGAGCGCGAGCTGCAGCACGTCATCGAGCTGACCCGCCAGCACGGACGGCTGCACGATCCGGCCATACGCCCACGGCTCGCTCGGGCGCACACCGGCCTCCAACTCATGCGGTGGAACGCCCAGCGCTCGATGGGCACCGGCGTCCCAGGGCCCGAGGCCAGCATCTCGAAGCTGTTCTGGGGCACGTGGCACCGCGACCTCGGCAACCTGATGATCGACGTGCTGGGGCCCGCCGGCGTGGCCACCGAAGCGCCTGCAGGTGACCTGTCGCTGGAGCAGAAGCTGTTCCTGTTCACGCGCTCCGACACCATCTACGGCGGCTCCAACGAGATCCAACGTAACGTGCTCGGCGAGCGCGTCCTCGGCCTGCCGCGATGATCGAAGGAGCCCCTCGATGACAGTTCCCACACCTCTCACACCGCCCACACCGCCCACACCGCCCACACCGCCCGCACCGCACGGCCTGTTGCTCGGCAAGGGCGTGCTCGTCACCGCCGCAGCGGGCAGTGGCATCGGCTCGGCCACCGCCAAGCGGTGCCTGGAGGAAGGAGCCCGCGTCGTGATCGCCGACAAGCACGAGCGACGGCTCGGCGAGACCGCAGCCGAGCTGGGCGTGGAGGGCATCGTGTGCGACGTCACCGACGAGGCAAGCGTGCAGGCCATGATCGCCCGTGCCGCCGAGACGCTCGGTGGTATCGACGTGCTCGTGAACAACGCCGGCCTGGGCGGCACCGCAGAAGTGCACGAGATGACCGACCACCAGTGGTCACTCGTCCTCGACGTCACGCTCACCGGCACGTTCCGAGTCACCCGTGCCGCGCTCAATCACATGTACCTGCGGGGCACGGGGGCGATCGTCAACAACGCGTCCGTACTGGGCTGGCGCGCCCAGGCCGGCCAAGCCCACTATGCGGCCGCGAAAGCGGGGGTGATGGCCCTCACGCGGTGCTCAGCGATCGAGGCCGCACCGCGCGGCGTTCGGGTGAACGCGGTGGCTCCCAGTCTTGCGATGCACGCCAACCTTGCCAAGGTCACGTCCGACGAGCTACTGGCCGAGCTCACCGCGCGGGAAGCCTTCGGTCGCGCTGCAGAGCCGTGGGAGATCGCCAACGTGATCGTCTTCCTGGCCTCGGACTACAGCTCGTACATGACCGGCGAAGTGGTGAGCGTCAGCTCGCAGCACGCCTGATCATTCACACGCGATGGGCGCGCAGCTGGCTGCGGCGCACCTTGCCCGCGTCGTCGCGCAGCGGCTCGGTGACGAACTCGAACGTCCGCGGGATCTTGTAACGAACGAGCCGCTCGGAGAGGTGCGCGCGGAGCTCGTCGTCGGTGACGACGAAGCCCGGCGCGAGCTGAACGATGGCGTGGATGCGGTTGCCGAGGTCTTCGTCGGGCAGGCCGATGACCGCGCTGGAACGGACATGGGGATACTCGTCGATCGCCGCCTCGACCTCGGCCGGGTAGATGTTGGCGCCACCGGACAGGATCATGTCGCCCAACCGATCGGTGAGGAACACGAATCCGTCGGCGTCGATCCAACCCATGTCGCCGAGCGACTCCCACCCATCGTCCGTGCGCTTGGCGTCGGCACCCACGTAGCGGTACGTGACTCGCCCGTCCGGGGCGCGCATGTAGATCTCTCCCACCTCGCCGGGAGCGGCATCGTTGCCAGCGGCGTCGAGCACCTTCATCTCGCCGTAGATGGGCTTGCCCACCGAACCTCGATGGGCCATCCACTGGTCGCCGCGAATGACCGTGACGGCCTGTGCCTCGGTGCCGGCGTAGAGCTCGAAGATCTTCTCGCCACCGAGCCAGTCGATCCACTCCTCCTTCAGCCACGGCGGGCACGGAGCGGCCATGTGCCACACCACCCGCAGCGACGACATGTCGTACGAGCGATGGTTGGCCACGCGCACGATCCGCAGCATCATCGTCGGCACCAGCAGCATCCATTCGGGGCGGTGCTGCTCGGCCGCCCTCAGCGTGGCCTCGGCGTCGAAGCGCTCCATGGTGATGACGTGGTTGCCGTTGACGATCGCCTTCGACGCGTAGCTGAACGGAGCGTTGTGGTACATCGGCCCGGGAACCAACATGACGCCGTCGTGCCGCATGCCCATGCCAGGGTCGGCGTCGGAGTCGATCACTCCCGGGTCGCCGGCAACGATCAGTTTCGGTTGCCCGGTGGAGCCGCCGGACGTGGGCGCCTTCCATGTGGGCGAGATGGCATCGGGCAGCGGCGAGTCGTCGACCGACTCATCAGGCAGCCACCCGACCGGCAGGCACACCCGGCCGGGGTGCTCACCCGGTTCGGCACCGAGCACGAGGGGTGACCCAGCCAGATGGATGATGGCCTCGCGCTCGCGGTGCGGTAGGCGCGGCGACACCGGCTGCGGCACCGCACCGATCTTCCAGGCTGCGATCGTGGCGGCGAAGAACTCCGGCGAGTTGGGCAGCCCGATGGTGACGTAGTCGCCGAGCTGCACACCATGGGAGAGGAAGACGCGAGCCATGCGGTTCGCCATCGACTCCAGCCCGGCTCGGGAGATGGACCGTTCACCGACGGTCACCGCCGGGCGGTCGGGGTCACGGCGCGCGGTCTCGGTGAAGGCTCGGCCCAAGGGGATGATCGGCATGTCGGCGATCGTAACCAGTCCGGCATCGCCCGATCTGACGCAGCGTCAGACAGCCGGAACCGTGATCAACCGAGCGCGTCGAGGAACGCCGGCCGGTCGCCGCCGCCGTTCAGCACCAGGTTGGCGCCGGTGATGTACGACGCCGCCGACGAGGCGAGGAAGAGGCATGCCTCGGCGATGTCGGTGGGTGTGGCCATCCGACCGTTCGGGATGGTGCGCTCGATGCGCTCCATCGTCGCTGCGTCGCCATAGGTGAGCGCCGACTGCTCGGTGCGCACCAACCCCGCGGTGACCGTGTTGACGCGTACCTTCGGCGCCCACTCCTGCGCGGTCGTCGTGGTGAAGTTGAGCAGCCCGGCCTTCGCTGCTCCATACGCCGCCACGGTAGGGGCGGGCCGGAGCGCGGCGACGCTGCCGATGTTGACGATCGACCCTCCGGCGGGCTGGCCTTGCATGTGGTGGTTGGTCCGTTGGCTCACGTACATGGGGGCGAGCAGGTTCAGCGCGACGATGCGCTCGCTGAACCGGGGCGATGCAGTCGTGCTGTCGGCCGGCGGAGAGCCCCCCGCGTTGTTGACCACCACGTCGATCCGACCGTGCACCGCCATCGCTGCATCGACCATCGCCCAGGCTTGCGCTGCGTCGCGCAGGTCTGCCGCCAGGAAGGTCCAGTCGGCCGGCAGTGCGGACTCGCCCTCGGATCGGGCGCAGACCACCACGTGTGCGCCGGCCAGCGCGAACTGGGCGGCGACGCCGCGACCCACCCCTTTGGTCCCGCCGGTGACCAGCACCACCTGCCCGCTGTAGTCGAAGGTCGCTGTACCCACGTCCGAACTCTACGCACCTCACCGGGCGAACCAGTCCAGCAGCGCTTCGCATCTGACGGCGTGTCAGATTGCGGTTACCATCCGTCCCGTGGGAATCACGACCAGCATCGACGACCGCGGTATCGCCGAGGTGGTCATGGATTGTCCGCCCGTCAACGCGCTCACTGTCGCCCAGTGGTTCGAGGTGGCCGAGCAGGTCACCGCAGCAGGCCGGAATGCCGCCGTTCGAGCGGTGGTGTTGCGTGCCGAAGGCCGCGGTTACAACGCCGGTGTCGACATCAAGGAGATGCAGAACACCGAAGGGTTCGGTGCGCTGATCGGCGCCAACAAGGCCTGTTACGCCGCGTTCGCCGCGGTGTACGAGTGCGCAGTGCCGCTGATCGCGGCCGTGCACGGGTTCTGCGTGGGCGGCGGCATCGGCCTGGTCGGCAACGCCGACATCATCATCGCCAGCGACGACGCCTACTTCGGGCTGCCCGAAGTGGACCGCGGTGCACTGGGCGCGGCCACACACCTCTCCCGGCTCGTGCCCCAGCACAAGATGCGCGCGATGGTCTACACCTCGGCCACGGCCACGGCTGCCGAGCTGCACCAGTTCGGCAGCGTGCACACGGTCGTGCCACGGGCTGAGCTGCGCGATGCCGCAGTGGCGCTCGCTGCGGTCATTGCCTCCAAGTCGCCCACCGTCATCCGTGCGGCGAAGGAGAGCCTGAACGGCATCGACCTGTGGGACGTGAAGAAGAGCTATCGCTTCGAGCAAGGCTTCACGTTCGAGCTCAACCTCAGCGGCGTCGCCGACGAGTTGCGCGACGACTTCGCCGGCACCAACAAGGCACACGATTCCACGAAGCACGGGCCCGCATGAGCCGCGACAAACGGATCCACCACGACGAGGCCATCGCCTCGTTGAGCAGTGGGATGACCATCGGCATCGGCGGCTGGGGCAGCCGACGCAAGCCGATGTCGCTCGTCCGTGCGCTGTTGCGGAGCGACATCACCGATCTCACCATCGTGTCGTACGGCGGCCCCGACGTCGGGCTGCTTGCCGCGGCCGGCAAGATCCGAACGCTCGTGTACGGCTTCGTCTCGCTCGACTCGATCCCGCTCGAGCCACACTTCCGGGCCGCTCGCCAACGGGGCACCGTCGCCGAATGCGTCGAGTACGACGAGGGCATGCTGCAGTGGGCGCTGTACGCAGGTTCGCTGCGGTTGCCGTTCCTTCCCACACGGGCAGGTCTCGGTTCGGGCGTCGTCGACGTCAACCCGTCGCTGCGCACCGTCCGTTCGCCATACGCCGACGCCGAGGAGTTGTTGGCGGTACCCGCCATTCGGCTCGACGCCGCATTCGTTCATCTCAACCGCTCCGACCAGTCGGGCAACGCGCAGTACCTCGGCCCCGACCTGTACTTCGACGACCTGTTCCTGAACGCATGCGAGCCGGGCCATCGGTTCGTCTCGTGCGAACAGGTGGTACCCACCGAGCAGTTGCTGCGCGAGGGCACGTTCCACACGCTCCGCATCAACCGGTCGATGGTCGATGGTGTGATCGAGGCGCCCAACGGTGCTCACTTCACCAACTGCCAGCCCGACTACGAACGCGACGAAGCCTTTCAGAAGGCGTACGCCACCGCAGCTGCCGACCCCGAACAGTGGGCGGCATTCTCCGAGCGCTTCCTCGCCGGCGACGAAGCGTCGTACCAGGCTGCCGTCGCCGAGTGGAAGGCGGCGCAATGAGTCATCTCGCCGACATCGTCGTCGTCGCCGCCGCTGAGGCCTTCCGCGGCGACGGCGAGATCTTCGCCTCCGGAATGGGCACCATCCCCATGCTGGGAGCCCGCCTGGCGCGCAGCACGTTCGAGCCCGACCTGATGGTGAGCGATGGCGAGGCCTTCTTCGTCGGCAACGAGTTGCCCGTCGGCGGCACCGACAAGCTGGTCGAGGGCTGGATCCCCTTCCGCACCGTGTTCGACACGCTGTGGGGTGGGCGCCGACACGTGATGATGGGTGCATCGCAGATCGACGCCCGCGGCAACACCAACATCGCCAACATCGGGCCGTGGTCGAAGCCGAAGGCCCAGTTGCTCGGTGTTCGTGGTGGGCCCGGCAACACCATCAACCATGCCACCAGCTTCTGGGTCCCCAAACACAACACCTCGGTGTTCACTGCCGCGGTCGACATGGTCAGCGGGATCGGTTACGACCGCGCCGAGGCGTTGGGTCCGTGGGTGCAAGCTCACCACGACCTGCGCCGCATCGTCACCAACCTCGCCGTCCTCGACTTCGAGTGCCCCGAGCGACGGATGCGCCTGCGCAGCGTGCACCCCGGCGTCACCGTGGCCGACGTGGTGGCCGCCACGGGGTTCGAACTGATCATCCCTGCCGACGTGCCCACCAGCCGAGCGCCCTCCAGCGACGAGCTGGATGCACTGCGCCGTCTCGATCCGAAGGGCCTTCGCCTGCGCGAAGTCCCCGACCCGCAGTAGCCGATGCATCCCCGCTTGCACACCAGCGTGTGCGACCTGTTCGACGTGCAGGTTCCCATCATCCAGACCGGAATGGGGTGGGTTGCCGGAGCGCGGCTCGTGGCAGCCACCGCCAATGCCGGTGGGCTCGGCATTCTCGCGAGTGCCACCATGGACTTCGCCGAGCTGCGCACCGCGGTCGACGAGGTGATGACTCGTACCGACCGGCCGTTCGGGGTCAACATGCGCGCCGACGCACACGACGTGGCGGAACGAGTGGCGTTGCTGATCGATCGAGGGGTGAAGGTGGCCTCGTTCGCGCAGGCACCCAAAGAGGCGCTCATCTCCCGTCTGCACGACGGCGGTGTGCTGGTGGTGCCCTCCATCGGCGCCAAGCGGCATGCGGAGAAGGTGCTGCAATGGGGCGTCGACGCCGTGCTCGTACAGGGGGGTGAGGGCGGCGGCCACACCGGCTCTGTGCCCACCAGCATCCTGCTGCCTCAGGTGGTCGACGTGGTGCAGGGCAGAGTGCCGGTCATCGCTGCCGGCGGATTCTTCGACGGTCGTGGGCTGGTCGCTGCGCTCGCCTACGGTGCCGACGGCATCGCCATGGGTACCCGCTTCCTGCTCACCAGCGACTCGTCGGTGCCCCAGGCGGTGAAGGACTTCTACCTTGCCAAGGGTGTTGCCGACACGACGGTCACCACGCAGGTCGACGGTGTGCCCCACCGCGTGCTGAAGACCGAACTCGTCGACCAGCTCGAGTCGGGGCGCGGCAAGGTGCTGGCCTTGCCCCGAGCGCTGCTCAACGCCAATCGGTTCAAGCAGATGACCGGCCTTTCACTGCGGCAGATGTGGCGCGAAGGCAACGAGATGCGCGCCAGCAGCGGCCTCACCCGCACCCAGATGCTCATGGCTGCCAACACGCCGATGCTGCTGAAGGCGGCCTTGGTCGACGGCAAGACCGCGAGTGGGGTGATGGCCAGCGGCCAAGTGGTGGGCGTCATCGACGACCTGCCGTCATGTCAGGAGCTGATCGACCGCATCGTCGCAGAGGCCGAGGCCGCACTCCTCCGGTTGGGAGCCTGAGCATGGCCGTCACGGTGCTCGACGGCCCCGATGCGGTGCGTGCTGCGATCGGGACCCACCTCGGTTTCAGCGACTGGCTCCTCATCGAACAGCAACGCGTCGATCAGTTCGCCGCAGCCACCGGCGACCACCAGTGGATCCATGTGGACGCCGAACGCGCCGGTCGGGAGAGCCCGTTCGGGGGTCCGATCGCGCACGGCTTCCTCACGCTGTCGCTCTCGAACATGTTCCTTCCCCAGATCGTCGAGGTCACCGGCTTCGCGATGGGCATCAACTACGGCACCGACAAGGTTCGATTCACGGCTCCGGTACCGGTGGGGTCACGGGTGCGCGCCGGCGCTCAGCTCACCGACGTCACCGAGGTCGCCGCCGGCCTGCAGACCCTCATCGTGATCACCATCGAGATCGAGGGGCAGAGCAAGCCGGCGTGTGTCATCGAGTCGATCTCGAGGTGGCTCGTCTGATGGGCGTGCTGGACAGCTTTCGACTCGACGGCAAGGTGGCACTCGTCTCGGGTGGCGGCCGTGGCATCGGTGCCGCCAGCGCCTTGGCCCTGGCCGAGGCCGGCGCCGACATCGCCGTACTGGCCCGAACCGCGGAGCAACTCGAAGCGGTGGCGGCACGAGCCCGCGAGTTCGGTGGCCGCGCCATCGCAGTGCCCACCGACGCCAACGACGCGCACGCAGTGAGCGCTGCCGTGGCTCGCACCGTCAGCGAACTCGGACGCCTCGACATCGTGGTCAGCGTGGTGGGTGGCTCGATGCCCAACTCGTTCCTCGCGACCAGCGACCGCGACCTGCGCAACTCGTTCGAGAACAACGTGGTCAACGGCTTGCGGCTCGTGCGCGAAGCCGTACCCCACCTGCTCGAGTCCGGTGGTGGCAGCGTGGTGATGATCTCCAGTGCCATCGGCCACAACGTGGGCCGCGGTTTCGCTGCATACGGCACGGGCAAGGCTGCCCTCGACCATGCCGTGCGGCTGATGGCCGCCGACCTCAACCCGCACATTCGCGTCAACGCCGTCGCCCCCGGGGCGATCCTCACCGAGGCGCTGCAGGTGGTGGCCGCGAACCCGGCGATCAAGGCGGCCATCGAGGCTGCTACCCCACTGCGACGTCTGGGCGAGCCCGACGACATCGCCGCCGCCGTCCTCTACCTGGCCAGCGCGGCCTCGAGCTACGTCACAGGGCAGATCCTGGCCGTCGACGGCGGGGTCCGAACCACCAACTTCGAGTTGCCGTTCCCCGACCTCACGATCCCCTGACCCGACACGCTCACACCGTGAAGGTGATGGGCAGCGACTGGATGCCACGCACGAACGACGAATGGCTGTACGTCGCGACGAAGTCGGGGTCGGCCAACCTGATGTCATGAAGTCGTGTGAGCATCTCGCTGAAGATGACCTTCAACTCGAGACGGGCGAGTTGCGCCCCCAGACACAGGTGCGGACCAAAGCCGAACGAGAGGTGCGGGTTGTGGTCGCGGGTGACATCGAAACGGAAGGGATCCTCGAACGCCTCTTCGTCACGGTTGGCGGAAATGTACGACATCATCACCTGGGACCCGGCAGGGATGGTGACACCTCGCACCTCGACGTCCTGGGTGGTGACCCGATTCATGTTGTTCAGCGGCGTGACCCAACGCAGGATCTCCTCGATGACCGTCGGGCCGACAGCGCCATCGACGATCGAGGCCAGCGCCAGCGCCATCTGATCCGGATGCGTCAGCAAGGCGTGCATGCCACCGGTGATGGCGCTGCGGGTGGTCTCGTTCCCGCCGACGAGCAACAGCAGGGAGTTGCCGATCACGTGGTTCTCGTCGAGGGACTGTCCGTCGTCGATGGTGGCATGCACGAGCGTGCTGACGAGGTCGTCCCGCGGGTTCAGGCGCCGGTCGGCGATGACCTCGGTGATGAACATGATGTACGCGAACGCAGCGTTGGCCACGTCGTCGGTGACGTAGGCCGGATCGTCGGCACCCCCGATCATCTGGTCGCTCCATTGCTGCAAACGGTCGTAGTCGGCAGGCTCGGCACCGAGCATCTCGCCGATCAGCGGAATCGGGAGCGGTTTGGCGATGGAGGCGACGACATCGCATGATCCGATTGCGGCCACCTGATCGACGAGCCGCGTCGCCACCTCGCGAACATGGCCCTCGTAGAGCTGCATCTGCTTGTGGGTGAAGCCTTGGGCAACGAGGCGACGCTGCGCAGCGTGCCATGGGTCGTCGCTGTCGATCAGTGACGGCTGCGGCGGCACGTTGGGTCGCGAGCCGTTGGCGTTGGAGAACAACAGTGGCTGGCGCTCGGCAGCGCGGATGTCGTGATGCTTGACCAGTGTCCAGACGCCGTCGGGGTCGCGATACACAGGGTCATGAGCCCGAAGCCAGGCGAAGAACGGCTGCGGGTCGCCGGCATAGAGGTCGCGGTCGAGGATGCGTTGGCGTTCGAAGCCGTGTTCGAGGCCGTGTTCGAAGCTGATGGTCATGCGATGACTCCTGCCGCGCGAAGCTCGGACAATTGGCCGGGCGACAGCCCGAGTTCAGCACTCAGGATCTGGTCCGTGTGCTCCCCCAGCCAAGGCGGCCGGGTCGGTGCCGACTCCACCAACCCGGAGAGCTTGACCGGGTTGCCAGGGGTGAGCACCGGATCGGCAACACCGTCGGTGCGTTCGATCTCGATCATCATGTTGCGCTCGGCGAGGTGTGGATCGGCGATGACCTGCGCCGCGTCGAACACCGGGCCGGCGGCGACACCGGCGGCGGCCAGCGCATGACACGCCTGCACGCTGGTCTTGTCGGCGGCCCAGCCAGCGATGCCCTCACGCAACACCGTGATGTGTTCGCGCCAACCCGCACGCGAACCGAAGCGTGGATCGGAGATCCATTCAGGGTGACCCACCAGCGTGGCGAACCGATGGAACTCGTGCTCTCGGCCGATCTGCACGATGAACCAACCGTCGGCGGCAGGGAACCCGTCGAGAATCATCTTCAGGCCTTGACCCGGCTCCGGTCGCTCACCCATCGACCAGTAGTTGGTGACCACATCGGCAAATGCCACCATCGAGTCGAACATGGCAACGTCGACGTACTGACCCATGCCGGTCGCATCGCGTTCACGCAGCGCCGCCAGCAGACCGATGACCCCGAACAGCGAGGTTCCGATGTCGCCGAGCGCCCCCATCGGCGACACGGCAGGCGGCTGACCTGGCTGGCGCTTCCACTCGTACAGACCACTCATCGCCTCGGCGACGCCGGCGTAGGCAGGCCATGCGCCGTACGGCGACGACGTGGTGTTACCGAAGCCGGAGATCGAGAGATACACCACTGCCGGATGCACCACCTTGACGTCCTCGTACCCCAAGCCCAGCCTGGCCAACGCCCCGCCCTTGAAGTTCTCGCACACCACGTCGAAGCGAGGTGCCAGCTGCAGCACGAGGTCGTGTCCCGCCTGCGTCTTGAGGTCGATGCACACCGACCGTTTTCCGAGGTTGTTGCGCAGGAACGTGGCGCCCACCGATCGACCCTGCGGGTCCACCATGGCCGGCATCGAGCCACGGCCGAGGTCGCCGGCCTGCGGGTGCTCGACCTTCACCACGTCGGCGCCGAGGCGAGCCAGCAGCTGCGTGCCGAACGGGAGCGCTTGCATCTGCTCCAGCGCGAGCACGCGCAGACCGGCGAGTGGGCCGACATGTGGCGTGTCGGCATCGGCTCCGGCACCTGCGCGCATCCGCCGACTGTATCTGACGGGGCGTCAGATGCTGGCGCTGCAACTGGTACCTTCGGACGTCGTGACCGAACGTCCGCGACTTGCCGTCACCCTCCCGGTGGCAGGCCAGATGGTGGGGAGCGATCTGCGCGGCCTCGTCACGATCGCCACGCAGTGCGATCGTGCCGGCGTCGACACGATCGTGCTCGTCGATCACGTGGTGATGGGCGAGGTCTTCGATCGCTATCTGTGGGGTCCGTTCACCTTCGCCAACGGGTCGCCGTGGGCGGAGCCGCTCACGCTGGCTGCCGCCATCGCCGCCGCGACGGATCGGGTGCGCATCGCCACCGGCATCCTCATCGCCGGCCTACGTCCTGCGACGCTCCTGGCCAAGACCGTGGCCACGCTCGACGTGCTCGCCGGCGGACGCTTCGACCTGGGAGTGGGCGTGGGCTGGCAGCCGGCGGAGTACGAGTCGATGGGCCTCGACTTCTCCGGACGGGGCCAACTGCTCGACGACACGATCGGCGCGTGCCTGGCGCTGTGGAGGCAGAGCCCGGCGTCGTTCGTGTCGCCCAGCGTCCACTTCGATCGGCTGTGGTGCGACCCGAAACCGATCCAGCCCGGTGGTCCACCGGTGTGGTTCGCGGGAACGCTGCGGTCACGCAACGTACGCCGAATCGTCGAGCTGGGGCACGGATGGATCCCGATCATGGGCGCCACCGACAGCGACGTCCGCGACGGCATCCGCCTGCTGCGCGAGGAGTTCGTGAAGGCAGGTCGCGACACGGCCGAGCTGCGCGTGCGCGCAGCCTCGGCGCTGGTGAAGGGCGCCCGCGGGTTCGACCTCGCGGCCTCGGTCCGGGCAACCCGAGACCGGGCGTGCGATGGCACGACGGAGATCAACGTCCCGATGTCGGCGTTCGTGCGTGACGCAGCCGGCGTGCAGCAATGGCTCGACGAACTGGTCACGGCCTGGGACGCGACCTGGGAGGCAACCTGGGAGGCGAGATGGTGACGCCACCGCTGCTGCAGGACAAGGTGGCGGTGGTCACCGGCGGGGCGGGCGGCATCGGCGCAGCCATTTCCACCCTCTTCGCCGAGCACGGCGCGAACGTGGTGCTCGTCGACAACGACGCCACTCGTGCGGCCGGCCTCGCCGCCGAGATCACCGACGCCGGCGGCCGCGCCAGCGCACTGGTGCTCGACGTGCTGGCACCCGACACCGCCGCGACGGTGCTCGCCGAGGTGACGTCGACCCACCGACGCATCGACGTCCTGGTCAACAACGTGGGCCACTACCTCCCTCGCTCGGGCGACTTCGCCGGCAGCACCGAGGCCGACTGGATGGGCCTGTACGACGTCAACCTGCTGCACGTGTTACGGATGACCCGGGCGGTGCTCCCGGGCATGATCGAACAGGGCGGTGGTGCCATCGTCAACGTGAGCTCGGTCGAGGGTCTGCGCGGCTACCCGCCCGACCCGGTCTACGGCGCGCTCAAAGCGGCGGTGATCCATTTCACCAAGTCGCTGGCGTTGCAGGTGGGCCGACACGGCGTTCGGGTGAACGGCATCGCCCCCGACGTGACCGAGAGCCTGCAGGTGCCCTACTCGCGCTGGGTTGCTCCTGAGCACGAGCACCTGTGGCCCACATGGGTCCCGGTCGGTCGCGTCGGAGCTCCGCTCGACCAGGCACGTGCAGCACTGTTCTTGGCCTCAGAGCTCTCGTCGTTCATCACCGGCCACACCATTCCGGTCGATGGAGGTACTGCTGCGGCCGGTGGATGGTTCCGCAGTGCGAGCCGCGGCTGGACGAACCGTCCGATCGACGGCTCGCCGTGAGCGCGAAGGTAGCGTCACTGTGATGCGTGGAATCACCGGGTGGGGCACCTATCTGCCGCACCGCCGTCTCGACCGCGGCGAGATCGTCAAGTTCGTCGGCCAAGGCGGCGGCAAGGGCACTCGCACCGTTGCCGGCTTCGACGAGGACTCCACCACGATGGCCGTCGAGGCCGGACGTCGAGTCGCAGGCATGATGTCCGCGGACCTGCTGCTGTTCGCCACCTCTTTTCCCGCGTACGCCGACAAGACCAATGCCACGGTTGCGCATGCTGCGCTTCGCCTCCGCGGCGACACACCAGCGCTCGACCTCGGCCAGAGCACTCGCTCTGCCACCGGAGGAATTCTTCTGGGCGCGCGCTCGGCCGGCACGGTGCTGGTCGTCGCCGCCGATGTGCGCACGGGTCTCCCCGGGTCGGCCGAGGAAGCGGCCGGCGGCGACGCTGCAGCGGCGCTCCTGCTCGGTGACGACACGCCGGCACAGCCGGTGCTCGCCGAAGTCCTCGGTACTGCAAGTGCCACCGAGGAATTCGTGGATCGTTGGCGAGCACCCGGTGAGGCACGCACCAAGGTCTGGGACGAACGCTTCGCCGAACTCACGTACGGCCGGCTCGGGCAGCAGGCGTGGAGTGCTGCGCTCACGGCTGCCGGGCTCGCCCCGGATCAGGTCACCGCGGTCGCGGTTGCTGCCCCCACGGCGCGCATCGCCTCGTCGATGGCCGGCCGACTCGGTGTCGCACGAGTCGTCGACGACCTCACCTCCACCGTCGGCTCGTGTGCAGCTGCGCAGCCGGCGTTGCTGCTCGCCGCGCTCCTCGAGCAGGCAGCGCCTGGCCAGATCCTCGCGCTCGTGTCGTTGGCCGATGGTGCCGATGTGGTGCTGCTGCGCACCACCGATGCCCTCGCAGGCCACTCCGCTCGGCCGACGATCGAGGAACAGGTCGCCGGCGGTGCGCCGGTAACCTATGGCAAGTTCCTGGCGTGGCGCGGCAACCTCAGTGTCGAGC
>JANMFL010000242.1:0-25726 GCA_031377945.1 Acidimicrobiaceae bacterium | reverse complement strand
TTCCAGTACCAGGTGCCACCGACGTCGCCACCCTTCTCGATCATGCGCAGATCCTCGATGCCGGCCTCACGCAGGCGGGCACCCACGAGCAGTCCCCCGAAGCCGCCGCCGATGATGGCCACGTCGACCTCGTCGAACAGGGCAGGGCGCTCCTGCACCTCGACGTACGGGTCGTCGAGGTACTGGGCGAACTGGCCCTTCATCTCGACGTACTGCTCGTTGGCGTCGGCCCGCAGGCGCTTGTCGCGTTCGCTGCGGTACCTGTCGCGCAGCAGATCGGGATCGAACGTGTCGGTCATGGTGGTGCACCCCCGGCGGCGATTGTGGCAGCCCCGCGCGGCAGCCGTCGTACGCTGCCGCCATGAGTGACCTCAGCACTGGCAGCGCATCCGTCTTCGTCCAACGACCGCCCGAGCACGTCTGGGCGGCGCTGGCCGACGTCACCCGCATGGGCGAGTGGAGTCCCGAGTGCATCGCCGGTCGCTGGGTGGGTGGCTCAACTGGTCCGGAGGTCGGCGCATCGTTCGAGGGCGACAACGTGGCCAAGGTCGGCGGTCGAGTGCTGAAGCGCTGGACCACCACCTCGAAGGTGAGCGCGTGCGAGCCCGGCGTCGTGTTCGAGTTCGTCGCCGAGGGCTACACGACCTGGCGCTACGAGTTCGTCGCCGAGGGCGAGGGCACCCGCGTCACCGAACACTTCTCGTACACGCCGAAGGGATTCCAGGGCTTCATGTACGACACGATCCTCCGGCGCCGAGCAGTGATGACCAAGGGCATGCAATCGACGCTGGATCGGGCAAAGGCCGCCATCGAGTCGACCTGAGAGTGCCACACTGACTCGGTGACTCACGATCTGAAGTTCGGTTGGCTCTCGCCCGTGATCGGCAACCGGTGGAGCGACCACCAGCCGATCGTGGTGCACCAGGACCAGCACATCCTGCCCACGGCACTCCCCCACTTCGATTCGGTGTGGATCGCCGATCACTGCTACGGGTGCGACGCCAAGACCGACCCGTTCCTCGAGGCGTGGACCACGCTCACCTGGCTGGCGGCGAGACATCCGAACGTCGAGCTGTGCCACCACGTGCTGGGCCACGGCTATCGACCGCCGGCGCTGACGGCCAAGATGGCCGCGACGCTGCAGACCCTGTCGGGCGGCCGGTTCATCCTGGGCATCGGCGCCGGCTGGCGCGAGGACGAATACCTCGCCTACGGCTACGACTTCCCGAAGCCGTCGGTGCGCTTCGCTCAACTGGAAGAGGTCATCACCATCTGCCGGCTGATGTGGACCGAAGACGCGCCGTCGTTCCAGGGCACGTACTACTCCGTCGACGGCGCGGCAGCGCCCCCGTTGCCGAACCCCGTGCCGCGCGTGTGCATCGGCGCATCGGGCGAGCAGATCGGCCTCCCGATGGTCGGCCGGCTCGCGGACCTGTGGAACGGCTGGTACCGGGGTGACGACGACTGGAACCGACGCCTCGGCATCGTGCGTTCCTCGGCCGAGAAGGCCGGGCGCAACCCCGACGACATCGAGATCACCAACACGGTCGAGAAGGCGCTGCCCGAATCCGACGACGACTCCGAACAACTGGTCGAGTTGCTCGCCCACCGCCGCGACCTGGGTATCACCCACTTCGTCATGGACTTCGGGCATCCGCAGTCCACCGAACCCGTCCTGCGCTTCGTCGAGCAGGTCATCAACCCGTTGCGGGGCCAGTGATGGATCTCGACGTCCGGCTCACCGAGCAGCACGAGCTCCGTGCCGCGGCCGACGCCGCCCGTCACGGGCTGCTGTTCCCGGCCACCGGCGACACCGACTGGGAGAAGTGGGCCCACGGTTGGGTCGACGACCACGTCAGCGTCAGCGCGTGGGACGGCGACGACTGCGTCGGCCATGCCGGGTCGATCGCGATGGACACCAAGATGGTCGGTGGGGCGTGGCTGCCCACCGCGGCGATCACCCGCGTGGGAGTACGTCCCACACACACTCGGCGCGGGGCGCTCACGCGCATGATGCACCTGTTGCTCCAAGAAGAACACCGGCACGGCAAGGTGTTCAGCAGCCTGCGCGCCAGCGAGTCCGTCATCTACGGCCGTTTCGGCTACGGCCTCGCCGGCTCGGCGGTCGCCGTGTCGATCGACCCCCTGCGCGTGCGACCCATCGTGGGCGCCGCGCCCGGTTCGTTCCGCACCCTCGCACCGGCCGAGGCCTGCGCGACGGTCACCGCGCTGTACGAACGGCTCGACCACCGCGTCGGCGCCATGCGGCGGCCACCGTTCATGTGGGCGCGTCTGTTCGACGACCTCGCCCAGGGCACGAAGGCCGAGTTCGTCGTCGTGCACACCTCGCCCGATGGCGTGGACGACGGCTACGTGCACTACACGGCGAAGTGGACCGAGGGTCGCTTCCCCGACGACATGGGCCAGGTCAAGGTGGATGAGATCTTCGCCGACAGCCCCGCCGTCGAGCTGGCGCTGTGGTCGTTCCTGTGCAGCATCTCGCTCGTGCGCGAGATCAAGAGCGACAGCCGTCCCGACGACGATGCCCTGCACTGGGCGATCGCCGACGTGCGAGGTCGAACCGTGCAGAGCAGATGGGACGAGCAGTGGGTCCGCATGCTCGACGTGGAAGCGTGCCTCGCAGCACGCACCTGGGGCAGCGACGACACGGTCAGCATCGCGGTCGACGACCCGTGGTTCCCCGACAACACCGACACGTTCCGCGTCTCGCGGGCCGGTGTCGAGCGTTCGAGCGGCGAAGCCGACCTGGCGGCGTCGATCGCCGACCTGAGCGCCACGTACATGGGCACCGTTCGCTGGAGCGACCTGGTGGCCGTCGGCCGCGTGCGATCCACGACGCCGGACGCGGCCGAGCGGGCCGACCGCCTGTTCGGGCACCACCCCGGCACCTGGTGCGGCACCTTCTTCTGACCGCCGAACGCGACCCGAGGCTTCCCGACAGCCCGCTCTGACCGAGGGAACCCGACAACCCCGGTACTGCCGGATTCCCTCTGGCGTCAGGCGGTGTGGGTCCAGGCTGCGCCGAGCTCGGCGCGGGTGGGGGGTTGGGCGCCCGTGCGGGTGCAGTTCACCGCGGCCACCTGCACGGCCGCCTCGGTGGCGGCTCGCAGCGCGGCGTGGTCGGCCAGTTCGGCTCGACCAAGGCCGGCCTGGTGCCACCAGGCGGCGAAGGCACCACCGAACGAGTCGCCCGCCCCGATGGTGTCCACGACCGTCACCCGAGGGACCGCGACCTGCTCGACGCCCGCCGACGTGTGGATCTTCACGCTGTCACTGCCGTCGGTGTGCAGCACCACCGTCGCCCCGCCTGCGAGCAGCGAACGAACCGCACCCACATGATCGCCGGGGGCGATGAAGTCGAGATCGTCGGTGCTCACCTTCACCACGTCCGCGCGGACCGCCATGCGCGATAGACGACCGAGATACTCGTCGCGATCGGGGGTGACCCGCGGGCGGCAGTTCGGGTCGAGCAGCACCAGCACGTCGTCGGCCGCGCCGGCCACCAGCGACTCCATGGTGGACGCCATCGGCTCGAGCACCATGCCGAGCGTTCCGACGTGGAACACCCTGGTGCCAGCCGGCAGCGCGGCGTTCACGACGAGCGGCGCCGACGTGTCCGCGAAGTAGAAGCGATACGTCGCCGAACCTGACTCACCGAGCTCGGCAGCGGCCAGGGTGGTAGGCAGCTCGGTGAACGACACCAGGTCGTCGGCCACGCCGTCGGCGACGAGCTGGTCGTGCAACATGCGGCCGAAGCGATCGAGCGACAGCGACCCCAGGAACGACACCGGCGCCCCCAGTCGGCCGACCGTGCGGGCTGCGTTGAACGGGCCGCCGCCGAGTTTCGCCTCGACCTTCCCGGTCGGGTCGATGACCAGGTCGACCAGCGCTTCTCCACCCACGACGATCACGGTGCGCAGGCTACTGTGCTCGCCATGTCGGATCTCGTCCGCACGCTCATCCTGTGCGGCATTCTCAGCGGCACCCAGCCGGTCACCGTGATGGGCCTCCTGCTCGTCATGGCCGGCGGCCAAGGGTCACGGGTCAAGGGCCTCTGCTACCTGTCCGGCGCATTCCTCGTCGAGTCCAGCATCCTGCTGTTCTCGAGCCTCGTGCTCGGCGACACGGTGAGCAACGTGTCCATCCCTGGCCGCCTGTTCCTGCTCATCCGCGTGCTGCTGGGCGTCGTGTTGGTGATCGTCGGGGTCCGCATGCGCAAGCCGCCGAAGGAACCGCAGCCCGAGATTCCCAAGTCGCTCGAACACCTGCAGGGCATGAGTCCCGGGAAGGCGTTCATCGCCGGCCTGGCGCTGGCCGACTACCAGGGGCCGGTCATCGGTTCGATGGCACTCGCCGCGGCGTCGGTGTCGTTGAGTGGACGGTTCGCCGCGCTCGGCTTGTACACGCTCTTCGCCACGGGCATCCCGTTCACGATCTACCTCGTCGTGCTGCGCTCGCAAAAGGCGATGGAGAGGATGAACAGCGCGACCGGATGGGTGATGAAGAACCGGCGGCTCATCGTGTCGTGGTTCGGTCTGGTGATGGGCACGCTGCTCATCGGCGACGCCATGCTCGGCCTGCTCGCCAGCTGAACCGTGGCCGATCAACGCCCGCGACGCATCGGGGTACTGTCGACGCCGTGCCCACGCTCGCCTTCACCTCGAACCTTCGGCGTCATGTCGACTGTCCGGGCGAGACTGTGGAGGGCAGCACCGTGGCCGAGTGTCTGTCGGCCTACTTCGAACAGCATCCGCAGGTCCGCACGTACGTGCTCGACGACGAGGGGCGCATCCGCCGCCATGTCGCCGTGTTCGTCGGCGGCGAGCAGTTGCGCGATCCCGTCCGGCAGTCCGACGAAGTCGACGCCGGTACGGAGATCACCGTGATGCAGGCACTCTCAGGAGGTTGACGATGGAACTGCTCGTGGGGACCCGCAAGGGCCTGTTCACACTTCTGCCCGGGCCGAATGGCTGGGTGATCGACACGGTCGACTTCCTGGGCGACCCGGTGACCGCTGCGGTCGTTGGCCATGACGGTGCGGTCTACGCCGCGCTCGGGACGGGCCACTTCGGTTCGCACATCTGGCGACGCGAGCCCGGCGGTGCGTTCGTCGAGATCGGCGCGCCGGCGTATCCGCCGCGACCCGACGACGCGACCGACGTGTCACCGATGACGCAGGAGCCGTGGCCGTGGACGGTGCAGTTGCTGTGGACGTTGGAGAACGGTCCGGCCGAGCGACCCGACGAGTTGTGGTGCGGCACCATCCCGGGCGGGCTGTTCCGCTCGAGCGACCGCGGCGCCACCTGGGAGCTCAATCGCCCGTTGTGGGACATGCCCGAGCGCAGCGGATGGTTCGGTGGCGGGTACGACTACCCCGGCGTCCACTCGATCAGCCTCGACTCGCGCTCGCCCGACGCGATCCTCGTCGCCGTCTCATGCGGTGGCGCGTGGCGCAGCGACGACGCGGGTGCCACCTGGTCGGTCACGCACGGAATGCGCAACGAGTACATGCCGCCCGGCGAGGAGTACGGCCCGTTCAACCAGGACCCGCACCGCGTCGCTCGATGCGCTGCCAACCCCGATGTCGTCTGGAACCAGCACCACAACGGTGTCTTCAAGTCGGTCGACGGCGGCAGCAACTGGACCGAGATCACCGAGCGGCCGCCGTCGAGGTTCGGGTTCGCCGTCGCAGCACATCCCACCGACGATCAGACGGCATGGTTCGTGCCCGCGGTGAAGGACGAGACACGGGTTCCAGTCGATGGCCGCATGGTGGTCAGCCGCACCACCGACGGGGGCAGCTCGTTCCAGGTGTTCGGCGACGGCCTCCCGGCCGAGCACGCCTACGACCTGGTGTACCGCCACGCCTTCGACGTCGACCCGACCGGCGACCAAGTGGTGATGGGTTCGACCACCGGCTCGTTGTGGACCAGCAGCAGCGCCGGCGAGCGATGGAGCACGGTGTCGGCGAACCTTCCACCGATCTACTTCACCCGCTTCCTCGGAGGTTCACGATGACTCGCCCCAACGGTGTGCACCACCTCGCCATCAGCACCGCCGACATCAAGACCCAGATCGAGTTCTTCAGCGACGTGCTCGGGTGCGAACTGGTCGCGCTCTACTGGATGCACGGTGTGAAGGGTGCGTGGCACGGCTTTCTGAGGCTGAACGACCAGTCCTCCATCGCGTTCGTGCAGATGGACTCGATCAAGGACGTCGAACCGGTCCAGGGCGTCACGCACGCGGGTAACGCCGGTGGACCGACCGCACCCGGCGTCATGCAACACGTCGCGTTCAACGTCGACACCTACGACGAGCTGCTCACCATGCGCGACCGCCTCCGGTCACGAGGCTTGAACGTCCTCGGGCCCGTCCACCACGGCATGTGCGACTCGATCTACTTCGGCGGACCCGAAGGGCTGACGCTCGAGGTGGCCACGTCCGAGGCGGCCATCGACGGCAACCACTGGATCGACCCCGAAGTGGTCGGCCTGGCGGGCATCGACGCCGACGAGTTGGCCCGCTACCGGTCGCCCGCCGCGTTCACCCGACCGACCGAGCCGCTCCCCAACCCGCCCATCGACTGGGACAAGCCGAACATGGTCTACCCGCAGCCGGTGTACGAGGCACTGATGGGGATGAGCGACGACGAGGTCGGCACACGCTTGAGTGTGACGACCCCGCCGGTGCCCTGAGCCGTCGAATTCGACGGGCGTGGCGTGTCAGCGGCCGCGGCGCGAGTAGCCGAAGCCGCCACCGAGGAGCAGCACGATGAGGACGATGATCAGGATGGTTGTCATGACCCGTCTGTTCCCCGTTCGGGACCTCGTCAGACAGTGGCCACCACTCAGCTGTTGCGCGACTGGCGCAGCTCGTCGCGGATCTCGAGCAGGATGTCGTTGGTTCCCGGCCCGTCGGTGGCGAGGCCTCGGCCGGTGGCCTTGCGGTAGAACTTGATGAGCATGAACACCACGAACGCGGTGATCACGAACGTGAAAACGGTGTTCAGGAATGCTCCGTACTGGATGCCCTTCCACGCCTTGTCGCTGAACACGGTGCAGGTCTGCTTCTTCGTCTCCGGATCGGTGGTGCAGTCGCCGATGAACAGGCCGAGCACGCCGTTGAAGATGTCGTTGATGAACGACGTGATCAGATCCTTCAACAGCGCCGCCATGATGAACGCCACGGCGATCGTCATGAGGTCACCGGTGAGGATGAACTCCTTGAACTCGTAGAACAGTCCGCCGACCTTCTTCTTCTCGGTCGTGGGTGTGGGCGCGGTCATGCAGGTTCTCCAGTGGGTGTGGGTGCGGGCGCACGGATTCTAGATCTGCACCGCGAGACGCCCGACCGATCACCCGGGTCACGACTTGGGCAAGAATGTCCGAACGAGGCTCGCACGACGTGGGCCGAAGGGGGCAGCACCATGGCGAACGAACCCGTGACCGACTGGACGACCGACTACGACATCCTCGATCCCGAGTACGTCGTGAACCCGTACCCGGTGTGGGACGACCTGCGCCAGACCTGTCCCGTGGCCCATTCGGATCGCTGGGGCGGCTCATGGATGCCCACCACCTACGCCGACGTGTTCGCCGTCGCCCACGACACCGACCACTTCAGCTCGCGCGACGTGGGGGTGCTCACGTTCAGCGAGGAGGACCGCCCTCGCGACACCATCGAGCTGCCGCTGCCGCCGATCGACGCCGATGCCCCACTGCACACCTGGACACGCCGGTTGCTGCTGCCGTGGTTCTCGCACACCAACGTCGCCACCTACGAGCCGATGACGCGCGAGCTGTGCGCCGGCCTGATCGATGGCTTCATCGAGACCGGCCACGCCGACGGTGCCGCAGGGTACGCGCAGCAGATTCCCGTGCGCGTCATCGCCAAGATCCTCGGAGTCCCGATGGAACTGGCGGACACGTTCACCGGATGGGTGCGCGACGTGCTCGAGTTCGCTCACGACGAAGTGAGGAGCAAGCGTGGCTTCGACGGCATCGTCGGTTTCCTGGTGCAGCAGCTCGCCGAGCGCAAGGACGACCCCCGCGACGACCTGATCAGCTCGCTGTTGCACACCGAGGTCGAGGGCGAACCCATTCCCGAGCCCATCGTGATGGGCATGGCAGCTCTCACGCTGCTGGCCGGCGTCGACACCACCTGGTCGGCCATCGGATCGTCGCTGTGGCACCTGGCCACGCATCCCGACGACACGCGTCGGCTGGTGGAGGAGCCCGATCTGCTGAACGTGGCCGTCGAGGAACTGTTGCGCGCGTACTCGCCGGTGACCATGGCGCGCGTCGCGACCGAGGACGTCGAGTTCCAGGGCTGCCCCATCAAGGAGGGCGAGAAGGTGCTGTTGAACTTCGCCGCGGCCAACCGCGACCCGGCGATGTTCGAGCACCCGAACGAGGTCATCATCGACCGAGAGGTGAACCGTCACGTCGCGTTCGGGGCCGGCATCCACCGGTGCGCCGGAGCGAACCTGGCGCGCATGGAACTGCGCGTCGCGATCGAGGAGTGGCTGCGCCGCATTCCCGAGTTCCGACTCGAGGATGACACCGAGGTCCAGTGGGCCGGCGGGCAGGTGCGCGGACCGCGCATCCTGCCCGTCGTGTTCCCCTGATTCAGCGGTGCTTCACCGTCACCGTGGAGCGCATCCACGGGTGGATCATGCACTGGAACAGATGCGTTCCCGGGGCCAGCACGCCGAGTTGGGCGCTCATACCCGGCGGCACCACCTGAATGCTCTCGAACCCGCCGACCGGGATCGCTTGCGGGGTTCCCGGCGGCTGCGACGAGTCGAGGACGTCGACCAGACCACCGATGCCGAAGTTGACCACTTCGGTGAAGGTGTGAGCCTCGCCGCCACGGTTGACCACGCTCATGGCCGTGCCCTTCGCGACCTCGGTCGAGTCCGGCTGGAAACGCCACTTGGCGTGACCGCCCGACGAGAGTGCGGCGACGAACTCGGCGAACGTGGTGTTGCCGTCGCCGGAACAGGTGCCGGGTCCAATCGCTGCGTTGAAGCTCGCTGCGTCGCAGTTGTCGCGGATGCGGAACTGCACGCTGCCACCACTGCTGGCGGAGGTGTGGGAGACGGCGGCGGCACTGATGCCGGCGACCAGCAACGCGCTGGCGACGGCGGCACGAACGCGCCGGGACGAGACGGACATGAGCGGCATGACGTTGACTCCTTCGGGTGGAGGGGCGGTGACAGATGCGCGCGGAGCACCCTGTTCGACGAGAGCGTTCCCGTTGACCGTCCCACCGAACACGTCGTACTCAACGGTACGCCCGCACTCCACAGCTGACAATCGGACCCAGGTCGTACACCCCGCGCAGCGGGCCCCGTGTCCGGTTTGGCAGCCGAGCCGACGGGGTACCCAACGTGGATGCCGACCTATGCCCTTCTGCTCGTGTTCGCCGGCTTCGTCGCGCTGCTCACCGCTTGGTTGCCCGCCTATCTCGAACGGCGGCCGATGTCGTTGCCGATCGTGCTCGTGGTCATCGGCTTGGTGGCGTTTCGCCTGCCGTGGTTCGAATCGCCGGACCCTCGACTTCACCTCGAACCCGCCGAACGGTTGACCGAGCTCGGCGTCATCGTCTCGTTGATGGGCGCAGGACTCGCCATCGATCGACCCTTCGGCCGGGTCGCGTGGTCCACCACATGGCGCCTCCTCGCCGTGGCGATGCCACTGACGATCGTCTCGATCGCACTGCTCGGGTGGTGGATGGCCGGCCTCGGTGTCGCCGGGGCGGCACTGCTGGGGGCCGCGCTCGCCCCGACCGACCCGGTCCTCGCGCAGGACGTGAAGGTGGGCGAGCCGACCATCGACGAGGGCGCGCGCGAGGACGAGGTGCGCTTCTCGCTCACGAGCGAGGCGGGGCTGAACGACGCGCTCGCGTTCCCGTTCGTGCATGGTGCGGTCGCGCTGGCGCTGGCCGCGGCCGGACTCGCCCATCGCAGCGCGTTCGAGTGGTTGGCGTACGACGTCGTCTATCGGCTGACCATCGGCGTGTTCGTCGGTTGGCTCGTCGGCATCGCCCTCGGGCGTGCGTTCTTCTCGCCGCCCGGTCGGTTGACCGCGTTGGCCGACCGAGCACAGGGTTTCGTGGCGATCGCTTCGACGTTGCTCGCCTACGGGCTCACCGAGATGGCGCGCGGCTACGGCTTCCTCGCCGTGTTCGTGACTGCGGTGACGCTGCGCGCCTCCGAGCGACACCATGAGTTCCAGATCGTGTTGCACGAATTCGCCCGCCAGATCGAGGAGATGCTGATGGTCGCGCTGCTCCTGCTGCTGGGCGGCGCGGTGTCGAACGGACTACTGAACGACCTCACCTGGCAGGGCTTCGTGGTCGCGCTGCTCGGCGTGTTCGTGGTGCGGCCGATCGTGGCCGGCATCTCGTTGCTCGGCGGTCGGCCGCGGGTGGCGGAACGCAGAACCATCGCCTTCTTCGGCGTGCGCGGCATCGGTTCGCTCTACTACCTCACCTTCGCCCTCCAGCACGGTCCGTTCGACGATGCGCCGGCGCTGTGGTCGATCGTGACCTGCGCGATCCTCATGTCGATCGTCGTGCACGGCGTGGCGGCCACCCCCGTGATGCAACGCATGGACGAGCGGCGTCGACGTCGACATGCCCGGATCACGCTCCCCAGGGCCGGAACACCGATCGGGTGACGGTCACGGTGACGTCGGCCGGTACCCCACCTCGAGACCGGCGAGGTGCGTCTCGCCGGAGTACTGCACGGCGCCGGTGAGCTCGAGCGTCATGTGCCCGGCGAGGAACTCGAAGTCGGTGTCCACGTTTCGGCGTTCCGCGGGAAGCGGCACCGGCAGCACGTGCGGTTGGCCCGCTCCGGTGCCGACCAGACGGAGTGTCTGGCCTCGACGGCGTGCGCGGACCTCCCAGCGGTTTCCGTCAGTGGTGCTGCGCACGCCCGCGAACGGCGGGGCGAAGCGAATGACGTCGCCGCCGACGCGAATCACCGCTCCACCGACCGTGATCGCGAGCGGCCCGGCGGTCAGGCGCCCACCACCGAACGCGACGCACACGTCGTCGCGATCGAAACCTTGGGCCTGCCCCCACCACCACCGCTCGGGGAAGCCCGCGCCCCAGTTCTTCTCGGCGTAGATCTGTGCGTCGGAGAAGTCCCATCGATCGCTGCCGATCTGGGCGCTCCCCGACACCGCGCCACCGAGCACGTGCGGGTGCCAGTACTGGCCGAGGAACGGGACCGCGGAGAAGATCCCCCCACCCCCGAGCGCGTGCGGCCATCCGACGGCACGCTCGATCGAGAAGTCCACCACCGCGTCGCCGAGTTCGATGCGCACATGCGTCGGTGAGGCGCGGAACGCGTCCCCGCCGGCGGTCACCAGGAACGCATCGCGCCGAGACGAGGCCAGCGGCAGCACCGCCGAGCGGACGACGCCACCGGGCTCGGTGGCGATCGCCACGGTCGCCCAATCGCCATCTGGGTGGCGGTTGACGCCGCAGAGCACAACGACGACTCGCGACCTCGCCACGTCGGTGACCCGCCAGAAGTAGCCCTCCATCTGCGCACCGTGCGACGGCAGCGGATCGCCGTTCGGGAGGTTCGCTCCCGAACGGCGATAGAACGCATCGAGGCGACCCGTCACCGCGTCGAGACGCCTTCGCACAGCGTCTTCAGGCCGACGAGGATCTGCTCGGCGTCCTTCTCGTGACGCTGCTCGAACACGGCCTTGTCGGCGATGTCGCCCAGGATGCCGAAGGGCGGGTCGTACTCGATCTCGAACGTGACCAGGCTTCCGGCCCCCTGGGGCTCGACTCGCTGGGTCAACGTCGCCGATCCGTTGGCGGTGGAGAGGCCCTTGACGCGAATGATCTCGTCGGTGACCACTTCGGTCACCTCCCATTCGGTGTCGACGTCGACGTGGAGCACCTTGACGACCTGGTTGAAGCGGTCACCCACCTGCAGCGTGCGGCCGGGGGCGTTGGTGACCTCAACGGTCATGTGCGAGAACTCGGCGAGCCGCTCGACGTCGGCGAGCACCTCGAACACCCGAGCCGGTGCACACGAGATCGAGATCTGGCGGTTGATGGTGGTCATGTTCAGCTCCGAACCGAGTGACGGCCGGTGGCGGCGCGGTACACGAGCAGCGCGATGACCGACCCGACGATCGAGCCGATGATGCCCGACGCCTGGAACGCACCGTCGTTGGCGTCGTTGCGGAACAGCAGGTATCCGAGGAAGCCGCCGACGAACGAGCCGACGATGCCGAGCAGCAACGTGCCGCCGAGCGAGAGCGAGTCGCGACCGGGCACCAGAGCACGGGCGACGAAGCCGCCGATCAGGCCGATGACGATGAGGAAGAGGATGAAACCGATCATGGAAGATGTCTCCTGTTGTGAGTGACGCACTCAATTGCCCGTTCCCCGCGTCGGGAAAACGTGGACTTCGATCACCGTCTGACGAACCCGCACGACGGGTATGGACGCAGCATGGATTTCGCGCCCGCTCCGCGCAACGTGCTCGCGGCGCCCGATCAACCTCACGATCACCCCCAGGCCCATCGGGACCCTCGACGCCAGAACCTCGCGCAGTGGGAGGCAGCACTCGAGCGCGGCGACCACGCGGAGGTGGATCGGCTGGTTCGGCAGAGTCGGCTCGACCGCAGCTGGATCGCCGCGTCGGGCCAGCTCGGGATGATGTTGGGCTGAGCTGCGGCAGGAGATGGCGAGCACAGCGACGCACCCGATCGCGGCCAGGGGTTATGGTCGAGTCGTGCTCGTGATGTCGGTGTTGCCGTGACGACGAACCCGACCTCCGATCGCGTTGCGAGCGTCGAACCGGGCGCGCTGGTGCTCGTCACGGGAGCCAGCGGCTACGTCGGCGGTCGACTGGTGACGGTGCTGCTCGAGCGGGGCTACCGGGTGCGGTGCCTGGTCCGAACGCCTGCAAAAGTGGTGTCGGCGCCGTGGCACGCATCGGTCGACATCGTCCAGGGCGACGTCGGCGACGATCTCAGCCAAGCGATGAACGGAGTTGCCGCCGCTTTCTACCTCGTGCACTCCATCGGCTCGTCGGCCGAATGGGCCGAACACGACCGCGCCGTTGCCGAGAACTTCCGCCGTGGGGCCGAGGCCGCGGGCGTCCGCCGCATCATCTATCTGGGTGGACTCGGCGACCATTCGTCGGGCGAACTCAGCGAACACCTCGCCAGTCGCCAGGAGGTGGGTGCCGAGCTCGCCAAGGGCACGGTGCCCGTGGTCGAGCTGCGCGCCGCGGTCGTCATCGGGTCGGGTTCGGCGAGCTTCGAGATGTTGCGCTATCTGGTCGAGGTGCTGCCGGCGATGGTCACGCCGCGTTGGGTGGACACGAGGTGCCAGCCCGTCGCGGTCCGCGACGTGTTGCACTTCCTCGTCGAAGCCCTCACGGCCGACGTCACCGGGCAGATCCTCGACGTGGGCGGTCCCGCGGTGCTGACCTATCGCGAGATGATGGCGCAGTACGCCGAGGTGGCCGGCCTGCGCCGCCGAGTCGTCGTTCCTGTGCCGTTCCTCACGCCGGGTCTGTCGTCGCGATGGATCGGCCTCGTCACACCGATCCCACCGATGCTCGCTCGGCCGCTGATCCAGAGCCTGGTGAACGACGTCATCGTCACCGGCACAGCCGCGGTCGACGCCATGCCGATCGATCAGCTGAGCTATCGCGAGGCCGTCGAACTGGCGCTGGGTCATTCGATCGTCGGTGACGTGCCGACCAGTTGGTCGCACGCCGAGCTCGGCGGTCGTCCCCCGGCCGAGCCGCAACCCACCGACCCGTCCTGGTCCGGTGGTGCGGTCAATCTCGATTCGCGTGAGCGCCACGTCGCTGCCAGCCCTGACGAGTTGTTCCAGGTGGTCTGCTCCATCGGCGGACCACACGGTTGGTACGCGGGCGACTGGTTGTGGAGCCTTCGCGGTGTGCTCGACTCGCTGGCCGGCGGCGTGGGCATGCGTCGTGGTCGGCTGCACCCACAGCAGTTGTCCGTCGGCGATCCGCTCGACTTCTGGCGCGTCGAGTCGCTCGTCACCGACAGCCTGCTGCGACTGCGCGCCGAGATGCGACTGCCCGGCGATGCCTGGCTGCAGTGGCAGATCGAACCCGATGGCGATGGCGCCCGGATCACACAGACGGCGCGCTTTCACCCGCGCGGATTGCTCGGCCGTGTCTACTGGATCTCGGTCGCGCCGTTCCACCGCTTGATCTTCCCGGGGCTTCTTGCCGGCATCTGTGGCGACGCCGAGCGATTGCACGCGTTCGTGCACGCCTCGCGCCCTCGAACGCCCGGCACCACCGTCGACCCCTCACCCGTCGGCCCCACACCCATCGACCCCCCACCCGTCGGCCCCCCACCCGTCGGCCCCCCACCCATCGACCTTCCACGCGAACAGTAGGAGCCCTCATGACCGAACCAGCCACCTCATCGACGGCCGACGGCGCCGGCACGACGATCGCAACGGGAGTCACCCCGGAGCGCCTCTCGGGCCTGCGCAATTGGAACCTCGGCCTCAGCGTGCTGCATGCCGCGCAGGCGGTGCTCATCCTGGTGATGGCCAGCGACTTCGCCATCACCGTCACCTCCACCTTTCCGCAGGGGCCTCCCGGCACACGGTTGACCACGCCGGAGAGCCTGTTCGACGTCCCGATCGGCCCGGCCATCGCCGTCTTCCTCCTGCTGGCCGCGTTCGACCACTTCGCCACCGCCACCTTCGCTCGTCGCACCTATGAGCGCGACCTCGCCGGAGGGATCAACCGGTTCCGTTGGGTCGAGTACTCGTTGAGCGCCACCCTGATGGTGTTGCTCATCGGCTCGTACAGCGGCATCACCGACATCGCCGCCGTGGTGGCCATCGCCGGTGCGAACATCGCCATGATCCTGTTCGGGTGGCTGCAGGAGCGCATGAACCCGCCGGGCCGCACTTCGACGACGATGGTGCCGTTCTGGTTCGGCTCGATCGTGGGCGTGGCACCGTGGATCGCGATCTGGGTGAACGTGCTCGGCGCGGAAGAGGTCCCCGGCTTCGTGTACGGCATCGTGATCGCCGAGCTGATCTTCTTCTTCAGCTTCGGCCTGAACCAGTGGCTGCAGTACCGGGGCGTCGGCCGCTGGCGCAGCTACGCCTACGGCGAGAAGACCTACCTCGTGCTCAGTCTGGTGGCGAAGTCGGTGCTGGCCTGGCAGATCTACGGCGGGTCACTCGCCAACTGATCGTTCATCGGCGAGTCGCCCACCAAGGTCACCCACCAAGGTCACCCGCCGCGTCCGGCTGAGCCGAGACGAACAGATCGAGACCGAGCTGGCGCGACAGGTGACGCGCCACCAACTGGCCGCGCACGCTGTTGCCCGCCTCGTCGAGGGGCGTCGAGTAGGTCGCGAGCCCACCCTTTCCAGGGGACACCGTGAAGATGCCGCCACCGATGCCACTCTTGCCCGGGAGACCGACGTGATACAGCCAGTCGCCCGATGTCTCGTACAGCCCGGCGACCACCATCACGGCAAGCACGTCGTGACACGTGGCGGCATCGACCACTCGCTCACGCGTCACGGGGTTCACCCCACCGAACGCCAGCGTTGCACCCATCACCGCAAGGTCGCGAGCCGTCACACCGAGCGAACACTGCCGCGTGTACAGATCGACCGTTTCGGCGGGGTCCCAGTAGATCGCGTCGAGTGACTGCAGGAGACGCCCGATGGCCTGGTTGCGATGGTTGGTCGCCGAGGCCGAGGCATAGACCTCCTCGTCGATCGTCAACTCACGACCGGCGAATCTCGACAGCGTCCGATGAAGGTTGTCCCACTTCTCGTCGGCACTTGCCCCGGGTACCGAGCTCACGGTCGCGATCGCACCGGAGTTCACCATCGGGTTCGTGCGACCGGCCACGCCACGTTCGACAGCGGAGAGCGAGTTGAACGGCAGTCCAGTCGCGTTCACACCGATGCGCCTGCGGACCTCCTCGGCCCCGAGCGCCTCGAACACCAGCGCCAGCGCGAACGGTTTGACCGCGCTCATGATGCTGAACTCCACGTCGGTGTCTCCGGCTTCGTACGCAGCACCGGTGGCCCCGACGATGCAGACGCCGAACCTGTCGGGGTCGGCACGTTGCAGTGCCGGATAGACCGTCGAATTCGCTCCGTCGGTCACCGCCAGGAAACGATCGTGGGCCTCGTCGACCAGGGCTTGCACCTGATCTGGCCGAGGTAGCTCGCCGGTGGAGATGTGCCCGAACTGACGATCGCCAGCGGCCGCGTCGAGGCTGCTCATCCGTGGACCATAGCCGCCCCCGCACGAGCGACGGTGCTGGCCCTCGCCCTCGCCAAGACGTGCCATCACCCCGCCGGGTAGCCCGCGAGCGCGCGAAGTCGGCCCTTCGTCACCTTGCGTCGATGGCCCTTCCGCGACACGATGCCAACGATGCCTGCTCCCCTCAGCTCGTCCAGAATGGAGGCGTTCAGTGATGGCGTGCTCTCGATCGCAGCGACGCTGCTGGTGTTCAACCTCGCCCTCCGTCCGCCGGGGGCTGCACGGGAACAACTCCGGAACGCGTGGCCCGGCTACCTCGGCTACGCGATCAGTTTCCTCACGATCGGTGCCGCCTGGCTCGCCCACAAGGCCATGACCGACCGACTCGTCGGGGTCGATCCGCTGCTGCTGCGCCTCAACCTGGTGTTGCTCCTGGTCGTGGCGTTCCTGCCGTTTCCGACGAAGCTCGTCGCTGACGCACTCGACGACACGAACGCCGAACGGAACTTCGTCACGTTGTTCGGCCTCACACTGTTGACGATCCGGCTGCTCCTGTTGGGACTCGACGCGTACGCACGACGGGCGATGCTCTACTCCGAAGGCCGGGCCGACGAAGAGCTGCAGACGGAGCGCCGGAACCCGCTACCGATCATGATCGGCTATCTCACGGCGATCGCGGTCGGCCTTGCACTGCCGACGCTGGCCGTCATGCTCTACTTCGCGCTGGCGGTGTACCTGGTGGTGCCGTTCCGCGACGTTCGGCAGCTCGTGACGAAGCGCTCGTAGACGACGGTCTGACGGACCACCGCGACTCAGCTCGAAGAGAGCGACTCGTCCGCCGATGAAGGTTCGTCGGTCTGGGCGCCGATCACGATCGTCGCAGGCGCGTTTCGTTCCCACACGATGGCCGCAGCACAGGCGGTGACCACCCAGGCGAAGCCCATCACGCCCACCCAGGTCATGATGGTCATCGACACCCCGATCGGTCCGAACTGGGTCCAACCGTCCAAGAGCATGGGGAACACTATTCGCCCCGCCGGCACCAGGATCAACCCGTCGATGATCACGCCGACGAGACCTGCCAGCATGAGAAACCGCTTGCCCAAGCCTCCATCCTTGACGAGCAGGACCGGGCTGAACGACCAGAACAGCCACGTGGGAATCAGCGACAGCATGAAGAACGGCAGCCTGCCCAGCCAGTCGACGTGTGCGGTGCTGAGGATTCGCTCGCGAGCCGACAGCGTCACCAGGTAGAGCAGGAACCACGCACTTCCGCGAACGATCCGAGGAAGCAGGTCGAACTGCGGCCGCCGCCACGCCTTCGCGTACATCCCGGCGACGGTGATCGACATCGGGATGCCCCAGATCAGGAAGCCGAACACACCGACCAGCGACCACGTCGACCGCAACCCCGCCGACGAGCCGAATGCGGACCGCACCACCTCGCTCTGGCCGCTGTCGAGCCCCATCTGCCGCGAGAAGATGGTGCCGACGCTGGCGTTGTCGGAGAAGCCGGAGAGGTAGCTGTAGCCGATGATCACGAGGGGCAGGACGGTGGTGAACAGCTCGATCGCCAGCAACCCGGCATACGTGTCGCCGTCGATCTCGACGAACCGCTTCCCCACCGAGACGAACGGCCCGACGCGACGCGACTGCTCGAGGCGTTCGTACCGACCCGCCATCTTGGCCTTGAGGGCATCTCCATGTGCGTTGTCGGCCATCAGGCGACCTCTCCGACGGTGCCCTGACCTACCAAAAGAACATTCATCGCGTCTCCTCGTCCCGAGCGCGGCCACCCTAGTTGCACCCCGATGGAGCAACCGTTTCGCCGGGAGCTGGTGTGGGTCGCAGGTATGACGTTCAGCGGCGTACGGATCGCGACAGGTGTCGCGGACCCGATCGGACGAGTTCGGTGAGAGCCCGTTCGACCTCCTGGGCCAGGATGACGCTCGACATCTCCCGAGCGACCGGACGCAGCGCACCGATCGCAGTCTCGAGTTCTCCGGCACTGGCATTGCCCGCGAACCCGGTACCTGTCCGCTCGACCATGAGCTTCACGGTGTCGTCGACGGCCTTGGCGAGTCGGCGGCGGAGCAAGTCGCGCACTCGGGCGCTGATGTCGACGTCGATGCCTGCACGCTGCAGTTGCAGCGCATGGTGGAGCAGCGCGGGACTGGTGACCGTCCAACGGTCACCCGGCTGAGCCGTCAGATAGCCGGCCGCGTGCAACTCGCCGATGGTGCCCGGTCGAGCGTCGCCGTGTCGACGGATCTGCTCGACGAGTTCTTCATTGGTCACCGTCCGAGGACGGTCGTCGGACCACGGTGCGGTGAGGGTGGCATCGACACCGAGCCATTCCGAGACGGTGGCCGTCGGGTACTCCGACGACAGCAACTCACCGATCGTCTGCAGGGTCAGGCCGCGGTCGCGCAGTTCGCCGATGAGCGCGAGGCGCTCGAGATGGGCCGGCGAGTACACGGCATCGCGACCTCGCTTTCCGGGACGGGGAAGCAACCGCTCGGCCTGGTAGTAGCGAATCGTCCGCTCGCTGACGCCGCTCGCCTCGGCCAACTCCGCAAGGTGGTACGTGGCCGGTTCGTCGCTGGCTGGTTCGTCGATGGTTGGCTCGTCTGACACAACCCCATTCAAGCACACGAGCTCGCGACTGTGACAGTGTTCACTGTCACGACACGTTGACAGTGAACACTGTCAACGTCATGATGGGACGATGACGTCGACACTCGTTTCCCCGACCACCCCTCGAACAGGGCTGCGCGCCGAGCAGCTGATCGCCGCCTCGGAACGTCAGACCCACGATCCGTTCCGGGAGATCGACTGGACGCTGCCGATCGACGACTCCGCCTTCCACCTCCCGCCAGAGGTCCTTGCGCTCCACGGCACGCCGATCTGGGACTCGATGAGCGAAACCGAGCGAATGACCTACAGCCGCCACGAAGCGGCCGCCCTGTTCGCCGCCGGGATCTGGTTCGAGAACGCGCTCATGCAGATCGTGCTGCGGCACCTCGTCGACATCGACGTGAAGGATCCCATCCACCGCTACCTCCTCATCGAGGTCGCCGACGAGTGTCGCCATTCGGCGATGTTCGGCGAGTACATCCGCCGCGCCGGCACACCCTCGTACGCGCCGCGCCGACCCGTCGTCATCGACGAGACCGACAGCGGTCGGGCCCTGTCGTACCTGCTGATCCTGGCGATCGAGGAGATGCTCGACCACGTCAACAAGGCAACGATGCGCGACGGCCGGGTGCACGAGATCACACGCCAGATCTCCCGCCTCCACGTACTCGAGGAAGCCCGGCACGTCAGTTTCGCCAAGTCGTACCTCGCCGAGGTGTGGCCGACGCTTGATCACGAGCAGCAGGCGACCGTGAGCGGTGCGGCGCCCGTGCTGGTCGCGGATGTCGTGTCGCTCGGCCTCAACCCCGACGTGTTCGACGAACTCGGAATCTCGGACGGCGCCGACGTCGCTCGCTCGAACCCGCAGCACCGGGCGACCGTCGTCGCAGGTCTGTCCAAACTGACGACGTTCCTCCGCGAGGTCGGGATCATCGATCCGACCGACACGCGCTGGGCCGAGCTCGGCCTCGTCGGCGCCTGACGTCGGCGCAACCCGCGCCATTCGAGCGTGCTCAACGGGTCCGGCCTGAACCGAAGAATGCCTAGGCGAAAGCCGTGCCCGGTTCGATGTCGATGGTGGCGTGATGAATGCCGTCGCGATCGAGGATGGCGAGGTAGGGATCCGGATCGAACGACTCCGCCGACATCACGCCACTGCCCTGCCAGATGCCTTCGGCGATCAACTCCATCGCGACGACGGGGTTGAAGCCCGCCTGGAACCCGACGGGCTGCAGCCCATAGCGCGCCATGATGTCCTGGGCGTCGCACATCTGATAGCTGAAGATCTCGCGGGGCTTGCCGTCCTTGAGGCCGGTCACGTGCACGCCGACGATCGCCCGCCCGGTCATGTTCTCGCCGAGCTCCGCAGGGTCCGGCACGAGCGCGGCCACGACGTTGCGAGGAATCACCTGCTGGCCGTCCACCTCGATCGCGTCGGTGCGGTCGAGCCCGATGGCATGCAGCACCATGAGCGCCCCGATGAACTCCTCGCCGAGTGCGAACTTGAACGTCACACGACGTGCGTCCAACACGCGGGGAATCATCACCACGTCCTCGTGCTCCACGTGGACGCATGCCACCGGTCCGATTCCCTCGGGGAAGACGAATCGCTCGGGCTCCGAGAACGGCGGGAGGGTGTAGAAGCCTCGTTCCTTCTCCCACACCAGCGAGGGGTTCAGGCACTCCTCGATCGTGGTCCAGATGGAGAACACGGTCGCGAAGGGAACACCCTCGATGCGCAGGTCGCCACCCGCCCGAATGTTGATGTCGTGGATCTCGTCGAAGGCGTGCTTGGCCGCGTGCGCGGCGAACACCTGCACCAGTCCGGGACTGATCCCGAGTCCGAGCAGGGCCAGCCGATCGCGGTCGCGCCAAACGGCGTCCATCGCGAACTGCTCCTCACCCAGCATGCGACCCGGCTTGCTGTACGGCTCGGTCGGGTGAGGCTCGGACACGCTGACCGCCGTGTCCATGTAGTGGGCGCCCGCGGCGAGAGCGCCGAGGAACACCGGCATGACGTAGCGCGGGTCGACCGCGTTCATCACGAGGTCCACGCCGTACTGGCGCGCCAGCGCTTCGACTGCACTCGTGTCCGACGCATCGACCTGAGCCGTGGGATGGCTCTCGCTGTCACCGATCTCTGCGGCGAGGTCACGCGCACGTTCGATGTCGTGGTCCGCGAGCACCATCTGCTCGAGCCATGGCTTCCCGGCGCTCAATCGCGCGACGGCCTCGCCGACAGTTCCCAATCCGACCAGCAGAACCTTCATCACGTCTCCTCGTCCTCTGAGTGACGGAAATCTAGATCCGCGCTGCACAGCCCGACTTCACCCCGCCGGGGTGAACCCGTGAGTTCGGCACGAACACCCGTCTGGTTCGAGCCCAATCACCCCGATGGGGGTGACTCGGTTGCACGCGTTGCTGTCGAAGCTGTGCAACGAAGCAACCCGATGGACCGGTGCACACGACAGGAGAGCACGATGACGGACCGTCAACGACCACAGATCAGCACGACAACAGCCCGCTCACTCACCAACTGGATGGCGTGCTCATGGAATTCGAAGTCGTCGACCCCGTGCTGAAGGCGTTGAAGGAGGCCGGACTTGCGGCGACGGATCATCGCGCACCCGCGACCCGAGCAACTCCCGAGCAGGCGGAGGTCTGAAGCCATGGAATCGTCTGCCCTCACCCTTGCCCAGTGCCTCGAACAGCAGCGCGCGGCCCATCGGGCCGACCCGTACCCCGACGTCGAGCACCGCAAGCGTCACCTTGGTGCGCTGTACCGGTTCCTCGAGGAGAACGAAGCGGCGATCATCGACGCGATCGAGGCCGACTTCGGCGTGCGACCAGCGACCGAGACACGCCTGATCGAGCTCTTCCCGGTGCGTCAGGGCATCCGCGACACGAAAGGGCATCTCGCGAAGTGGATGCGTTCGCGGCGCCGATCGGTCGACCGACTCATCTTCCCCGGCGCGAAGAACCGCGTCATCCCCCAGCCTCTCGGGGTGGTGGGCGTGATGGTTCCCTGGAACTTCCCGATCTTTCTCTCGTTCGGTCCGCTCGTCGACATTCTCGCCGCCGGCAATCACGCCATGGTGAAGATGTCGGACCGATCCGGCAACCTAGCGCGCCTGCTGATCGAGGTCTTCCCGCGCTACTTGCCGACCGAGAAGGTCGCGTTCTTCGAAGACCTCGGACGCGGCCCGGAGTTCTCCACGCTTCCGTTCGACCACATGATCTTCACCGGATCCGGCGGGGTCGGACGCGCCGTCATGGCTTCTGCGGCGGCGAACCTCTGTCCGGTGACGCTCGAGCTCGGCGGCAAGGCCCCGGCGGTGGTCGCCCCCGACTTTCCGCTCGCGACGGCCGCCGAGCGCATCCTCTGGGCCAAGTGCATGAACGCCGGCCAGGTGTGCGTGAACGTCGACTATCTCTTCTTGCCCGAAGGGAGCGCCGACGAGTTCGTCGCGCATGCGCAGCGGCTCGTCACAGAGCGATTTCCCAATCTGAACGGCCCGGACTACACCACGATCATCGATCAGCCGGCCTATGACCGGCTCGTCGCGACGCTCGAGGACGCGAAGGCTCGTGGCGCGATGGTCATCAACCTGGCACCGAACCAGCAACTCGATGCCCGCCGTCGCAAGCTCGCCCCACACATCGTGCTCGGGGTGACCGACGAGATGGTGATCATGAATGAAGAGATCTTCGGGCCGTTCTTGCCGATCACGACGTATCGCGACGCTGACGAGGTCATCGCGTACGTCAACGCGCACGATCGCCCGCTCGCGTTCTATCCGTTCACCAACGACAAGCGACTCGCCCATCGCTACATCACCGAGGTTCTCTCGGGCAGCGTCGGCGTGAATGAGGCGATTGTTCAGGCAGGGCAGCACGACCTGCCGTTCGGCGGCGTCGGCGCGAGCGGCATGGGCGAATACCACGGCTACGAAGGCTTCCTGACCTTCTCGAAGCTCCGGCCGATCTTTCAGCAGGGCCGCTTTTCGTCGATCCAGGCGACGCTGCAGCCGCCGTACGGAAGGCGCGCAAAGTACGCCTTGTACTGGATGTTCAAGCTTCGTGGCTAGCGAAAGCGGTCGCCCGCCCACCCGACCCGCCGACCCCCTCATCGGATCACGTCACATTCGTCGCCGCCTGGCGTCGATCGAGGCCGCCGCGACTGCCGGAATCGTCTGCGCCGTCGGTTGGGCGCTCGCCTTGGGTGGTCTGCTCAAGGCGCCGGGCATCGGTGCATCCGACGCAGAGATCAACGAGTACTACGCCGACACCTCGAACGGCACCGCTGCGATTGTCTGGCTGCAGATCCTGGTGGTCTCGACCGTCGCCTTTCTCTGGTTCGTCGGGGTGGTGCGGGGGCGCCTGGGCGACCGCGAGCCACGTCTGTTCGGGACCGTGTTCTTGGGCTCGAGCGTCCTGCTCGCTGCACTGTTGTTCGTCGGCGCGGCACTCCTCGCCGCACCATCGGTACTGCTTGCGGTCGGCAACCGAACCCCGGACCCGGCGACTGTGTCGGTCATGCGTGCCGGCGCAGCAGTGGTGTTGTCGGTCTTCACGCCGCGCGTCGCCACACTGGTCATGTTCTCCACTGCCGGTCTGGGCCGTGCCACCGGCGCACTTCCCCGCTGGTTGGTGGTGCTGACCTACGTGATCGGCGCGCTCGCGTTCGTCAATGTCAGCATCGCGACGCCGACCGTGTACGCAGTACCGGCGTGGATCGCGCTGGTGAGCATCGTGCTCCTCATGCGTCGACCGCCTCAGGGCTTCGACCTCGAACCGGAGTCCGAGCCCGTCGCACCCGATCGCTGAGTACGCATCCAGTTGGCCGTCCACGCGGCCGCGGCTGCAGACGCTGCCATCGACGCCGCGCAGCACAGGGTCGGAGGTCTGCCGTCGGGCACATCCGGGTACGAGTGGATCGTCGAAGGAGTGTCCACATGTCAAATGCGCATGCGTTGCCACACAACCCCGTCGGTCGTCTCGCGAGCGACCATCCCGGGGTCGTGAAGTTCGGTCGTGCCGGCTGGTTCGCGAAGGGTGTCGTGTATGTCGTGGCGGGCGTGCTTGCTCTGTCGATCGCAGCCAAGGCGTCGGGTTGGTCCGACGCGGCCGCCGCGCCCAACAAAGAGGCGAGTCCGACCGGTGCCTTGAAGACGATCGCTCAGATGTCGGGCGGCGCGCTGCTGATGTGGATTCTGGCAGGCGGCATGTTGATCTATGCCGCATGGCGCGTGGTCTCCGCGCTGCTTCCCGGCGGCAGTGACACGAAGGCGTGGCTGAAGCGCATCGGTTACCTGGTCAGTGCAGTGATCTACACCACGTTCGCCGTGACGGCGATCTCACTCGCCCGCAGCGGACGCGCCAACCCGAATGGCAACGCAACAGTGCGCTCGATCTCGGACCGCTTCATGGCGAACTCCGGCGGCCGTCTCGTCATCGGCATCGTGGGAGCGATCACCATCGCAGTGGGGCTCTACCGGCTCGTCAAAGGTCTCCGAGGCGATGTCACCGACGAGCTCGACCTGTCGTCCCTCTCGCCGCAACGGCGTCGTTGGACGGAGCGCCTCGGTGCGGTCGGAGAGATCGGACGTGGCCTCGGCATCGGGCTGATCGGTTTCTTCCTGCTCCGCGCGGCCGTCACCTACGACGCCGCACAGGCCACCGGGCTCGACGGTGCCCTTCGCCGCTTGGCCACCGAGACCTGGGGCCTCTTCGTCGTGGTCGTCATCGGTGTCGGATTCGCCGCCTACGGCCTGTTCTGCCTGGCGACGTTCACACATCGCAAGCTGCAAGCACCGTGACCGCGCCCAGCGGCGGCCTTCGGGCGACATGGCCTGTGCACCGGCGCCAGACCGTGCAGCTTCTGTGCGGCTGGGCAGTGTTGACGGTCGTATGGATTGGCCTCGGCACCCTCCTCACCGGCCCGCTCGCAGACGGTCCGATCGTGCGCGCCGATGAGCGCGTGGCGGATTGGTTCGTCGCTCATCGGACCCCGACGTGGAGCCATGTCACCGTGTGGGGCTCGCTCCTGGCCGAAACGACCACCAAGGTCGTCGTGACGGCGGTGCTCGCGCTCGTGTTCCTGAGGCTCTGGCGACGCTGGTTCGAACCGGCCTTGCTGGTCATCTCGCTCGTCATCGAGGCCGCCGCATTCATCGCGGTCACCACGGTCGTGGGGCGCAATCGACCTGATGTGCCCCGACTCGATGGTTCGCCGGTCGGCTCCAGTTTTCCGAGCGGGCACACCGCGGCGGCCGCCGCCTATGCCGCAATCGCTGTGGTGGTGTTCTTGCACACCCGCAAGCGGTGGGCGCGAGTCGTGGCCGTGGTCCTCAGCGCGCTCGTCCCAATCGTCGTCGCGCTGTCGCGTTTGTACCGCGGCATGCACTTCCTCTCGGACACCGTTGCGGGCACCGTCTTGGGCTTCGCTGCGGTGGCCGTCACTGCGCTCGTCCTGGCACGGTCGCCAGAGGGCGCCGCCATTTTCAACCCGAGCGACCGGGTCAACCCGAACGCCGAGGTCAACCCGAACGCCGAAGGTGCCGGCCCGAGCGCAGATGTCGTGGAATCGGCCGAGCGCGATCGGATCGTGACGTGATCCCGCGCCGCGTCGGTGGAGGCCGCACGTGCCGATCCTGATCGCCGTCGCCGTCGCGACGGTCGTGGTGACCGTCGTCCTCACACTCGTGGCACGGCGCGGGCGCCAGACCGACCCCGCCGACGTACGCACAGGTGCTCACGGTCTCGTCGAAGAGGTGCATCGTCACCCGGCGCTGCG
>JANMFL010000235.1:0-9439 GCA_031377945.1 Acidimicrobiaceae bacterium | reverse complement strand
TCACCGCCCGCCGAGACCGGGATGCAGCGGGCCAACAGGGTGACGTCGGCGGTCTGGTCGAACTCCTCGATCACCGGCAGGCGGGTCTCGAAGGCACGCCGCACCGGGCTGTCGTTGAAGCCCAACTCGGCCAACCGCATGCCGACGGCGTTGGCGCCGATGCCGACGCGGTGCAGCGCGGACACGGCGTTCGGCGAGGCGTAGCGAACGCGGGCCTCTTCGTCGAGCACCAGCACGCCGTCGCCCACCCGAGGTGCGGCGCTGGAGTCGGCGACGGGACCGTCGAACGGGAACGACCCGTCGGCGATCATCGAGGCGAAACGCTGGAAGAGCGCGATGTACGTGCGCTCCAGTTCACCCGGCTGACGGCCCGAGCGGCTGGCCCATTCGCGGCTGAGCACTGCGAGCACCCTGTCGCCGTGACGGACCGGCGTGGCCATCATCCGTACCGGCTCGGGCACGGCCTCGACCTCGATCTCGCCCTCGCAGATCTCGCCGCTGCGGAACGCCTTGTCCAGCAACGGCAGCTCGACCTCGGCCGGCGTCCCTACGTAGTCCATCTGGTACACGGTCTGACCGGTGGCGGGTCGGACGTGGGCAATGACGATCCAGCGCCCGTCGTCGCCGGGGACGTAGAGCAGCAGGTCGGCGAACGAGAGGTCGGCCAACATCCCCCACTCGCCGATCAGGCGCTGGAGGTGTTCGATCTGTTCTCGAGTCAGAGACGTGTATTGGCGGGTGAGCTCGCCGAGCGTGGCCATATCCCACGAGCATGCCACGCGGGCAGGTGCCGCACCGCGTTTCGCAGACCGCGAACGGGTTTCACGACAGCAGGTGCCCGCCGAGTGCGAGCAGCGTGGGCAGGTCGTGCACGTCGGTGGGCATGGTGGGCACCACGACCGTGATGGGCGCGGCCGATGCCAACTCGGCGCGCCGTTCGGCCTCACGGCCGGCCACCACCGTCACGTCGCGGAAACGATCGGCCACCTCACCGAGCACCCGCTTCACCTCCGCAGGCTTTGCCGCAGCGACCTTTGCCAACTCGCGCACCTGGGCAGCGTCGGCGGCGACATCGCGCAGGGCTCCGGCCGCCTTCACCACGGCTGCCTGACGCACGCTCGCGGGCAGGGTGCGGTTCAGCACCATGGCACCCAGTGGCATGCGCCGCCGTTGCAGTTCATCGGCCAGGTAACGGGCCTCGCGAGCCGGAGCGGCCTCGAGCGTGGTGACCACGACGAACGTGGTGCGGTCGTCGGTCAACAGCCGCTCGACCTTCGCAGCCCGGGACACGAACCCGGCTTCCATGGTCTGGAAGAGGATGAAGAACTCGGCGATGTCCTGCAAGAAGCGCGAGCCCAGCACCCGGTCGGCCACTTGGTAGAACGGCTTCGACGCCATGGTGAACAGGCGCGACCGGTACGGCACGGTGAGCCACTTCAGCAGTCGGCTGCCGAAGAACTCCTTCATCCGGCCCGGCGCATCGAGCAGGTCCAGCGCGTTGCGCGACGGCGGCGTGTCGATGATCACCAGGTCGTACCGGCCCGAGGTGTGCAGGTCGTGCAACTGCTCCATCGCGATGTAGTCGTGGCTGTTCACGAAGCGGCCGGTGATGTTGCGGTACAACGGGTTGGCCAACACCTGATCGCGCAGCGCCGCGTCAGGGGCGTGGCGACGGATGAGGTCGTCCCAGCCGGCCTTGGTGTCGAGCATGGCCACCCACAGCTCGCCCCGGCACTCCAGCCCGGCGTCGGCGAACGCCGATGGCGGCACCTGGACGGCGGTGTTGCCGATGGGTCCGAGCCCGAGTGCGGTGGCCAGCCGACGAGCGGGGTCGACCGTGAGCACCAGGACGCGGCCGCCGATGGTGGCGGCGGCGACGGCACCGAGCGCGGCGGCGACGGTGGTCTTGCCGGTGCCTCCGCTCCCGCACACCACCACCATCTCCTTCGCCGACAACAGGTCGCCCAGCGAGTAGGTCGATGCCCGCAGGACCATCAGCCCAACACCTCGTCGAGCTCGTCGGCGATGAGCGCCACGACCCGCCGGCCGATCGCCTTGGTGAACAGTTCGGGCACGACGTGCACCGGCACCCCTGCAGGAAGTTGGTCGCGCAGGCGGACCAGGTAGTCCTCGGCCACCTCGTGACGCAACTGCGCGAGGCCGGCCGCCCGGAACACGGTGGCCGCATGTGACCCGACCGTCGCGGCGAGCAGTTCCTGCGGCACGCCGAGACTGAGCGCGTCGAACACCTCGCGATCTCGGCCCACGAACCACTCGGGCAGCATGCGGTTGACGATCACCCCGGCCACGTCGACGTCGGTGGTCGTGCGCACCTTCTCGACCAACTCGATGGTCTCGGTGATGGGCATCTCCTCGGGAGTCGTCACGCACACCAGACCGGTGCGGTCGTGGTCGCCGAGGATCTGCAGCATCCATTCGGTCTGATCGCGCACCGGGCCGACCTGCACGAGCTCGCGGATGGCCCGCGGCGCATCGATCTGGGCGACGATGTGACCACTCGCCTCGGCGTCGACCACCACCAGGTCGTAGTGCCGCTCGCGTACCTCCCAGGCCACTTTGCCGATCGCCAGGATCTCCTTCACGCCGGGCGCGGCATCGGCGACGAAGTCGAACGTGCGCGCCAACGGTCCGATGCGCCCGACGAGCGGGATGCGCACGACCACGCGCAGGTACTCGCGCAACGAGTCCTCCGTGTTCATCGCCATCGCGTACAGCCCGGGCTGCACCTCGGTGGGTTCGAAACGCAGTTCGCTCACCTCGAACGCCGCGGCGATGGCGCCCTTGGCGTCCATCTCGCACACGAGTGTCCGTTTGCCCCGTCGCGCGGCCAGGTCGGCCAGCGCCGCGGCGGTGGTGGTCTTGCCCACGCCGCCCTTCCCTGTGACGAAGAGCAGTTGCCGGTCGAGAAGATCGGTCACAGCGAGGCCGGCCGGAGGGCGCTCACCCGTTCGGACCTTCGGCGGCAAGTCGCAGCAGTGATGCTCCGTAGGGGTTCTTCGCCATCGGCTCGGCGTTGGCGACCAGATCGGCGGCCGAGATCCAGCCGGCCCGGAAGGCGATCTCGTCGGGCGACGCGACCTGCAGGCCCTGTCGCTTCTCGAGCGTGGCCACGAAGCTGCCTGCCTCGAGCAGCGAGTCGTACGTTCCGGTGTCGAGCCACGCGAAGCCACGCCCGAGCAGCTCCATGTGCAGCTGACCGCGGTGCAGGTACTCGCGGTTCACGTCGGTGATCTCGTACTCGCCGCGCGCCGACGGTTGCAGGTCGGCAGCGATGTCCACCACCTGCTCGTCGTAGAAGTACAGACCTGTCACGGCATAGTTGCTGCGCGGCGTGGCCGGCTTCTCCTCGATGCTGAGCACCTTGCCGTCGGCGTCGATCTCGGCGACTCCGTAGCGCTCGGGATCGTGCACCCGGTAGCCGAACACGGTGGCGCCGGCGGGTCGTCGAGCGGCGACCTCGAGCTGGTCGACCAGGCCGTGGCCGAAGAAGATGTTGTCGCCGAGCACCAGGGCACTCGGTCCGCCGGCCACGAAGTCGGCACCGATGACGAACGCTTGGGCGAGACCGTTCGGCTGGGCTTGCACCGCGTACTCGATGCGGATACCCCACTGCGACCCGTCGCCGAGCAGCGCGATGAACCCGGCCTGTTCGTGCGGCGTGGTGATGATGAGCACGTCGCGGATGCCCGCCAGCATGAGCGTGGTGAGCGGGTAGTAGATCATCGGCTTGTCGTACACCGGCAACAACTGCTTGCTGACCCCGCGCGTGATGGGCCACAGGCGGCTGCCGGTGCCCCCGGCGAGGATGATGCCCTTCACGACGCGATCTCCTTCACGAGCGGGTGCTCAGCCGCCGAAGCCGATGCGGCGGTCGGTCTCGGCAGAACCGATCTCGACGAACGCGATCTTGGCGGCGGCGACCGCGACGTCGCGCCCCTTCTTGTCCGTGAGCCACAGCACGTCGACCGCACCGGTGAGCGCCGCGTCGACCTTCGCCTTCACTGCGTCGCGATCGACGTCGTCGGCGATCTCGATGGCGATGTCGCGGGCCGTCTGGGTGACACCGATACGTACGTCCACGGTGGTCCTTTCAATGGGTCGTTCCGACTCATGGTACCCGTGGCATGGTCACCGTGGCATGGTCCCCGTCGCATGGTCTCCGTGGTGCCCGTGGCCAGCGATGACGGCATCTCGACCGTGCTGATGGTCCATGCCGCCGTATGTCCGAATTCGTGGGAGTCATGGCATTGACGCCACCGGCGGCGGCGTGCAGGCTGGATCCATGTCGTCGTCTCCGTTGCGTCACATCGTGATCGTGGCCTTTCCCGGCCTGCAATCGCTCGATGCGGTCGGGCCGCTGGAGGTGTTCTCGTCGGCCACTCGCGTCGCGGCCGGACTGGGTCGTCGCAGCGGGTACCGGGTGAGTCTCGTCTCGGTGGCAGGTGGCCCCGTGCGATGCGAGAGCGGTCTGGAACTGGGGACTGCGTCGTTCTCGACAGTCGGGTCGGCGACCGAGATCGACACGCTCCTCCTGCCCGGCGGCGACGGCGTCCAGGCCGCCCAGCACGACGAGGCGCTGGTCGACTGGGTGCGCAACATGGCCCCGTCCTGTCGCCGACTGGCCACCGTGTGCACCGGCACGTTCCTCGCGGCCGCAGCGGGCCTGCTCGACGGACGCACCGTCACCACCCACTGGGCGCGGGCCGAACGCCTGGCCGCCGAGTTCCCCGACGTGTGCGTCGACCCCGACCCGATCTACGTGCACGACGGTCGGGTGTGGACCAGCGCCGGCGTGACGGCGGGCATCGACCTCGCGCTCGCACTGGTGCAGGAGGATCTCGGCACCGAGGTGGCCCAGACGGTTGCACGCTGGCTGGTGATGTTCCTGCACCGCCCAGGAGGTCAGACCCAGTTCGCCGCGCCCGTGTGGGTACCGCGAGCGGAACGGTCGACGGTGCGCGCCGTCCAGGCACTGGTGGAGGCCGCGCCCGGCGGCGACCATCGGCTCGCCACTCTGGCCGCAGCCGCCGCGATGAGCGTCCGCCATTTCAGCCGGGTGTTCACCGCCGAAGTCGGCGAGCCCCCTGGTCGCTACGTCGAGCGCGTGCGCGTGGAAGCCGCCCGACGCGAACTCGAGACCACGAGCGACACGCTCGACGTGGTCGCTGCACAGTGCGGCTTCGGCACGGCCGAGACCTTGCGCCGCTCGTTCCAACGGCGACTCGGGGTCGCCCCCGATGCGTACCGGCGACGGTTCCGCACGGTCGCCTGAGCCCGTCCCAACCGACTCACTCACGATCTCTCCACGAAAGGAAACACCCATGCAGGTCGTCATCCCCCTCTTTCCTCGCTTCACCGCACTCGACGGCATCGGTCCGTACGAGGTGCTGCAGCGCATCCCGTCGATCGACGTGACGTTCATCGGCCACGAGCGAGGCGAGGTCCGCAGCGAGAACGGGCTCCTCGGCATCACCGTCGACGGCACGTTCGAGGACTTCCCCCGCCCCGACGTGATCGTCTTCCCGGGTGGCGTCGGCACGCGCCCGTTGCAGTTCGACCAGCGCGTCGTCGACTGGTTGCGGACCGCCCACGAGACCACCACGTTCACCACCTCGGTGTGCACGGGCTCGATCGTGCTCGGTGCCGCCGGACTGCTACAGGGCCTGACGGCGACCACGCACTGGTCGTGCTACGCCGAACTGGAGGCGACGGGAGCGACGCCGGTGGCCGACCGCGTGGTCGAGCACCTCGACCGGCGCATCATCACCGCCGCCGGGGTGAGCAGCGGCATCGACATGGCGCTGCGGCTGACCGAACTGCTCGTCGACCGCACCGCCGCCGAGGCCGCACAACTGATGATCGAGTACGACCCCCAGCCCCCGTTCGACTGCGGCAGCGTCGCCAAGGTCACTGCCGGTGACCGCGGCGACGCGATCGTCGCCCGGGTCATCGAGTACGCCCAACTCCGCCAATGAATCCGCCCGCCGGCCAACCCCCGCGAACTCAAGTTCCTGGTGAACGGCCGCGACGTGAGTGGTGCGGGACCGTCAGACCGAGGTGGCGCAGAAGGTGTCGCCCCGCGCGAGTGACTGCAACGTGCTGACATCGGCGTCGCCGTGCAGGGCCGCCAACATGCCGCGCACCATGCCACGGTCGACCGCGCAGATCACCGGATGCTCGATGGCGACATCGCCGAACGGACAGTGGTTGTTGATGATCCGCAGCTGGTTGTTGCGCTGGTCGGCATGAGCGGCGAACCCGTGCGCAGTGAGCGCATCGGCAACCGCCTGCATCGCCGACCGCAGGCTGCGCTGGCCGGAGGCGAGGTCGGGACCGGTCATGCCCAGTGCCATCGCCGCGCCGTACTCCTGACCCACTTCCTCGGCCATCAACTCCGCCTGATCACGCGGCAGCAGGCGCAGCGCCCGACCGAGCAGCGACAGCACCAGATCGTCGCTCTTCACGGGCACGTCGACCACGCCGGCCCGGGCGTCGGCCGGCACCCGGTAGTGCTTCGACGGGCGGCCGGCGCCCGCTCCCTCGGCCCGCTCGATGACGACTTCCAGGTAACCGCCGGCGGACAACTTGTCGAGATGGTGACGGGCGACGTTCGGGTGCACCCCGAACTGCTCGGCCACCTGCGCTGCGGTCACGCCCTGCTCGCGTTCTCGGGCCATCAGGTAGATGCCGCGACGGGTGGGGTCGCCGAACGCGTCGGTGATGGCCGAGACGGTGCTCGTGAAGGAGGTCGAGTTCGTGGCCACGCAGGTATTCTACCTATGCGCGTAGTGGTAATTCGGACGCGCACCCGCGAACCGCCTGACCGGAGACCCACGATGCCCACCACCGAGCAGATCATCGACGCCCTTCGCCCCGTGGAGGACCCCGAGCTCCACCGCAGCATCGTTGACCTCGGCATGGTCCGGTCGGTGCAGCTCGACGGTGCCACGGCGCGCATCGAGATCGCCCTGACGGTGCCCGGTTGCCCCTTGAAGAACGAGATCCAGTCACGGGTTGCCACGGCGGTCACCGCGCTCGACGGCGTCACGGCCGTGGCCCTCGAGTTCGGCGTGATGACCGACGCCGAGCGCGGCAAGGTACGCGAGATGATGGGCGGCGCCGGGCACGGTCACAGCCACGACGGCGCACCGAATCCGCAGGGCGGACACGGGCATGCCGAGGGCAAGGCCGTCCCCTTCAACCAGCCCGGCAACAAGACCCGCCCGCTCCTCATCAGCAGCGGCAAGGGCGGCGTCGGCAAGAGCAGCGTCACCGTCAACCTCGCGGTCGCGCTCGCCTCGCAGGGGTACAAGGTCGGCGTCGTCGACGCCGACATCTACGGGTACTCCATCCCGCGCATGCTCGGCACCGACCGCGACCCGGTCGTCATCGACGACATGCTCGTGCCGCCGGCGGCCAACGGTGTGACCTGCATCAGCATCGGCTACTTCGTCCCCGAGGGCCAGGCCGTCATCTGGCGTGGGCCCATGCTGCACAAGGCGCTCGAGCAGTTCCTGGCCGACGTGTTCTGGGACGATCCCGACTTCTTGCTCATCGACATGCCACCCGGTACGGGTGACATCGCCCTCAGCCTCAGCCAGTACCTGCCGCGAGGCGAGGTCTACGTCGTCACCACACCGCAGCCCGCTGCGCAGAAGGTGGCCCGCCTCTCCGCGGCCATGGCACAGAAGGTGAACCTGCCCGTGAAGGGCATCATCGAGAACATGAGCTGGTTCACCGGTGACGACGGCACGCGCTACGAGATCTTCGGCGCGGGTGGCGGTCAGGAACTCGCCGACGAGCTCGACGTGCCGCTGCTGGGCCAGCTGCCGCTGGTGCAGGCGCTGCGTGAAGGCGGCGACGACGGCAAGCCGATCACCGTCGCCGACCCCGACAGCGAGACCGCCAAGGCGTTCCAGGCCATCGCGACCCGCATCGCCACCGAGCTGAAGCCGAAGAAGGTCTTCAGCGCTGCGCTCAAGGTCAACTGACCGGGCCGAGGTCAGCGACGGTACGTGGTGAGCACCATGTCGGCGTCCACCGACGTGAGGGCTGCCTCGACGCGCGCCCGCCGCTCGTCGGTGGCGCTCCACCAGTAGGGCGTCATCTCCAGCAGCTGCCGACGCAGCCCACGCTCGGCGAGGTCGACGGTGAACCGCACCGATTGCACCGACTCGGCCTCCGGGGCGGGCTCGTCGTCGACGTGAGGACGCGGACGGTCGTAGACCAACGCCTTCAACTGCGCCAGGTGATCCGGGCCCGGCGTGACCACGACCGCCACCCCACCGGGCCGCAGCACTCGCAGCAGTTCGTCGAACGGACGCGGCGAGAACACGTCGATCAGCGCGTCGAACGACTCGTCCGCGAACGGAAGCCGATACGACGACGCCACGGCGAACGAGCACGCCGGGTATCGGCGAGCGGCGAGGCGCACGGCGACCTTGGAGATGTCGATGCCCCATCCGTGGGCACCCGATGCCGCGACCGAGCGCGCCAGGTAGGTGCCTTCGCCACAACCGGCGTCGAGCACCGCACCCACGGTCCCCCCGGACGCGGTCCCGGAGGACGCGATCGCCGAGGCGACGGTCGATGCGACCGCATCGACCACGGGGTCGTAGCAGCCGGCGTCGAACACGGCGCGGCGCGCCCGCACCATCGCGTCGTCGTCGCCGCTCGGTCCTCCTGCGAGCCGCCCACCGACCATCAGGTTCACGTACCCCTCACGAGCAACGTCGAACCCGTGGCCCGATGCACACGACCACGTACGCTCGGCCTTCGTGAGCTGCTCGCCGCAGTGGGGGCATCGGTAGCACACGGACATCGGACGATTCTCCCAGGGGGACGCAATGCAGGTCGACATCGCCGGAACAGGAATGGATGCAGGGCGGCTGCAGCGCATCGCCGCGCACCTCGACCAGCACTATGTCTCGAAGGGCAAGATCGCGGGCGCCGAAGTCGCCGTGGGCCGCCACGGCAAGGTGGCGTACCACGCCTCGCTCGGTCGTCGCGACCGCGAACGCAACGTGCCCATCGGCGACGACACCATCTTTCGCATCTTCTCGATGACGAAGCCACTCACGTCGATCGCGCTCATGCAACTGTTCGAACGCGGGCTGTTCCAGCTCGACGACCCGGTGTCGCGGTTCTTCCCGTCGTGGAAGCAGCATCGGGTGTGGCTCTCGGGCCCATCGATCAACACGGGTGACGACATGGTCACCGAACCCGCGCATCGCGGCATCAGCTTCCGCGACCTGCTCAGCCACACCAGTGGACTCACCTACGGCGGCCTGCTGATGGGCATGGAGGTCCACCCGATCGACCGGGTGTACCAGGCCAACCGCATCCGCAGCGTCGGCGTGCCCACCTCCATGGACGACTTCATGGACAAGCTGTCGACGGTGCCGCTGCGCTTCCAGCC
>JANMFL010000227.1:0-2436 GCA_031377945.1 Acidimicrobiaceae bacterium | reverse complement strand
ACGCCCCGAGCCCGCTGCTGCGGACCGTGGCCGGCGTTGGCGTGCGGCGGTCGCCGGGATCGCCGTCGGCGCCGCGGCGGCTGCCGCGATCGCGATCGCCGTCGGGCAGGACGGACCGGCCCATCCGGATGGCACCATGGCCGTGGTCGGCACGGGTGGCGCTCCGAGAGTGCTCGGCCACGGATCGTTCACGCAGTACTCGTCGGGGCTCGAGATCGAGATTCGCGTGCCCGGACTGCCGCGGCGCGAGGGCGGCGACTTCTACGAATTGTGGATGCGCAACTGCGACGGTTCGGAATGGGTACCCGCTGGATCGTTCCACGACATGGAGGACGTGCGCGGCTGGGCCGGTGTTCCCGCTGACGCATTCCCGTTGCTGCAGATCTCCCGCGAGTCCGCCGCGTCGGCGGACAGCGGGTCGCACGGTCCGTCGGGCGATGTGGTGGCACAGGCGACCCTGGTGGTGTGCCCGGCGGCCTGAGTCGGTCGTGCGTCGGCCAGAGCGTCGCTCGGCGCGTCGTGGTTGACTGAGCGGCCCATGCCCGTGCTGCTCGCGTTGTGCTCCGCCGTCGTCTACGGCGTCGGCGACTATCTCGGTGGCCGCGCCAGCAGGGTGCAGCCGAGCGTCGTCGTCACGGCCACCGGACAACTCGTCAGCCTGGTGCTCGTGCTCGGACTGGTGTTGGCGATGGGAACACCCTCGCCCGACGCGAGCACGTGGCTCTGGAGCGCCGGCGGTGGCGTGTTCGGTGCGCTCGGCATCACCGGTCTGTACCACGGCTTCGCGCACGGCGACATCACGGTGGTCGCGCCGGTGAGCGCGGTCGAGGGTGCAGCAGTTCCGGTCGTCGTGGGCCTTGCGACCGGGGAACGGCCGAGCGCACTTGCTCTCGTCGGCATCGGCCTGGCCGTGGCGGCCGTCGCGTTGGTCAGCGGCGCGCTGGGCACCCACCAACACTCGACGCCACCGCGCATCGTCGCACTCGCGGTGGCCGTGGGTGCGTGCTTCGGACTGCTGTTCGTCGCCTTCGACCGAGCCGACGCCGACGCCGGCGTGTGGCCGCTCGCGATCGCTCGGTTCGCATCGGTGCCGATGCTCTTCACGCTGCTGCTGGTCACCGGTCAGCGTCGTGTCCCGCATCGCGTCTCGATGACCATCGCCGTCGTCGCGGGCGTCTTCGACATGGCGGCGAACGGGCTGTACCTGGCCGCGACGCGCGGCGGGCTGCTGTCGGTGGTCGCGGTCGTGGCCTCGCTCTATCCGGCGAGCACGGTGGCGCTCGCCGCCACCATCGACAAGGAACACATCGGCCGGTGGCAGGCGGTCGGCATGGGGTTGGCCGTGGTGGCGCTGGTACTGGTGACGGTCAGTCGGCAGTAGGCGAGTTGCGCTCGACCACCACCTGGCTCTCGCGGGCGGCGGCGGCGAAGATGCCCTTGCTCATCAGGCTCGGCTCGGCCTTGCGGCGTGCCAGGAAGATCTCGGCCCGACCTGCATGGACGATGGGGTCATCGGGTGCAGCCCAGCCGGCGAGGTCGGCGAGGTGGCACGCCAATCGCAGATCGCCGTCGCCGGCGGCGTGCTGCGCGCGGCGCAACAACACGTCGGCGCCGCCGGCGAGTTCCGCCACGGCGGCGGCGAGGTGGGCGTCGGGGGAGGGCTTCAGCCGCGACGCCGCACCATCCCACCAACCGCCGAACTGGCGCCAGATGCCGCGGATGACGAACTCGGGCTCGTCGTACAGCGGGCGCAGGTACGGCTTGGCGAGCGTGTCGGCCGGTACCGAGACCGAGTGGATGATTGTGTCGAGCGTCGCTCCGGCGTTCATGAGGGCGAGCACCTCGCGCACCAGCAGCTCCAGCGCTCCGGCGACGTCGTCGAGGACACGCGCGATGCGCGCTCTGCCGACGATGGGAAGACCGTGAGCGGGCAACAGGAGTTCCGGTTCCACAGCGATCATCGAGCGCAGTGCTGCCGCCCATTCGATGGGGTAACGCTGCACCTTCTGCGGGTTGCCGGCGTTCGGGAAGTTCCAGATGAGGAAGTCGCCCGTCATGATCGCCCTGCGCTCCGGCAGCCACGCCCAGAGGTGGTCGTCGGTCTCGCCACGGGCGTGGTGCAGTTCGATGTGCTGGCCCCCCACATCGAGGTTCCTCGACGTCGCGAACGTCTCGTCGGGGCGAAGGGTGGTGGACGGCAGGACCCTGCGACCGAGCTATTTGCCCCACACCTTCAGCCCGTCGCCGGCACCGGTGCCGACGCCGAGGTTCAGCTCGCCAGCGATGCCGCCGAACTGCCGAGCGTTGATGATGAGGTTCCAGTTGTTCGTGGCGTCGTAGTGTCGAGTCGGGCCGCCACGTTCTCGTGGCCGACCACCACCGGCCGGTCGTCGGCGAAGAATGAGCTTCCACCGACGTGGTCGGCATGGCCGTGTG
>JANMFL010000135.1:0-14983 GCA_031377945.1 Acidimicrobiaceae bacterium | reverse complement strand
CGGAACGGGATGTGCTTGAACTCGTCGGTGTCGGTGAGGCCCACCGGGTACTGCGTCATCTCGGGGTCGAGGTTGCCGAGCAGCGCGTCGCCCTGCTCGACGAGCCAGTCGCCGTCGCTGTCGGGAACACCGAGCAGACGTCCGAGCATGCGCATGGGGAGCTGCTTGGCCACGCGGTCGACGTAGTCGAACTGCGTACCCAGTTCGTGCGCCTCGAGCACGACGTCGCGTGCGAGACCGCGGATGCCGTCCTCGTAGGTGTACGCCTCACGGCGGCTGAACGGCTTGCTGACCAGACGGCGATAGCGGGTGTGTTCGGGCGGATCGTACTCGAGCATGTTGCGGCGGAGTTCGAAGTCGTCACCCTCGATCTCCTCCAGGGTGATGCCCTGCGCGCTGGAGAACAGTTCGACGTGTTGGCTGACGTACAGCAGGTCCTCGTACCGGGTGACCGCCCAGAATCCCTTGCCGCCGTCGTGCTCGGGCCACCAACTGATCGGGTCGTGGTCGCGCAGTCGCTGGAAGGTCGCGTGGGGGAAGCCGTTCAGGTACGAGTCGGGGTCGACGATGTCGAGGTCGTCCCGGCCCAGGTCGACGTCCACGCCGGCGTCATGGCTAGCGTCACGGCCAGCGCCACGGCCGGGAACTGCGGTGGGGCCGGCGCTCATTGCGCCTCCAGGGTGGTTCCGCCGGCGAACGTGGTGCCCACCTGGCGGAAGTAGCCGCCGATGACCTCGCGCACCTCGAGACGGGCGAACTCCTCCACCGGACTGGAGAACAGCTCGATGGCGGCGTCACCTCGCCAGGCCGGGCCCAGCTCCACGTCGCGGCCGCCCATGGTGACGAGCTCGCTGTAGCTGTCGGTTCCATCGCCCTCGATGCGCGGCATGAACCGCGAGTGCACCATCGGATGACCGTTGACGAAGCCGTTGGTGTCGCTCGGCTCGCGCAGGGTGACGTAGCCGTTGACGATGCGCCGGTCGTGGTACGCCACGGTGCCGGCGAACGACCCACCGGCGGCGATGCGCGGACCGGCTTTGCCGACCGTCACCGGTCGGGTCTGCCAGATGCTGCCGAGCTTCTTCGGGTACCCCTGGAAGTGGCCGCGCACCATCGCGAAGTCCTTGTCGACCCAGATGTACACGCAGCGGCTGAAGGTCTTGCCCTGATACATGCACCTGACCACCACGAAGGCCTCCTTGTACTGGGACCGCACGGGATCCATCAGCTCGCTGTAGTCGTCGCCACAGCTCTGCCAGTCGGCGAAGATCATCGCCACTGCGCCGGGGTCCTGGTCGTCGGGCACCAGCGTGAGCGGGTCGGGCAGCAACTCGGCGACGCGCGACGGGTCGGTGCGGTACTCGACGGTGATGAGGTCGCCGCTGTAGTGCCACGGCATCGGGGGCAGCATCGATGCCCCGCCCTGTGCCGTGCGAGGGAAGATGAACCCGTTCAACGCAGTCATGGCCGGACACTATAGTTTGGCCCCAAACGACCTCAGGACGGGGAAGGGATCACCGTGTCCGACATCCGCAGGATTCTCCTCGAGGGGTATCCCACCGCCATGCAGCGCGACGGCGACGCGCTCGTCGCCCGTGACGGCCGCACCATCGCCGTCGCCGACGCCGTGCACCTGCCACCGGTCGAACCGACGAAGATCATCTGCTGCCACCTGAACCACGTCAGCCGCGTCCAGGAGTTCGGGGTGTCACTGCCGCCGGCTCCCACGTACTTCCACAAACCGGTGAGTGCACTGAACTCGCACCGCGCCGCCGTCGTGCGGCCGTCGAACTGCAAGTGGTTGAACTACGAGGGCGAGGTCGCCATCGTCATCGGCCGCACGTGCCGCAACGTCAGCCACGCCGAGGCGGCGTACTACATCGCCGGCTACACGGTCGCGAACGACTACGGCCTGCACGACTTCCGCGACACCGACAGTGGCTCGATGCTGCGCGTGAAGGGTGCCGACACGCTGTGCCCCATCGGACCCGGGCTCGTCACCGACTGGGACTTCCACGGCAAGCGCATCACCACGTCGGTCAACGGCGTCGTCCGGCAGGACGGCAGCACCGACGAAATGGCGTGGGACATGCACTACCTCGTCGCCGACATCGCCCGCCTCATCACCCTGGTTCCCGGCGACATCATCCTGTCCGGCACACCGGCGATGAGCCGCCCGGTGCAACCGGGCGACATCGTCACCGTCGAGGTCGAAGGCCTTGGCGCGCTCACCAACCACATCGTCGAAGGCCCGGCGCCCGTGAGCGACGAGATCGGTGCCCAGCCCACCGAGACCGAAGAGGTGCTCAGCACCGCGCTCGGCGGCGACTGGCCGCTGCGCGGACAGCGGCGCCCGCACAACACCGACCGCAGTGAACTGCCGTTCCCCCGCGTGCATCCGAAGCTGCCCGAGGGGTACCAGTGAGCGACGCCAGGCTTCCCTGGCCGGTCACCGACGGCACCCGAGTCGACGTCGGCGGCGTGCCCGTCGGCACCGATCATTACATCGGCGGTCGACGCATCGCCTCCACCGCGACGTTCGAGGATCGCTCACCGCTCGACTGGTCGGTGAAGCTCGCCGACGTGTCGCGCGGTGATGCACAGATCGCCGACCTCGCCGTCACCGCCGCGGTCGACGCGTTCCCCGAGTGGGCCGCGATGGGCGTGAAGGGCCGCGGCGACGTCATGCGTCGCGTCGCCGATCTGATCGACGAGCACGTGCCGTCGCTCGCCATCGTCGAATGCCTCGACATGGCGATGCTGGAGGAAAGCCTGCGGTTGCGTGTGCTGTCGCGGGGCGCGCGCAACTTTCGCGCCTACGCGGATCTGGCCGAGCAGTACGAGGAGCGCGTGTGGTCGTCGAACGGCACCGCGAACCGGGTCATGCGCATGCCGGCCGGCCCCACCGTGGTGATCACGCCGTGGAACGCCCCGTTCATGCTCAGCACCTGGAAGTGTGCACCGGCGCTGGCGGCCGGCAACACGGTCATCCTCAAGCCCGCAGAGTGGAGCCCGCTGAGCTGCAGTCTGATGGCCGACCTGTGCCACGCGGCGGGCATGCCGCCCGGCGTCTTCAACGTCGTCCAGGGCATCGGCGAGGAGGTGGGAGCCGCACTGGTGAGCGACCCGCGCCTGCGACGCATCAGCTTCACCGGCTCGCCCGACACCGCCAAGCACATCGGACGCGCCGCGGCCGAGAACATCGTGCCGTTCACGGCCGAACTGGGCGGCAAGGGGCCGTTCGTGGTGTTCGCCGACAGCGACCTGCCCGCTGCGGCCAAGAAGGCCGCCGGCCAGTACGACGACAGCGGTCAGGTCTGCCTCGCCGGCACCCGCCTCCTCGTCGAGGCGACGGCGCGCGACGAGTTCCTCGAACTGTTCCACGGCTTCGCCGATGCGCACGTGCTGGGTGACTCGAGAGACGCCAGCACCACGATCAGCCCGATGATCCACCCCGAGCACGCCCGTCGAGTGGCCGGGTTCGTCGAGCGGGCGCGCGACGCGGGCGACACCATCCTGCGCGGCGGCGCGGCGTCGGCGCTCGGCGGCGACGACGGCCTGTGGTTCGAGCCCACGCTCATCGAGCCGCTCAGCAACGACAGCGAGGTCGTGCAGCGCGAGATCTTCGGCCCGGTGCTCACCTTCCAGACGTTCACCGACGAGGCCGACGCCGTCCGCCTGGCGAACAGCACCCCGTACGGGCTGTCGGCCATCGTCTACACAGGGTCGCAGGACCGGGCCGAGCGGATGGGTCGCGCCATCCGCGCCGGCACCGTGTGGACCAACTGCTTCCTCGTCCGCGACCTCACCGCCCCGTTCGGCGGATGTGGCATCAGCGGCATCGGTCGCGAGGGTGGCGACTATGCGCTCGACTTCTCGAGCGACCTGAAGATGTTCCAAGTACTGGAGAACACGACCGGTTGAGCCGATGGTGATGCGTGCGTTTCCACGCCTCCACCTGCTCAACTGACGACGTGCTGCTCCCGCGAGCCCGTCCATGAACCGTCGACGCGGTCGTCCGCCTGTCGTCATCCTGCTCGTCGTGTGTCTCGTCGCCGCGGCCGCCGGCTGGTTCGTCGTGTCCCAGTTCGCGCCGCAGAAGGCGGCCAGCTCGGCCTCCGGTGCCGTCGATCTGTTCAGCTGTCCGATGGACGGCGCCCAGAGCATCGGCCAGTTGCAGCCGGGCGACGACGTGTGGCTCATCGGTGTCTCGGACGGCCGTTGGGGCGTCGTCCGTCATCCCGACGACCCCACCAGACCGGCCTGGGTGCCGCTCGCCCAGCTCGGCACGAGCGTGCGCACCGGCGGTCTCCCCGAGATGGGTTGCGACGTGCAGCCGCCCACGGCCACCTCGGCCCCGTCCACCACTGCTCCGCCCACGACCGTCGCTGGTGCGTCCACCACCAGCAGCACCACCAGCAGCACTTCCACCAGTACCTCCACGAGCACCACCACCACGACCCCCACCGACGTCATTCCGCCGGTGGTCACGCTGTCGGCGAACCGGCCGTACCTGTACGTGTCGCCCGCACCGAAGTGCGCCACCGAGGTGGAGCTCGAGGTGTCGGTCAGCGTGGCGGACCCGACCTTGCCGGTGTCCATCCGTTCGATCATCGCCACGTGGGTCACCCCGGCCGGCCCCCAGTCGGCAGGTCTTGCGCCCGTCGCGGGCAACCGCTTCAAGCTGGTGGTCACCGAGAACGGCCCGACCTCTGGTGAGGTGCCAGTCGTCATCACCGCCACGGCCGCCGACGGCGCCGGCAACGTGGGGTCTGGCACCGTGAACGTCTCGCTGCGCGAACCGGGGAGCTTCGGATGCAAGTGAACCGGCAACGAACTCGGGCACTCCTCGTCGGCGCACCACTCGTGATGCTGCTCGTGGGCGGCGCCGTCGGGTGGTTCACCCGCGGCACCGAGACCGGCGCCGGTGGCAATGCCGGCACCGTCGTCGGGCGACCCCTCCCCTCCGGAGCCGAACTCGAGGCCGCGGCGCCCACTCGCGGCACGGTGCCCGCGACGAACACGATGCTCGTGGATCGGAGCATCCTGCTCGGCCATCCCGACGATGTCGGCGTGGAGGTGCCCAAGGGTGCCGCCCTGCCCTTCGCGCTGGACGCCACCGGCAAGCTGGTCCCCGTCGACACCGCCTCGCTGCAACCGACGGCCGCCACCGCGCCCGTTGCGCTGGCACCCGTGGCCCCCGTGCCGTTCACCTCCGCCGTGCCACCGGCTGCACCGCCGAGCACTGCCGAACTGCCGGACAGCACCACCACGCTCGCACCAACCGGCGGCAACTCGTTCGCCGACCCGTGCACCACCGCTGCGTCGGCCCCCTGCGCCGGCGGGGTCGCCCGCGTGTTGGATGCACCCACCGATCCGGCGCCGCAACTGGCACCGCTGTCGATCTCGGTGCCGTTCGCGGCGACCGGCACCATCGCGTCGATGTGCGGTGCCATCGAGGGCTCCACAGTGGCCGACCCGTTCCTGGTTCCGGCCGTGCGACCCACCGTCGCCGTCGTCGTCAACCAACCGTCCAGCATCGCCCTCACGGGCACCTGGGCCGACGGCGAGCCGCTCGAGAAGGTCACCATGGTGACCTCTTCCGAGTTCGACCAGCAATGGAAGACGGCATGGGAGACCGAAGGCGTGCAGCACTCGCTGCTCGCGTGCCTGACGTTGCCGCTCGACATGGTTCGAGTGCATGCCTCGGCCGGGCGAGCCGACCTCGCGGTCGCGCTGCTCGGCATCAGCTCGCAGGGGCGCGCCGAGTCGGGTGGTCCGATCACCATCACGATGCCGCTCGATGGCGAGGACCCGCCATTCGTCGACCAGGTCGAGTTCGGTTCGCTCGGCGAACAGCGCGCCGCCGACGGCTCACTGGTGCCGACGGTGCACGTGCACTACGCGGTGCTCGCCGACGAGCTGATCCCGCCCACGACCACGATCGACCCCTTCAGCGCCAAGGTCTACGCCCGGCACGAACTCGTCGAGAACGCGGACTGCGCCGGCTGGGCGAACAACCAGCAGGGAATCGTGCGCACGAAGGCCGGACACTTCGCGATCGCCCAGGAGCAGCGCACGGTCGGCGGTCGTAGCCGTCCGTTGATCGTCGTCGACGGCGACATCGAACTGGATCCCGCCATGCCCGGCGGATGGAGTGGCTACGCCTGCGTCCAGCTGTTCGTGGCCGATGCGTCGGGCAACCGGCTCACCATCGACCTGAGCGGCACCCAGGTGCGCAGCCCGCTGTCACCCACCTACGACATCGGTGTCGTCATCGACGATCCCGTGTTCCCCACGGGATGGACGGTGAAGGCGGCATGGTCGACGAGGGCCGGCACGTTGTGGTGCGGCCCCGCCACGCTCGACACCGCGGCACCGGGCTCGTCGTGCACGACCTACGCCCGCACCATGCCCGACGGCGCAGTACTCACGCTTCGAGCGGTCGACGACACCGGCACCGAGCGACCACCGTTCACGGTTGTGATCCCGATGAACACCGCGTACTGCACGCCCGACGATCCGCTCGCAGCGACGAGCAACGGGTGCGACACCGGCTTCACCGAGCGGGTGAAAGTTCCGGCCGACGCCACCGGTGAGCAGAGCGTCGCCGTGTCGCTGCAGGTGCGGCGTACCGCCGCGGCGGGCTCGGTGCAGAGCAACCCGGCGCACGCCTGGCAGATCGGTGCCGCCCAGTCGTTCACCTTCTGACCCGGGCTGACCCGGGCTGACCCGGGCTGCGGGCCGGGGGTCAGGCCGCGTCGAGCGTGGAGGCGAGCGTGGAGGCGAGTTGGTCGGCGAACTGCAACAGCACACGCCGATCGACCTCGAGCGCGCCGATGCCCTGCTGCGGGCGCACGACGAGGAAGCGGTCGTCGCTGGCCAGACGCAGGGCGGCGCCGGTCTCGGGCAGGACCACCACGTCGGTGTCGTCCGACGACGCCTTTCGAGCGACGACCGGCATCGTCGACGGCTCACCGACCACCAGGCGGGCATCGAGCAACCCCAGTTGCGGGTTCGCTCCGTCGAGCGCGACATGCCAGGCCGCAAGCGCCGGGCCTCCCGCCTCGAGCAGATCGCGGAGTTCCCGAGTGGCCCGCTCGGCCTCGGCACCGCTGTGGGCGAACGTACGGCGACGTACACGCAAGGCCGTGGCCGCGCTGACGACCGCGCCCAGCCCGATGAGCAGCGCGACCGTCAGGATCTCGGCGCCCTCGGTCATACGCAGCGAGTGGACCGGCACGGTGTGGAAGTAGTTCAGCGCCATACCGGCCACGACCGACGTGAGCAGACCTGCGGGCCAGCTGACGAGCGCGGCTCCCACGCTGAGGGCCGCGAGCAGCAAGGCCACGTTGGCGAGTGCCATACCGGCGTTCGAGGACTCGGTGGCCCAGGCCACGAGGATGGCGGCGACCGGTCCGACGACCAGGGCGACGCGAGACAGCACACTCATCTGCCGGTCGTTCATGTGCCAGTTCTACACCTTTCCGGCAGATTGCCCACATGCTGCCCCGCCGGATCGCGACCGACCTCGCGGATGCCGATGACCGCCGCGCACCCGCTCCGTACACTGCATGAATGGCTGCGCGCAACCAACCCCCGGCGCTGCAGCTCAGCTGGCTCGACGGCGAAGCCGTCGCGTGGCAGCCGGGCCGCGGCGTGTACGGGGGCAACCTCCACGGTGAGGTGGCCCGCGTGTCTCGGCGATCGAAGACCAATTTCCTCGGTTCCACCCGGGTCGTGCCGTTCGCGCTGCCTGACGGTCGCCTGAACGTCATGGTGCAGCGTCTCGACCCCACCACGCTCGCCTCCCTCGGCGAACTCGACGCCCTACACGACGGCATCAGCCCGTCGGTCGCTTGGTTCGGCGCGCTGCACCGATACGCCACCGACCTGGTGCGCAACGGCCGCGTGCTCCCGGTGGTCACCCACCTCACCGGACGCTGGTGGCACTGCGAGTGGCAGCCGCTCGCATCCGACGTCACCGCCGCGAGCGAACTGCTCCGGTCCATGCCCCCTGCCGTCGCGGCCGCTGCACCGGTCGAGCCGGCCGCGGTGCTCAACAGCATGGTCGACCGTCTCACCCGGCTCACGCTCGTCGGACGCGGCTGGACGCCGATGTTCGACGAAACCCGGTCGGTGAACGCCCGCACCGCCCGAGTGGTGTCTCGCGCACTCATCTCGCAGCAGGCACAGTTCGAGGTGCCCGACGACCTGATGGAGGCGGTCGCCCGCACCACCCAGGAGTTCGGCGCGATGGCCCGCCGCGCCGACGGCGAGCCCATCCTGCGCGCCCGGCTGCGTCTCGGGTTGCCCGAACCGAGCACCGACGACCTCGACAGGAGCTCCGGCCCCGGCCTCGACGCCGACCACGTCGATGGCCCGCGTGAGGGTGGCGAGTGGCCGCTGACGCTCGAGATCGTCGACGCCGACGACCGCAGTCGTTGGTGCACCGCCGACGACGTCATCGGCAAGCTCCCGGCGGCGCGTTCGCTGGCCCGCGAGGAACGCTTCCATCCGCTGCTCCGTCAGCGGATCACCGAGGCGATCGACGCGATCGCCGTCGCCGTGCCCGAACTGGTCGAGTGGTTGCGTCACCGCACCGTCACCGTGTCGGTCGACGAAGCCGCCGCGGCGCTCGAGGGCATCGACCCGTTGGCCGCGGTGGGCGTCGAGCTCGTCGCCCCCGAGAAGCTGGTGCGCCGCCGCACGTCGGCGCGCATCACCGCAGAACCGAAGGACGGCGACTCGAGTGGTCGGTTCGGTGCCACGGCGCTGGTGCAGTGGCAGGTCGTCGTCGACAACACACCGGTGTCCGACGAGGTGTTGCGTCGGGCCGCCGAGGAAGGCGCGAACCTCATCGAGATCGGTGGACGGTGGGTGCAGCTCGACCGCGCCGAGGCCCGTCGCGCCCTCGCCAACCTGAACGAGCACCGCGCCGAACGCAGCGAGATGAGCGCGCTCGAACTTCTCGCGCTGGCGGCCGAGCTCGAACGCGAACTGGCGGCCGCCGGGTTGGTGGCCGACGACGGTGCCACCACCAGTGACGTCCTGCAGGCCACCGGGTGGGTGCGCGAGTTGCTCGACGGCCTGCCCGAGTCCGAAATGCACGAGGGCGTGGTGCCCGAGGGGTTCACCGCGACACTGCGGCCGTACCAGCTGCGCGGCCTGGGCTGGCTGCAGTTCCTGCACGGTCTCGGGTTGGGCGGGTGCCTCGCCGACGACATGGGTCTGGGCAAGACCCCCACGACGCTCGCCCACCTGGCCGGGCTGCAGGGTCCGCACCTGGTGGTGTGCCCGCTGTCGGTCGTTCGCAACTGGGAGTCCGAGACCGCCAGGTTCGCGCCGTTGCTGCGGGTGATGGTGCACCACGGCACCGGCCGAGCCGCCGACGCCGCGTTCTTGCACCGCGTCGCCGAGCACGACATCGTCGTCACCACCTACCAGGTGGCCGCCAAGGACCTCGAGCTGCTGCAGCGCGTCGACTGGACCACCGTCGTCATGGACGAAGCACAGGCGGTGAAGAACCCGAACACCCACACCGCTCGGGCCATGCGCGCCATCACCGCCGGTCAGCGTCTCGCCCTCACCGGCACCCCGGTCGAGAACCGCCTCAGCGAGCTGTGGTCCATCTTCCACATCGTCACGCCCGGTCTGCTCGGCAGCTTCGCCTCGTTCCGCGACCGCTTCGTGCAGCCCATCGAGAAGGGGCGCGACGCTGCGGCCGCAGCCGCGCTGCGGACGCTCACCGGGCCGTTCCTGCTGCGTCGTACGAAGGCCGACAAGTCGCTCGTGCCCGACCTTCCCGACAAGGTCGAACAGATCGCCTGGGCCCCGCTCACCCGCGAGCAGGCCCACATGTACCAGGCCGTCGTCGACCAGCTGCTGAAGGACGTCCAGGAGGCCGACGGCATGAGACGGCGAGGGTTGGTGTTGGCCGCGCTCACCCGTCTGAAGCAGATCTGCAACCACCCCGCCCACGCACTCGGCGACGGGTCGAAGTTGGGTGGTCGGTCCGGCAAGCTGCACCGCTTCGACGAGTTGGTCACCGACCTGCTCGATGCCGGCGAGCAAGCCCTGGTGTTCACCCAGTTCCGCGAGATGGGCCTGCTGTTGCAACAGCACCTGCACGAGAAGTTCGGCCAGCAGGTGCCGTTCCTGCACGGCGGCGTGCCACGTGCCGGCCGCGACCGCATGGTGGCGCAGTTTCAGTCGGGCGATGCGCCCTCGCCGTTGCTGCTGGTCTCGCTCAAGGCCGGTGGCACGGGGCTGAACCTCACGGCGGCGTCGCAGGTGGTGCACTACGACCGCTGGTGGAACCCGGCGGTCGAGGATCAAGCCACCGACCGGGCGTGGCGCATCGGGCAGTCGCGCACGGTGTTCGTGCACAAGCTCGTCACCGAAGGCACCGTCGAGGAACGCATCGACGCCCTCATCAACGACAAACGCAAGCTCGCCGATGCGGTCGTCGGCACCACGGGTGAGGCCTGGCTGAGCGAGCTGAGCACCGACGATCTGCGCGATCTCGTGCGTCTCGACCATTCGCGGGTGCGCGGCCAATGAGCATCGTCGTCATTCCCGGGCAGTTCCACGCCGCCCCGCACCCGGCCGGAAAGCTGGCCAGCACGTTGTTGTCGGTCACGGTGGCCGGCATGGCCGACCCGGCCCGCTTCCGCCGCGGCAAGGCCTATGTGGCCGAGCACTCGGTGAGCCGTCTCGAGATCGCGCCCGGCCAACTGGTGGCCAGTGTCGCCGGCAGTCGCGAGGCGCCCTACCAAGTGGTGGTCACGGTGCAGCTCATGCCGACGCTCATCCTCGACTCACCCGAGGCGCTGCGCACGCAGCTCACCCGCCTCACGCCCGAGGCCAACGACCTGTTGATGTCGTGCACCTGCCCCGACATGGACGAGCCGTGCAAGCACGTCGTGGCTGCGCTGCTCGCCCTGGCCGGCGAACTGGTCTCGCGCCCCGAACTGCTGGTGCAGTGGCGATGCGCGCCGAGCGGTGAGGAACCCGTGCGGGCCAAGGTCGGCGCCCGGGCTCGGCCCAGCGAACGACACCTTCGGTTGGCGCCACCATTGGCCGAACGCGCCGAGCAGGCCAACCAGTGGGAGTCGCCCGAGTGGATCACGTTCCTGGGCGAACTCCCGCCCGAACCGCCCGAGTCGCCCCGCGAGCCGGCCACCATCGGTCGTGCGTCGCTCGGCACCATCGATCTCGCTGCGGTCGTGCGCAGTGCGCTCGACGAACTGCGTCGCGACGACTGACGTTCAGTCGGGCAGCATGCCGTACACGTGGGTCGGCCGCATGCGGATCACGACCCGTTGATCGGCCACCATCGCCCGCCGGTAGTCGTCCCAGTCGGGGTGTTCACCGCCGACCCGCCGGTACATCGCGACGAGTTCCTCGACCACCTCGTCGCCAGGGTCCTTGGCGATCGGTGACAACGACGCGTCACCCTCGAACACCGCGTACGCCCAGAAGTCGGGACGGGCGACGTGGAGTGATACGCGCGGGTCGCGCACCATGTTCTTGTACTTCGCGCGGGTCGCCGTCACCGAGATGCGGAACACGTCGTCGGTGTCGAGGTGGTAGGTGATGTTCGACAACTGCGGTCGACCGTCGCGCTTCTGCGTCGTCAACACACCGTTCTGGAGGTCGAGGGCGAACTCGAGGGCCTTGGCGAAGTCCATGCGGCGAAACTAGACCACGACGACACGTTGATGCAGGTGGTGCGCCGTTTCAGTTGCGCGCCGTCTCAGGTGGCGCCGTTTCAGCTGCCAAGACGCTTGCCACCGAAGACGGTGACCTCTTGGCGCAACGGCACGAGGTCGCGGCGAGGCGCGCGGCGCTCGGCCTCGGCCAGCGCGCCGGCGGCGATGTGCCGCAGTTCGTCGTTCTCGGCGCGCAATCGGGCGACCTCGGTCTCGAGCATCATCACGCGACGGATGCCCTCCAGGTTCATGCCCTCGGCGGCCAGGTCGCTGATGCGGCGCAGCCGCTCGATGTCGATGTCGCTGTAGCGACGGTTGCCGCCCTGGGTGCGCGCCGGTTGCACCAGCCCGCGGCGCTCGTAGATGCGCAGGGTCTGCGGGTGCATGCCCGCCAACTCCGCAGCCACGGAGATGACGTAGACGGCATGATCACGGGATCGCATGGGTCAGCCCTCCAAGTCCTTCCTGGGTGACACGGTAGTCGCCGCGGCGAGTGCCTCGATGGCGGCACGCTGTTCGGGTGTGAGCGACGTCGGCACCTGCACCTCGACGGTGACGATGAGATCGCCGGTGTGCTTGGCCGTGGCGATGCCCTTGCCCTTCACGCGGTGACGACTGCCCGATGCCGTACCGGGGCGCAACCGCAGGGTGACCCGGGGCCCGTCGAGCGTCGGCACGTCGACTTCGCCACCGAGTGCGGCCTCGGCGAACGTGATCGGCAGACGCAGGGTGAGGTGGTCGCCGTCGCGCCCGAAGAGCGGGTGCGGGGTGACGTGACACTCGACGATCAGGTCGCCGTGGGGACCACCGTGGCGGCCGGGGGCACCTCGTCCGCGCAGGCGGATGCGTTGCCGATCGGCGACTCCGGCAGGGATGCGCGCCTGCACGTCGCGCGGGCGGCGCTCCACACCGCTGCCGCGGCAGGTGCCGCACGGGTCGGTGATGACGATGCCCGAACCGCCACAGCCGCGGCACGGTGTCTGGAACGAGAAGAAGCCCTGGTTGTCGTCGACCACGCCGCGACCACCGCACTGCGAGCAGGTGGTGGGTTGCGTGCCGGGACGGGCGCCCGAGCCGTGGCAGGTGGTGCATTGCGCATCGGCGGTGAGGTGCAAGGTGGTGGTGAGGCCTGTGGCGGCCTCGACGAACGAGATGGTCAGCGTGGCTTCGACGTCGGCGCCGCGTTGCGGTGAGACACCGCCACCGCGCCGACCGCCGGTGCGGCCGAACATCTGGCCGAGCAGGTCGCCCATGCCATCGCCCGAGACGTTGAAGTTGTAACCACCGGGCGCGCCACCACCGGGACCGCCGAAGCCCGCTGCCGCGGGTCCGAGTCGGCGGACTTCGTCGTACTCCTTGCGCTTGGCCTCGTCGCCGAGCACGTCGTACGCGCCCGACACCTCTTTGAAACGGTCCTCCGCGGCATCGTCGCCGGGATGGGTGTCCGGATGACTGTCGCGGGCCAGTTTGCGGTACGCCTTGGTGATCTCCTTCGGCGTCGCCGTATCAGCAACCCCGAGCACCTTGTAATAGTCCTTCTCGAACCACTCCCTCTGAGCAGCCATCCTGATTCACCTCCCTCGAAATCGTTTCATTTCAATTCTGTTCTGAGCCACGGCCAGCGACCAGGCACATGGGCGTGAGCCCGATCGAGTGCCGAGCGGTAGGGCGACGAAGGAGTCCCGTGCGAGGTACCGATCGAGGCGGAAGCCCGTGGGCCGGGACTCTGGGCGACGAAGGAGTCCCGTGCGAGGCACCGATCGAGGCGGAAGCACCGTGGAGGCCCGGAACCCGAGGCGTCAGCCGCGGACCTTCACCATGGCAGGCCGCAGGACCTTGCCCTTCCAGGTATAGCCACTGCGCAGCACCTCGCTGACGACGGCCTCGCCGTCGCCGGGTTCGTGCAACACGGCCTCGGCGAGGTTCGGGTCGAACGGCTGGTCCTGCAGGTTCATGCTCTCGAGACCCAGCTTCTTCAGTTGGCCGAGCAGCAGATTGAACAGCGGCTCGACCTCGGCGGGGTGCTGCAGGAACGCGGCTTCGCATGAGTCGAGCACGGGGAGCAGTTCCTCGGCCATCTTGCCTGTCGCGGACTGGATGTCGAGGGCCTGCTGCGTGGCGACGCGTTTGCGGTAGTTGTCGAAGTCGGCCTGCAGGCGGAGCGCGATGTCCTTGAAGGAATCGCGCTCCGCGAGCAGGGCCTCGACGTCGTGTTCGACCGCGACACCAGCCGCGGCCGCCGCCGCGTCGGCCTCTTCTTGCTCGACGATGGCCCGCAGGCGGGTCATCTCGGATGTGAAGTCGGGGTCGAGGGTGATGTCCTCGGGATGGAGGTCATCGGGGTTGAAGTCGTCGGTCATCGCGCCGGGCTCACTGCTCGTCGACGATCTCGGCGTCGATGATGTCGTCGTCACCGTCGCCGGTGCCGTTGCCGGTCTGACCGCTGGCCGAGGTGCCGGCGGCGTTGTCCTGCGCCGCCTTCTCGTACAGCTGTTGGCTGAACGCCTGGCTGGCACCCATGAGCTGCTCGTGTGCGGCGCGAATGGCGTCGATGTCGTTGCCGTTGAGGGCGGTCTTGAGCTCGTCGAGCGGACCCTGCACGGTGGCCTTCTGGGCGTCGTCGACCTTGTCGGCGTTGTCGCGCAGGACCTTCTCCATCTGGTACACGAGCGAGTCGGCGTTGTTGCGGACTTCGGCCTCTTCGCGACGCTTGCGGTCCTCCTCGGCGTGGGCTTCGGCGTCCTTCACCATCTGGTCGATGTCGCGCTTGTCGAGCGTGCTCTGACCGGTGATGGTCATGCTCTGCTCCTTCGACGTCGCCCGGTCCTTGGCCGACACGTGCACGATGCCGTTGGCGTCGATGTCGAACGTGACTTCGATCTGGGGCACGCCTCGCGGGGCCGGCGGCAGATCGACGAGCTGGAACTTGCCGAGCGTCTTGTTGTAGTTGGCCATCTCGCGCTCGCCCTGGAGCACGTGGATCTCGACCGACGGCTGCATGTCGTCGGCGGTGGTGAACACCTCGGTGCGCTTGGTGGGGATCGTTGTGTTGCGCTCGATGAGCTTCGTCATCACGCCACCCTTGGTCTCGATGCCGAGGCTGAGCGGCGTCACGTCGAGCAGCAGCACGTCCTTGACGTCGCCGCGCAGCACTCCCGCCTGGACGGCGGCGCCGATGGCGACCACCTCGTCGGGGTTGACGGTCTTGTTCGGATCCTCACCGGTCATCGACTGCACGAGGTCGGTCACGGCGGGCATGCGGGTCGAGC
>JANMFL010000109.1:0-1887 GCA_031377945.1 Acidimicrobiaceae bacterium | reverse complement strand
CGGTAGCTCAGTGGTCAGAGCAGGGGACTCATAATCCCTGGGTCGTGGGTTCGATACCCACCCGCCCCACTCCATCTAGCTGGTCATATGTGACGGATCCGCTCCCCGATGGGGTCGACAGAATCGCCTATCCAACATATTTCCAACATTCCGTCCTAGTGCGGGCTTCGGTCAGATGACTTCCACGGTGACGCGAACAGCGTGAGCAGCGAGCGCCTCGATGTCTGCTCGGTCGCCGGTGAGAACTGTGCCGCCTGGCTCTGCGATCGCCACCACGAGTGCGTCGACGGCCGAGCCGCTACGGGCAAGTCGGCGGAGTTCGGCTGCGCGCCGGGCGACGCCCACGCTGACGTTCGATTCGATGATGCACGTCTTCAGGAATCGATTTGTGTTGGCATCGCGAGCGGCGTCGCCATGCAACGACTCGACGAGCACCATCGTCGGCACGATCGGTGGCCACAACTCCTGCGTCATCAATGCTCGAATGAGCGAGACCGAGGTCTTCGTGCGCGCCGCGAGACGCGAGAGTCCGCCGCTGTCGAGAACGAGCACGTTCAGCCGACTCGATCGAGTGATCGGTCGCGGATGCGCCGTGCGATGGCGTCGGCCTGCGACTGTTGTCGCATGCTCGGTTCTCCCACCTCGGCCACGAGCTCTTCGAGGTAGCGGGATGTGTCGTCGAGCGCGTCCTGGCGTTCGAGCTCGGCCCGCAGCGCGATCTGGAGAAGCTCGGATGCCGGCAGACCGCGCTTCTTCAGCTCGTCGTGGAGGTCATCGGGGAGATACACCTGGAGGCGAGGCATACGCCTAACTATACACATATCACCGGCCATTGCGGAGCGCCCGAGAGCAACAGGATCCCGGGGTGGTGGGGTGGCGGGCCAGTGCATCAACTGCTTCGCCTGGCTGGTCGAATACGACCCAAGACATGCGAGCCCACGAATGTACGAACCGGCGTGCAAAGGACACTCACCGTTGACCGATCCGTCCGCACCGCCCCAGCCCGCAAGGCCTTCCTCGACCGCTTCGTGCGCCAGGTCGACCACCGCTTCCCCGGCTCGTACGCGGTCATCACCGGCACCGGCCTCGTGCTCGCCAGCGGGTACTGACCCGGCCCTGATTCTCTGGTGCGGCGACTGGGAATGGGTCCCCACCAGTCAAAGGTGGTGGCCCCGCTCGGGCCTCGGCGACTCGAGCGGGGCGCCAACCCCACCGCAGATGAGAACGAGCGCCCCCGACCCGGGCAAGAGTCGTGGACGCTAGTTCAAGTCGCAAGCGGAGACGCTCGCTGTAGTCGATGATCGCGCCGTCGTCGGCGCCGTCGTAGGGACGTTGGTCCCGAAGGTCAGCCCTCCTCGGCCGTGAGGGCGAAGTACCGCTCGGCACCAGTGCCGAGACGGTGTCACCCCCGGCGTCGCTGCCCCTCACGCGGTTGTTCTCGTCGGCGAATGAGCCGACGTAGGTGGTCACGGCCGCTCGTCGGGGCGAGTTGACGCGTGCCGAGGCGCGGCGGATTTCGGGATATCGGCCTGGGTCGGGCGACCGCGTTCTTCGCCAGCGATCGTCTCAGCCCTCGACGCCACCTACGGGTGACCCGAGAACGGCAGGGAGGCCCAGCGGCGGCGCCGGGCCTCGCGCCGTCCCACCGCTGGGTCCGCTCCCGCCACCTGGCACCCGGCCGCGCACGGCGTCAATCCCCACTGACTGTACGTGTTCGACGTTCGTGAGGGCCGCGTTGTGAAGGCAAGCTCTTCTGCTGTCTGGTCAAGGACCTCTTCTCGCAAGGGTTTCGTCGCGGTGCTCAAAGCGGCCGACCTGTCCGGATCGATGGGTCGAGTCGCCGCGGCCGGGGACCAACGCGGCGATGAAATCGATCAACTCGCTGGT
>JANMFL010000080.1:0-2767 GCA_031377945.1 Acidimicrobiaceae bacterium | reverse complement strand
CCGCGAACTGCACGTTGCTGCCACCGGTCTCGACGCCGACGCGGCGGATGCAGGCGAATGCGGCGTTGCGCATCTCCTGGTACTCGACGTCGGTGAGGGTTTGGATCGGAGCAACGGTGATCGAGTCGCCGGTGTGCACACCCATCGGGTCGACGTTCTCGATCGAGCAGATGATCACGCAGTTGTCGGCGCGGTCGCGCATGACCTCGAGCTCGTACTCCTTCCAGCCGGCGATGCTCTTCTCGATCAGGATCTCGCTGATGGGGCTGGCGTCGAGGCCGTTCGAGGCCATCGTTTCGAACTCGTCCGCGCTGGAGGCGATGCCGGTGCCGCGACCGCCGAGGATGTAGGCGGGGCGGATGATGCAGGGAAGGCCGATCTCGGTGAGCACCTTGCGGGCTTCGTCCATGTCGTGGGCGATGCCGCTGTCCGGCACCTTCAGGCCGATCTCGATCATTGCCTGCTTGAACTTGTCGCGGTCCTCGGCCGTGGAGATGGCCTCGGCATTGGCGCCGATCATCTCGGGGGTGCCGGGGCGACCGATGAGCCCCATTTCGTACAGCGCCATGGCGGTGTTCAGCCCGGTCTGGCCGCCGAGCGTGGGCAGCACGGCGTCGGGGCGCTCGCGCTCGATGATGCGGGCCACCACCTCGGGGGTGATCGGCTCGACGTACGTCGCGTGGGCGAAGTCGGGGTCGGTCATGATCGTCGCCGGGTTCGAGTTCACCAGGATGACCCGGTAACCCTCGTCCTTCAGGACCCGGCACGCCTGCGTGCCCGAGTAGTCGAACTCGCAGGCCTGACCGATGACGATGGGGCCCGAGCCGATGATGAGGATGCTGTGGATGTCGTCGCGACGAGGCATCAGACGCCCACCTTCCGGTTCGCACCCTGGGCATCCATCAACTCGGCGAACATGCCGAACAGGTATCGACTGTCGTGGGGTCCTGGCCCGGCTTCGGGGTGGTACTGCACGCTGAAGGCCGGCGCGCCGAGCACGCGCATGCCCTCGTTGGTGAAGTCGTTGAGATTCACATGGGTGACCTCGACCTTGCCCTCGAGGCTGGCCGGGTCGACGCAGAAGTTGTGGTTCTGGCTGGTGATCTCGATGTGGCCGGTGGCCTCGTGGCGCACGGGGTGGTTGCCACCGTGGTGCCCGAACGGCAGCTTGTAGGTCGTGCCGCCGAGCGCACGACTGAGGAGCTGGTGCCCGAGGCAGATACCGAAGACGGGCACCTGTCCGACGAGCTGGCCGATGGTGTCGGATGCGTAGCCGACCATGGCGGGGTCGCCGGGGCCGTTCGACAGGAAGACGCCGTCGGGACGGCGAGCGAGCACATCGGCGGCCGACGTCGACGCGGGCACGACGTCGACGGTGCCGAGTGCGGCGAGGTGGCGCAGGATCGTGGTCTTGATGCCGAAGTCGAAGGCCACGATTCGACGCGCACCGTTGCCGACCGAGTAGGGCTCGGTGGTGGTGACCTGGGCCACGAGATCGATGCCGTCCGTACCGGGCTCGGACTGGGCCGCCGCGCGCAGGTCGGCCTCTGCGGCGGTACCGAAGGCGCCAGGCATGGCGCCGGTGTCGCGCAGCAGGCGGGTGAGGCGGCGCGTGTCGAGACCGGCGATCCCGCTGATGCCGAAGCGGTGCAGCATCGCACCCAGCGAATCCTCGGCGCGATGGTTGCTGTGCCGCCGAGCCATCTCGCGGACGATGACGCCGCGGCAGAACGGCCGCGACGACTCGAAGTCGTGGTCGTTGACTCCGTAGTTGCCGATGTGCGGGGAGGTGAAGGTGATGATCTGGCCGGCATAGCTGGGGTCGGTGATGACCTCCTGATAGCCCGACAGCACGGTGTTGAACACGACCTCGCCACTGGCGATGCCGCCCGCGGGGTCTGCGCCGAGCAGTTCGCCCTCGAACACGCTGCCGTCGGCGAGGACCAGCGCTGCGGTACGGACACGGTCACGCATGGTTGCCATCCGTCGCGATGATCTGCATGACCATGCAGACTACTGCATTGTCATTCAGGGATCGACCCCGGGAACGGAAAACGCCCCCGACAGGGGGCGCGAGGCGAAAAGGATGATGATGCACCGATGCTCCTTCCGTACGAGCCTCACAGGACTCGTTTCACGGTCGAAACGGCATGCTAGCAGTGCGCATCAGCCGCCGGTGTCGACCAACTGCCAGAACGGCGAGCCGTCCAGCAACTGGCATTGCACCCGGTCGCCGGAACGCCGATAGACGACGAACGAGTCGTTGCGGGCGACCTCGGTGAAGTCGACCTTGACCATGTCCCAGTCGATCTGTTGGTCCTCATCCAGCTCTGCCTTGAGCATCACGTACTCCAGCTCGTTGGCCTCGGGAATGCAGGCCCGAGCCTGCTCCATCTGTTCGTCGGGCCCGTACAACACCACGCGGAACGGATTGGGGAACTGGTAGATCTGCCGACGGTGCGCGAGATGGGCCGTGAGCGAGTGGTAGGCGGACACCGACGCATCGGCCGGGATCTCACCGAAGAGTTCACGAGCATCGACGGCTCGCGGATGGTCGCGATGCCAGAACGTGGGCACTGGTCGGCCGAGCGGCGCATTCTGATGGTCACCACCGGCAGTCAGACGGTTGAGTTCGAGCCACCACCGCGCTGGGCGCCCGGCGGCCTGGGCGACCACCTGACCTCGTACGGCGGCGCGCTGACCTCGGCGCTCGGCCACAGCACCGCGCTCGACTGGATCGCCTCGGGTGCGACCGCCAGCCACGGCG
>JANMFL010000051.1:0-9560 GCA_031377945.1 Acidimicrobiaceae bacterium | reverse complement strand
CTGCACGATCGCATGCTTCATCGCCAGGCCGGCCAGCTCGGCGTGGTCGGATCCGAGCGCGACGGTTTCGCTGTACGCAGCGACGTCGGCGAACGCGGCTTCCAGATCGGTGTCCTGGAACGCACCGCGGCCGCGCACCTTCGACGGCACCTGACCGGAGATCGCCAGCACCGGCGACCGATCCTCGCGCGCGTCGTACAACCCGGTGAGCAGGTTGGTCGAGCCGGGCCCGGCGATGGCGAAGCACGCGGCCGCCTCGCCCGTGAGCTTGCCGTACGCGCTGGCCGCGAACGCAGCGGCACCCTCGTGCCGAATGCCCACGAACCGCAGATCGCCCCGCTCCTCGGCACGGCGAAGTGCATCGGCGAACCCGAGGTTCGAGTGGCCGACCATGCCGAACACGGCACGTACGCCCCACGCAGTCATCGTCTCGACCAGCACGTCCGACACCGAGCGCGGCGCCTCCCGCTCGGGGGCGAGGGCCACGTACACGCCGTCGTCGCGCACCTCCACCGCATGTGCGGCGGGAGCATCGGTGAACGGCGGTGGCGGCGTCCCGGTGAGCGGCGAATAGTCGTAGCCGTGCCACGGGCACCGCAGCCAACCGCCCTCGATCGATCCCTCGCCCAACGGCCCACCCTGGTGCGGACACGCGTTGTCCAGCGCGCCGTACTGGTCGCCCACCCGGGTGACACACAGTGCCCGCCGGCCGACCGTGACCGTGGTGACGCGCTGATCGTCCAACTCGCCCACGTCGAGCACCTTGTGCCACGTCTGGTCGCCGGAAGGGTCGCCGGATGGCGAGGCGGGTGCGGAGGCGGGCGGTGAGGCGGGTGCGGTGGCCGGACCGGGCAGATCGGGGGACTGTGCGTCGGCGTTCATGGCCGCCATCCTCGCACTGCCGAAATGGCCCCTCGATCGGACGACCGACCGCACCTCGGCCATCGACCAGAATGGGCCGGGAAGGAGGACCCACCATGCGTCCAGTCCCGATCGCCGTGTGGAGCGAGCTCGCTCAACGGGAACCGTTCGCCGCCCTCGTCGGCAACGTCGACCTCGTCGTCATCCGCGACGGTGACGACCACTTCGTGTTGTACGGGCGCTGCCTCCACCGCGGTGCATTGCTCGCCGACGGCACGGTCGCCGGCGACGACCTGGTGTGCGGACTGCACGGTTGGGACTATCGCTTCCGCACCGGTGTGAGTGCGTACCACAACGAAGAACGGCTCGAGCTCTTCCGATCGTGGATCGACGGTGAGCAGTTGATGGTCGACGGCGACGAGGTCGACGCGTGGGAGCGCGCCAACCCGCAGCCCTACGTGCGTGGCGCCTACCAAGGTGCGTACCAGGACTCGACTGGCGCGGCCGAGGAGCCGTTCGTCGGCCAGATCCGCGAACTCGCCACGCACGGCCTGTCACGGCTGGGCCACCACGGACCCGTCGGCGCGATGGGCGTACCCCGCGACCGCCTGCCCTCGTGGGACTCCATCCAGGTCATCACCGGCCAGCTCGCGACCCGCCCGTTGCTCGACGACGACCCTGTCGGTACCGACGTGGTCATCGGTGCAGGGGCGCAACGCCCGTTGACGTTGCAGATTCCGTTGTTCGTGTCCGACATGAGTTTCGGAGCGCTGTCGCTGGAAGCCAAGGTCGCCCTGTCTCGCGGCGCCGAGGGTGCCGGCACCGGCATCTGCTCGGGCGAGGGCGGCATGCTGCCCGAGGAGCAGGCCGAGAACTCGCGCTACTTCTACGAGCTCGCCTCCGGTCGGTTCGGGTGGGCACTCGAGAAGGTGCAGGCCGTCCAGGCGTTCCACTTCAAGTTCGGCCAGGGCGCCAAGACCGGAACCGGTGGACACCTGCCCGGCCTGAAGGTCGTCGGCCGCATCGCCGAGGTGCGCGGCCTCCCCGAGGGCACCGCGGCCGTGTCGCCGGCCACGTTCACCGACCTGCGGACCGTCGACGACTACCGCGACGTGGCCGCACAGGTGCGCGAGCTGTCGGGTGGCATCCCGATCGGCGCCAAGTTGTCGGCGCAACACATCGAAGCCGACCTCGACGCGGCGCTCGCCATCGGGGTCGACTACGTCATCCTCGACGGGCGTGGCGGCGGAACGGGCGCAGCGCCCACGCTGTTCCGTGACCACATCTCCGTCCCCACCATTCCGGCGCTCGCCCGGGCGCGCCGCCATCTCGATCGCAGCGGCAGCACCATCACCCTGGTGATCACCGGTGGTCTTCGAACGGCACCCGACTTCGTGAAGGCGATGGCGCTCGGAGCCGACGCGGTCGCCATCTCGAACTCGGCGTTGCAGGCCATCGGCTGCCTCGGCATGCGCGCCTGCAACACCGACAACTGCCCGGTCGGCATCGCCACGCAGAAGCCGGGTCTGCGCCAACGCCTCGTCATCGACGACGCGGCCGCCCGCCTCACCCGGTTCCTCCAGGCGTCGGTCGAGTTGATGACGGTGCTCACCCGAGCGTGCGGCCACACGCACGTGTCGCAGCTGAACGTCGACGACCTGGTGACGTTCGATCGTGATCTGCACCACCTCAGCGGCGTGGCCTACGGGGGAGTGTCGCCCTAGCCTGCCGAGCGCATGCTGATCGCCGATCTCGATCTCCAACCCGCGCTGAGCACCGGAGCCGTGTGGCTGCTCGTCGTGCATCTGCTCGCAACGGCGGGCATGGTCGGCATCATCTGGTTCGTGCAGGTGGTGCACTACCCGCTGTTCACCTCCGTCGGCCGCGACGCATTCGTCGCCTACGAGCTGCGCAACACGCACCTCACCTCGTTCGTCGTCGGCCCGTTCATGGCGGCCGAAGGCGCCACTGCGCTGTGGCTGGCGATCGACCCGCCGGCCGGAGTATCGAGGGTGTGGGCCCTCGTGGGCCTGGCGTTGCTCGGCGTGGTGCTCGGCTGCACGGTGCTCGTGCAGGTGCCCGACCACTCGGCGCTCAGCATTGCGTACTCCGACGAACGGGCCGCGCGGTTGGTGCGGTGGAACTGGGTGCGCACCATCGGCTGGACCGTCCGCGGCGCCATCGCCGCCTGGCTGTTGGTGCAGGCCGTCACCCGCTGAACAGCGTTCGTAGTCCGAGTGCCAGGCCGCCATCCGAGTGCCACGCCAGCATCCGAGTACTCACTCCGACCCGGGGTCCGAGTGAGCACTCGGAACCCCCGCCAGGCGACGCATGCGGCTCGCCCCCCGTTCAATCGGGGTCGACTTCGCCGATGTCCTCGTTCCACAGCGTCGGCTCGGCGGCGATGAAGTCCTCCATCATCGCTACGCACTCGTCGTCGTCGACCACGATCACTTCCACCCCGCGAGCGCGGAGCAGGTCCTCGTCGCCCATGAACGTGCGGTGCTCGCCGATCACGACCCGCGGAATGCCGTACAGCAGGATTGCACCGGTGCACATCGAGCACGGCGACAGCGTCGTGTACATCGTCGACCGCGCGTAGGTCGACGCCGGCAGCCGCCCGGCGCGCTCGAGTGCGTCGGTCTCGCCGTGGCGGATCGCCGAACCCTGTTGCACCCGGCGGTTGTGGCCGACCCCGAGCACCGTGCCGTCGTCGGCCACCAACGCCGCGCCGATCGGGATGCCACCTTCGGCCCGGCTGGCGAGGGCCTCCTGCTTGGCGAGCTCGAGGAAACGGAGGTGGTCCATGCGCCGATGGTATGCCCGTCGCGCCGATGGTCCAGTGCCCGCGGCAGGGACCAACTGCCCTGGTCCGGGCGGTTCGCCCTCCGTACGCTGGGCCGAGTACCCGGGGAGGTGCCATGGACTTCGACGTGTCCGAAGAGATGCAGGTCAGGCTGAAGATGATCCGTGAGTTCATGGATCGTGAGGTCATCCCGCTCGAGGGCGAGATGCTGTTCGGCGACGCCGCGACGCTCGAAGCCGGGGTGAAGGCCGCCCAGGCGAAGGTCAAGCAGATGGGCCTGTGGGCGCCGAACCATCCGGTCGAATTCGGCGGACTTGGCCTGTCGATGGTCGACCACGGTCTGTTCGCCGAAGCCGTCGGCCGCAGCCCGCTGGGCATGACCATGTTCGGCACCCAGGCACCCGACGCCGGCAACATCGAGATCCTCCACAAGTACGCCACCGAGGAACAGCGCGAGCGTTTCCTGCGGCCGTTGGTCGCCGGCGAGATCCGCAGCTGCTTCTCGATGACCGAACCCGAGACCGCCGGCTCGAACCCCACCCTGCTCGCCACCACCGCGGTCACCGACGGCGACGACTACGTCATCAACGGCCAGAAGTGGTTCACCTCGTCGGCCGACGGTGCCGAGTTCGCCATCGTCATGGCCGTCACCAACCCCGACGCGCCGCCGCACCAGCGCGCCAGCATGATCATCGTCCCCACCGACACGCCCGGGTTCAACCTGGTGCGCAACGTCAGCGTGATGGGCCACACGGGCTCGGGTCACGCCAGCCACGCCGAGGTCATCTACCAGTCGTGCCGTGTGCCGCGCACCAACCTGCTCGGGCCCGAGGGCAGTGGCTTCCTGCTCGCCCAGGACCGCCTGGGTCCCGGCCGCATCCACCACTGCATGCGCTGGCTCGGCATCGCCGCCCGCGCCTTCGACATGATGTGCGAGCGCGCCAACGCCCGCGTCATGGACGCCGACGGTGGCACCCTGGCCGACAAGCAGGTCATCCAACACTGGGCCGCCGAGATGGAAGCCGAGATCCGCGGCGCTCGCCTGCAGACCCTGCACTGCGCGTGGATGATCGACCAGCACGGCGCCAGCGCCGCCCGCGACGAGATCTCGGCCATCAAGTTCGAGGTCGCCAACACGATGCTCAAGGCCGTCGACCTGGCCATCCAGGTGCACGGTGCGCTCGGTGTCACCGACGACACGATCCTCGCCTACTGGTACCGCCACGAGCGCGCCGCCCGCATCTACGACGGCGCCGACGAAGTGCACAAGACCAGCCTCGGCCGACGCATCCTGCGCCGCTACGCCAGGGCCGCCGAAGCCCGCTGACCGCGCTCGCCGCTGCGGTGCGCTCGTCCTCGCGGGTTTCGGCGGGGCACACCACGTCGAACCCTCCAAGTCCAGCCCAGAAGATCGTCAACATCTGTTGACGATCCCGGAGCGATCGACGTAGCCTTCGCTCGTGGACATCGAGCCGTCTGCCTGCAAACACGGCGTGGCCGACGGGGACATGCGCCATGCCCTCCGGCACCACTGGAGGGCGCTCGAGACCAACGATCCCGCTGTCACGCTGTTCATCGGTCCATCACTCAACGGCGATCCACTCGAGATCGGAGTAGTGATCGACGACAACGGCGCCGCGATCATCCACGCAATGCGGGCACGACCGAAGTTCCTGAAGGGATGGTGGACACGATGAGTCGAACCCGAACTGAGCGAACGGCCGCGTTGGAACAGTGGGCCGATCAGGTCGAAGCCGACGACCTGATCGAGATCAACACCGACGCCCTGAAGGCGATCGCCGAATGTGCGGTTCGCAGAGATCGAATCGAAAGGGCTCTGGCCGATGCGGTGCACGAGGCACGACGAACGGGCCGGTCTTGGAGCGAGATCGGCGCGATGCTCGGTGTGTCGAAGCAGGCCGCGCAGCGCAAGTACTCCAAACTCGCCAGCTGAGTTCGCCGCTCGCCATCGCGCCGCGCGTCCAGGTGTTGTGACGACGACCGGCGACTGAACGGAGCGTGACCGTCGCGCGAATCCATCGCCGCGCCCATGGACCCGGCACCTGGTGGCACGACACGCTGTTCTCGTCCAACCGAACGTCCTCGTGTGTCGTTCGGTGCGGACCAGGAGACTGCAATGAACACCGCTGTTGTCGATGACCCAGTGATCGCCGGACTGCTGACCGCGCCGCGCAGCGCCTGGGTTCGCTTCCTCGACGCCGCCGACGTGGTCGCCCTCATCGATCACTACGGCGTCTGGCGAGGCGGTCTGACGGTCGAAGGCGACGATGGCGTCGTCGACATGCCGTGGGTCGACTACGTCGCCGAGGTCGACCGACTGGTGCAGTCGCTGTACGAGGTGAACGCAGTCGTCGCGTGCAACGGCATCGAGATGGACATCGCCCGCCAGGTGGCCGTGGCCGACCCTGCGAACGCCGCCGAGACCGTGCGCCTGATCTCCACCATCGTGCGCATCGACCGGTTCAGCGAAGGCCAGCTGCTCCGTGCGCTGGAAGACGGCACCCTGCCGGTGCTGGTCCGCCGACTGGCTACCTGGTATCGCGGCCGAGCCTGACGCCGCCGCGAAAACTCAGAGCGGGTGACGGGATCCGTCGCTGCGCTCCTCCCGATTTGTGCGACCGGGCGTGCGCCTGCGGCGCAGAGCGGGTGACGGGAATCGAACCCGCGTTCTCAGCTTGGGAAGCTGATGTTCTGCCTCTGAACTACACCCGCATCGTCGGCCGAGGCCGTCGAAGTGTCGCCAGGTTATCCGCCTGGGCGGTCGCAACCGAGCGGACACTAGGTTTGTGGTGTGGCCGCAGCGAAGAAGCCGACCGAAACCCTCGACGACATCCTGGACCGGCTCGACGAAGCCACGCTGCGTGCGCTGGTCAGCCAGGCAGCGCGCCTCCACATCGATGTCGAGCGCGCCGTGCGGCTCAGCGGCTCCAGCGCCGACATGCGGCTCGCCGCTCTCCGACACGCGGTGGACAGCGACCTGCGAACTCGCCGGTACCTCGACTACTACGCCGCGGATGAGTGGGCCGACGATGCCCAGCCGGTCATCCATGCCCTCGCGAACGAGGCGCTCACCAACCCGAGCCGGGAGCTCGTCACCCTCGTGCAACGTGGCATCGAGCACTCGGTGAAAGTGATCCTTCGTGGTGACGACTCGGCGGGCAGTCTCGGTGGTGTGACCGAGCAACTGCTCGATGTGCACATCCTGCTCTGCTCGACCGGCGTCGCTGATCCGGTCGAGCTTGCCACGTGGATGGCCAAGTTCACGTTCGAGGACCAGGACTTCTTCGAATGTGATCCCGTGCTGTATGCCGGGGCCCTTGGCGACGACGGCGTGTCGGCCTTTCGGGCGCTGGTCGACAAGGCCACGGCGAACAAACCCGACAGCTGGACCGTCCGGCACGTGAGGGAGCGCCTGGCCGTCCTCGACGGTGATGTCGACCAGCTGGTCACGATGCTCGGCGGCGACCTCTCGAGCCAACATCAATTCATCCGTGTGGCAGAGGCGATGCTCGAACTCGACCGGCCCGACGACGCGCTGTCGTGGGCGTTGCGCGGCATCGACTCGACCACTGGCTGGCAGGTCGAGGAGTTGTACGACATTGCCGCTGCCGTGCTGACCGAACGCGGCGACCTTCGTGCCGTGCTCGAGCTGCGCGGTGGCGAGCACGAGCGGTGGGCGAGCTCGACCACGTACGCCCAGGTGCGTGCCGCATCCGTCGCCGTGGGCACCTGGCCTGGGCCTCGCGACCACGCCCTCGGATTCCTGGCGGCCAGAGATCCAGGCGGATACGTGGACGTCCTGCTCGACGAGGGTGATGTCGATGACGCATGGGCAGTGGCCACCAAGGGCGACGAGTGGAAGGTCGGCGCCGAACGATGGGAACGCCTGGCCAAGGCACGGGAGCAGACCCATCCGGTCGATGCCATGAACCTGTACCTCGGGCTGGTCGAGACCACGCTCGAGAAGGCCGACACCCGCGCGTACGGCGTCGGCGTGCGGCTTCTCAAGTCGGCGAAGCGTGCGGCGATCGCCGCCGAGGCCACCGCCGACCTCGAGTCCTATGTCCTGTCGCTTCGCGAGCGCTATCGGCGACGTCCGAGTCTGATCGAGAAGCTGGACAAGGCCGGCTTCCGCTGACCACCCGCGCCCCTGTCGCCGCGGCTGTTCCGCCGGTCAGCAACTAAGGTCGCCGCCGTGATCCTCTCCGACGGCACCCTGCGCGAGCTCCTCGGCTCCGGCCGCATCATCCTCGACCCGTACGACCCCGACCTGGTGCAGCCCGCCAGTGTCGACGTTCGCCTGGGCAACGAGTTCCGCGTCATGCGCAACAGCCGCCTCACGCACATCGACCCGTTCGAGGAGCAGACCCGCCTGATGGAGACCGTCAGCGTCCCCAATGGCGATGTCTTCGTGTTGCACCCCGGCGAGTTCGCGCTCGGACACACCGCCGAAGTGGTCGGCTGCCCCGACGACATCGTCGGCGTCGTCAACGGCAAGAGCAGCCTTGGGCGCCTCGGTCTTCAGGTGCACGCCACAGCCGGCTTCATCGATCCCGGCTTCAAGGGCACCGTGGTGCTCGAACTGTCGAACGTGTCGAACCTGCCCATCCTGCTGCGCGCCGGCATGAAGGTGGCCCAGCTGGTCTTCCAGAAGCTCGACAAGCCCGCCGAGCGCCCCTACGGCCACCCGGACCTGAAGAGCAAGTATCAGAATCAGTCGGGCGCCACCGCCAGCAAGTACAACCAGAACACCCTGTAGGTCGCATGGCGGCCGACGACGACAAGGTCTGGAACGGGGTGCGGGTGATGGCACCCGCGAAGCGCGGCTTGATCGCCGCGGGAATCGTCACGCTCGACGACCTGGCCACCTGGACCAGGGCCGATGTCGGCGAGTTGCACGGCGTCGGCCCGCGCGCCTTGGCGCTGCTCGACGACGCCCTCGCCGCAGCGGGTCGCTCGTTCCGCATCATCTGAGTTGCACCGGTTGGACGCTTTTGCCGCACCACTGGGCGCGGGATGGCCCAAAAATGGGACATTCCGCACCCGTGGGTGCGGAATGTCCTGGAACTGGGATGTTTCGCGCCCGACCCACCGGCCGGACTGAGTGCGCACTGATTAGTCGCCGGCGACGGGGTCGGCGAGGGGGGTCTCGAGTCGGTGCAGGTTCGCCTCGCCGGCTTCGATGGCGTCGAGCAGGTGGATGGCGATGTCGGCCACCTTCACCTCGTTCTCTTCCTTGCCGGCGGCCTTCACACCGTCGTCGAGCATGATGTAGCAGAACGGGCAGGCCGTGGCCACACGAGTTGCACCCGTCGAGATGGCCTCGACCGCACGCTCGTCGTTCACCTTCGTGCCGATGGTCTCCTCCATCCACATGCGCGCGCCACCGGCGCCGCAGCACATGCCCGTGGTGCCGTTGCGCTGCATCTCGACCACCTCGATTCCCTTGATGCTGCCCACCACCTTGCGCGGTGCCAGGTACACGTCGTTGTGGCGACCGAGGTAGCACGAGTCGTGATACGTCAGCCGCTCCTCGAGCGTGGCCTGCGAGACGTCGAGCTTTCCGTTGGCGATGAGGTTCTCGAGCAACTGCGTGTGGTGGATGACCTCGTAGTTGCCGCCCAGCTGCGGGTACTCGTTCTTCAACGTGTTGAAGCAGTGCGGGCACTGGGTGATGATCTTCTTCACACCCATGCCGTCGAGCATCTCGATGTTCGGCATGGCCAGCATCTGGAACAGATACTCGTTGCCCGAACGGCGAGCCGAGTCGCCCGTGCACATCTCGCTCGGGCCGAGGATGGCCACCTCGATGCCGGCTCGCTTCAGCAGCTTGGCCATGGCCTGGGTGACCTTCTTGTTCTTGTCGTCGAAC
>JANMFL010000036.1:0-3232 GCA_031377945.1 Acidimicrobiaceae bacterium | reverse complement strand
GGGCTCAGCCCTCGGTGATGGCGGCGCCGGCGCCGATGTCGGCCCGGTCGGCCGCCTCGCGCCCGGCATGCCAGCCGTACGCGTTGTAGCGCTTGGCCTTCATCGTGATGGCGTCGGGGAACGCGTCGGTGTACGCCTGCTCGACCGCAGCCTCGCGCTGCGCGAGCACGGGCAGCATCGCGGCGCCGTACTCGTGCTCGGCTTCTTCGGCGACGTGCCGTCGCGCGTGCTCGAGCCGTTCGGACACACGATCGGCGAACGACACCAGGAACGCTCGCCGGAACGACGGCGTGCGCAGCCGCTTGTCGTGTGCCGTGGCTGTGCTGGAGGCGTGCGTGGCCTGGACCAGCAGCGACGTGAACAGCACGTCGGTCAGCTGCAGGTCGACGGCGAAGCCCATCAGCGTGCAGAACCCGGCCGACGGGTGCCAGATGCTCTTCGCACCATTCACCTGGGCGATGGCCGACAGGAACGTGGCCTTCTCGTCGGCGTACGGGTTGTCGATGTGCACCCGCCGCGACTCGACGCCGTACTGTGCCCCGCTGCCCGCGGCGTGTGCGGCGAGCATCGCCATGTCGATGGAATGGCGCGTCATCAGCTCCTGGGCCTTCTCGGTGAACGCGTCGGCCTCGGCCTCGAACGTGGTGCCTTCTGCCTTGGCCAGCAATGCGCGGATGAGCTTCAGGGCCTTGCCATCGACCTCTCCGGCCGGCGCAGCCCGAGCGACTCGGCCCTTGTTGCTCGCCGACCACCGTGCGGGCGGTACCAGCAACTCGCTGACACGCGGTGCGGTCTCGAGGACCACCAGCGTGTCGACGACGATGGGCTGCGCCTCGTGCGGGTCGAGCTGCTCGGCGCGCATCCAGCGGTCGATGATCTCGCCGTGTCCGCCGAGGATCGTGCCACCGGGTTCGAGCACGCCCAGTTCCTGGAGTTGGTCGAGCCACTCGGCGGGCGCCCGGTCGGGCGCCCGTTCTCGGCGCGAGTGTTGCGCGATGTAGCCGAGCAACAGGCGCGTGCTGCGTTGTGTGCCGCTGCGCCGCACCAGATGAGCCAGGTCGGCGGGCTGCCAGCCGTTGGCGAACAGCAGGTCGATGCGGCGTTGGAAGTGTGATTCGAGGGGGGTGAAGGTTCTCATTCGCGGAGCATGCCAGAGGGGTGCGACGCGGTGTCCGGGTTGGTCCGTGGTGGACGCGTCAGCCGGTGTAGTACCGGTCGGTGATGGTGAGCGCCTCGTCGATGATGGCGAGGCCTTCCTCCACCTGGTCGCGGCTGATCGTGCAGGGCGGGGTGACGTGCAGGCGGTTGAAGTGCGTGAACGGCCACAGGCCCTTGCTCTTGCAGGCCGCGAGGAGCTCCTGCATCGGCTTGGCGTCGGCGCCCGCGGCGTTGTACGGCACCATCTGTTCGCGGGTCTCGCGGTTCTTCACCAGCTCGATGGCCCAGAACACGCCCAGACCGCGTACGTCGCCGACGCTCGGGTGGTTGGCCTTCAGCTTCTCGAGGCCGGGAGCGATGACGTCGGCACCGATGGAGCGGGCGTGCTCGATGATGCCCTCCTCCTTGAAGATGTTGATGCTGGCCACGGCCGAGGCGCAGGCGAGTGGGTGGCCCGAGTAGGTGAGGCCGCCGGGGTACACTCGGTCGCGGAACGTGGCCGACACCTTGTCGCTGATGACCACACCACCGAGCGGGACGTAGCCCGAGTTGACGCCCTTGGCGAAGCACACCAGGTCGGGCTGCACGCCCCATCTCTGGAACGCGAACCACTCGCCGCAACGGCCGAAGCCGGCCATGACCTCGTCGCAGATCATCATGATGCCGTGGCGGTCGCAGCGCTCGCGGATGCCCTGCAGATAGCCGTCCGGCGGGACCAGGATGCCGTTCGTCCCGACGACCGACTCGATGATGATCGCCGCGACGTGCTGAGCGCCCTCGACCATGAGCACGTCGTCGAGGTGCTGCAGCGCACGCTCGCACTCCTGCGCGTCGCTCTCGCTGTGGAACGCGCTGCGGTACGGGTACGGTCCCCAGAACTTGACGACGCCTGGCATGCCCGGCTCGCTGGGCCAGCGGCGCGGGTCGCCGGTGAGGGTGATCGCGCCGTTCGTCGCGCCGTGGTAGCTGCGGTAGTGGTTGAGCACCTTGTGGCGACCGGTGTGCAGACGGGCCATGCGCACGGCGTTCTCGGTGGCCTCGGCGCCGCCGTTGGTGAAGAACACCATGTTCAGATCGCTGTCGGGATTGTTGTTGGCCGCGACCTCGGTGATCAGCCGAGCGGCCTCGCTGCGGGCGTCGTTGGCGTGGAACGGGGCGATGGTGCACAGCCGACCCGCCTGTTCCTGGATGGCGGCGACCAGCTTCGGGTGCTGGTGGCCGATGTTCATGTTCATCAGCTGTGCCGAGAAGTCGAGGAATCGGGTGCCGTCCTCGGTCCAGAAGTGGCTGCCCTCGGCGCGGGTGACGACGAGCGGGCTGATGGCGCCCTGGGCGCTCCACGAGTGGAAGACGTGTGCCCGGTCGTGGGCGAAGGCGTCGGCGGGGTGGGTGTCGAGCACGGTCATGTCGGCCATCGTAGTTGTCACACGCGATGGCGTACAGACCGTGCTTTGTACCCGTACAGACTTCTCTGATCGTGGGTCCGTCGCCCTGCGGTACGGTTCCGCGTATGGGAGCGCACACCGGCCAGATGGTCACCTTCACGAGCAACGGACACACCTGCGACGGCTACATCGCAGGCACTGGCCCCGGGGTGCTGGTCATCCAGGAGTGGTGGGGCCTTGTGCCACACATCAAGGACGTCGTCGACCGCTTCGCCGAGGCCGGGTTCACGGCCCTCGCTCCCGACCTGTACCACGGCGAATCGTCCACCGAGCCGGACGGCGCGGGCAAGCTGATGATGGCGTTGAACCTCGATCAGGCCGCCAAGGACCTGAGCGGTGCCGTGGCGCTGCTGCAGGAACGCAGCGGCAAGGACAAGGTCGGCGTCGTGGGCTACTGCATGGGAGGTGGTCTGGCGCTGGTCGTGGCCTCCAACCGTCCCGACGCCGTCGCCGCGTGCGCGCCGTACTACGGCGTCATCCCGTGGGCGAGCGCCCAGCCCGACTGGTCGGCCATCGCCGCCAAGGTCGAGGGCGAGTACGCCGAGTTCGACGACTACGCCGGTCCGGAAGCGAGTGCGGCGCTGCAGGCCCAGTTGCGTGAACTGGGCAAGGACGCCACGCTGCACGTG
>JANMFL010000013.1:0-10825 GCA_031377945.1 Acidimicrobiaceae bacterium | reverse complement strand
GGCGTCGGCGCAGCCCGATTCCTGAACGCCCTGGCTGGAGTGTGGCCCGCTGCCGACACGGTTGGGGTCGTCAACACCGGCGACGACACCGTCCTGCACGGCCTCAGCATCTCGCCCGATCTCGACACCATCACCTACACGCTGGCGGGCGCCATCGATCCTGAGCGGGGTTGGGGTCTGCGCGACGAGACGTGGCGGGCGATGGAGGCCTTGGCGCGTTTCGTCCCCGTTCGTCCCGAGGGCTCGGCGGCAGCACCCACCTGGTTCAACCTCGGTGACCAGGACCTGGCGACCCACTTCTATCGCACGGCGCGCCTCGCCGAGGGCGCCACGCTCACCGAGGCCACGGCCGAGATCGTTGCGGCGTTCGGGCTGCGACAGCGCCTGGTGCCGATGAGCGACGAACGGGTCACCACCATCGTGTCGCTGGCCGACGAGGGCATCGAGGTGCCGTTCCAGGAGTACTTCGTGCAGAGGCGCCACAGCGTGCCGGTCGACGGTGTGCGATTCGACGGTGCCGGTGCGGCATCGCTGACCGCTGCGGCCCGTACCGCCTTCGCCGACAGCGTCGCGGTCGTGATCGCTCCGTCGAACCCACTGGTGTCGATCGGCCCCATACGCGCACTCGCCGGGGTCGACGAGCTGCTGTCGGCGCGACGCGACACGGTGATCGCGATCTCGCCCATCGTCGGCGGCGCGGCGCTGAAGGGTCCCGCCGATCGCATGCTGGTCGAGCTCGGCCACGACGCATCGGTCGTGGGTGTCGCCCGGCTGTACTCGCCGATCGCCGCCACGCTGGTCATCGACCCCCTCGATGCTCACCTCGCGGCAGCGGTCGAGGCCGAGGGGATGCGGGTCGTGGTCACGCCCAGCATCATGAGCAGTCCCGAGGTCGGCCACGAGCTGGCCAGGCGGACGCTGACGGCGGTCGGCATCGACGCCTGACCGGGCTCGATACCGGGTGGGTGGTGCGGTGTGTGGGTCAGCGGTGCAGGCTGCGCAGGCCCGTGGCGAGATCCGTCCACGGCGCCCAACCGAGCTGGATGCGGGCCCGGGTGGGCGCCAGCACGAACCGCTGCACGTCGTCGGCACGACGCGGTGACGGTGCCGGCGGCCGTCCGGAGGGGCCCGACAACTGGTCCCAGACGTCGCGCACCGGAGTCCCCACCCCGCTGCCGACGTTGATGAGCAACCCGCTGCCACGCTGCGCCGCTCGTACCAGCGCATCGACGGCGTCGTCGATGTACAGGAAGTCTCGGGTCTGACGCCCGTCGCCGTGCACCATCGGGGTGATGCCCTCGCGCAACGCGTGAGCGAAGGCGCCGACGACGCCGCCGTCGGGCCGCTGCCGAGGGCCGTACACGTTGGCGAGCGCCAACCCGGTGAACTCGACGGCGTGGGTCTCGCGATACACGGTCAGCAGCTCGGCGATCGCACGCGTGACGACACCGCGTACCCCGACAGGGCTCCACGGTTGCGCCTCCTTGATCGGCTGGTCCTTGCCCGCCACGTCGCCGTACAACGAGACGGCCGACAGGGCGACCACCACCTTCACGTCGCCCTGTCGCCGAGCGCTCTCGAGCACCGCCATGATCGACGCCAGCGTCGATGCCGCAGTGTGCTCGGCGGGCTGGCCCGGTGGGAGCAGGCCGAGATGGAAGATGACGTCGGGTGTGCGCATGGCGACCACCGAATCGAACTCGACCGCAGTCGCATCGAGCGTGTGGATCTTCAGTTCACCGGCCGCCTGGCGCGCATCGGCGAGGTTCGCCAGGGAGCCCGTACCGAGGTGGTCGACCACGTCGACGGCGTGCCCTTCGGCGAGCAGCCGTTCGGTGAGGTGCGAGCCGATGAACCCGGCTCCCCCCACCACGAGCGCCCTCACGGGGCGTCGGGATCGGGGCGGCGCTCGTCGTCGACGTGCTCGTCGGGAGCGACGACGCCGTCGGCCCCCACCACGCTGTGGTGCACCGTTGCGCGTTCCCCGACCCGGCCCATCACCACCGAGTCTGCCACCACGGCACCGGCGGCCACGACCGCGTCGGGCAGCAGCACCGACCGGCGCACCGTGGCGCCGGAACCGACGTGCGCTCGAGCACCCACGACCGAGGACTCGACGACCGCATCGGCGGCGACGTCGGCCTCCGGATGGACCGCATCGCAGTGGTCGTGCGCTCGAAGGCCATCGACGACGTCGAGGTTCGCCTGCAAGTACAACTCGGGGCGGCCGGTGTCGAGCCAGTAGTCGTCGGTCGCCATCGCGAAGAGGCCACCGTCAGCGACCACGGCGGGAAACGTCGCCCGTTCGATCGACACCTTCTGGCCCGCCGGAATGCGGGTGAGCACCGAGGGCTCGAGCACGTACGTACCGGCGTTGATGAGGTTGCTCGGCGCAGTGCCGGGCGCCGGCTTCTCGATGAAACGCTCGACGCGGCCGTCGGCCTCGAGTGCCACGACGCCGAACGCCGACGGGTCGGGCACCGGGGTGAGATGGATGGTCGCCTCGGCGCCGTGGGAGCGATGGAAGTCGACCAGCGCCGCGACGTCGAGATCGGTGAGGACATCGCCGTTGACGACGATGAACGTGTCGTCGATGCCCGCGTCCTCGGCCGCGAAACGAATGGCGCCTGCCGTGTCGAGCGGTTCGGGTTCGACGGCGTAGCGCAGGGTGACACCCGCGCACATGCCGTCGGGGAACGCGGCCACGAACGGCTCGGGCTTGAAGCCCAGGGCGAGCGTCACCTCGGTGACGCCGCTCCGTGCCAGGTTGGCGACGAGACGCTCGATGATCGGCAGGTGGCCGACCGGCAACATCGGCTTCGGAATCGTCGACGTCAGCGGACGCAGCCGAGTGCCGAACCCTCCGACCAGGACGACCGCGCGCATCAGCCCGTCGTGGTGGTGACGGCCGACGTGGTGCCGGTGCTGTCGCTCGTCGGCGTGGTGCTGTCGGTCGGCACCGTGGTGGCCGTACCCGAGCCGATCACGCCGAGATCGGCGAGCGTCGCTGCGGAGTCGGGCTTGGGGATGTCGTCACCCTTGGGCACGACGGCGATCGCGAAGACCATGCCGTTGTTCGTGAAGCGCAGGTTGCGGAAATTGGTGACGTTGTCGACGAAGTCGTTCGTCGTGTAGTCGTTCCACACGCGCACCCGGATCTGGGTGTCCTTGCCGTTGCACTTGAAGGACTCGGTGTCCCACTTGCGGGTCTCGCCCTTGCCCACCTGCGACTCGGGCAGCTCGAGCACCGTTTCGGTGAGCTTCACGTCGTAGATGTCGAGGAACACGCCGAGCTTGGCGCGCCGACCCGTGGCGCCGCCGTCCTGAGCGTGATAGTGGATGATGCCGTCGGCATCGGGAGCGCTGGCGACCTTGCCCAGATCGCCGGTGCTGGCGTCCTGGTCGAGTTCGGCATCGGAACCGGTGAGCGAGGGCAGTTGCTCGTCGCACACCCGGATGCCGTAGGCGATGGACCAGGCGTCGGTGGGCTGCGGCGAGCCGGTCTCGATACCCGGCACCGTGGCGCGCGAGTAGGCGACGAGCACGATCATCACCACGGACACGACGGCGACGATGGCGGGGAAGGTGGTGCCGCTCTGGAAGCGAACCTTCTTGCCCTTGCCCTTCGATGCGAGCTTGGCGACTTTCTTGGCGGACGATGAGGAGGCCACGAGGGTGCGAGGCTACCGCCTCGGCGGAACAAAAGTTGTCAGGCGCCTCGGCCGAGCGACCGGATCAGGTGCTCGTACGCCGACGCCACCGCCGAGGGCGAGGCGGCGCCGAGCACCCACTCGCGCCCCGCGGCACCCATCGACGCAGACGCCGATGGATCGGCGAGCAGGCCGTCGAGTGCCTGGCAGAACGCCTCGAGGTCGTCGGGAGGCACCGCCACCCCCCCACCGCTGGCGGCGAGCATGCGCGGCACCTCGGTGCCGGGGTCGATGGCCGCCAGCACCGGTCGGCCGGCAGCGAGGATGGAGTAGGTCTTCGACGGAACACTCACGCGGCCGAGACCAGCCTTGAGCGGCACGAGATGGACGTCGCCCGTGGCCAACACCTCGGGGACCCGCTCCTTCGGCTGGTACCCACTGAAGCGCACGTTCGTCAGGTCCGCAGCCTGAGCCTGCAGTGTGCTGCGCGCCGCACCGTCACCGTTGATCAGGAACGTGGCCTGCGGGAACCGGCGAGCCGCCTCGACGACCATCTCGAGCGACTGCGAGAACCCGACGTTGCCCGCGTACAGCACGACCGGCTCGTCGCCGATGCCCAGCTCTGTGCGCAGCGCGGTGCGTCGACCCGCTGGCCGGATGAAGTCGGTGTCGACGAAGTTCGGAATGACGTGCACCCGCGAGCGAGGTGCAGGACTCACCTTCGCAGCGACGTTGTCGCGGAGGTCGTCGCTGAGCACGGTGACCGCGGCGGCGCGGTGGTAGCTGACCTTCTCGAGCCAGCGGGCCACCGCGATGATCCGCTGGTTCGTGATCGCGCCGGTCTCGACCGCCGCATCGGGGAACACGTCCTGGATGTTGAACACCAGCGGCCCACGACGCACCAGGTGCGTCACCCATCCGGTGAGTCCCATGGTGAGTGGTGGCGACATGGCGATGACCGCATCCACGCGCCCGCCGCGCAACGAGCCGGCGCCGGCGAGCGCGCTGAAGCCGACGAAGCCGAGCGCCCGGCGAAGCAGGTTGCGCTTGTCGCTGCCGGGGAACGGGTTGACCCGGGTGATGGTGCCCCAGTCGGTGACCTCGCGGCGAAGCCACGAGCCCTCCCAACCATCCTCGATGCGGTGTTCCCGATACCACGGCAGCGCCGTCACGACGTGCAGTTCGTGGCCGAGCGCGGCGAGTTCGAGGACGATGCGCGTGATCACCTCGCCGGTGGGCGCGGTGTCCGGGGCGAAGTGTGGACACAGCACCGCGATGCGAAGCGGTCGGGTGGAAGTTGCAGTCATGACAACGACAAGGCTCGCGCGTACGCCCCGGCGAGGGCCGCACCGCTGGCCTTCGACGTGAAGTCCTGCGCCCGACGATGGCCGGCGACGACGAGTTCGTCGCGGCGAGCGTGGGCTTCCACGAGCACGTCCTTCCACGCGTCGGCTCGGAGTGGCCGCACGAGGCCGGCGTCGCCGACGATCTGCGGCATGCACGTGGCATCGCCGCACACCACTGGTGCGCCGAGGGTCATCGCCTCGATGAGCGGGGCGCCGAAGCCCTCGTAGCGACTGGGAAACACCATGGCGAGCGACATCGCGAGCAGGCCGTTGCGGTCGGCCGCCGGGACCCTGCCGAGGCGGCAGACGCGGCGATCGGTGCTGGCCGACACGACGTGCTCGGCCGCGCCCGCTCCCCCGGTGAGCACGAGTCGCAGCTCGGGGTCGGTCCAGTGGTCGCGCATCATGCGCAGCAGGAACTCGTGGTGCTTGTGCGGATGGGTGTCGGCCGGGTAGACGACGATCGGCCCATCGCCGAGGGCGTACTTGTGGCGCAGTTCGTCCTCGGGGGTGATCTGGTCGGCGACGGCGGGTTCGATGCCGTGCGGCACCACCACGACTCGGTCGGGGTCGACGCCATAGGACTCGACGACCGAGCCGCGCACGTACTCGCTCGGCACCGCGACCACGGTCGCTCGCCGCGCCGAGGGCGGGATGACCGACGACAGGTACCGCAGCTTGATCCGCGAGAAGTACTCGGGGAACGTACGGAACTGCAGGTCGTGGATGGTGAGCACATAGGGCCGATGCGCGCGCACGGGTGCGGTGCCGCCACCGTGGTGGACGAGATCGACATCGCCCGTGTGGCGACGCAGCCAGGTCGCTTCGCCGACGATGCGCCGAACCCGGCCGTGGCTCTCGAACTCGGGCTCGACGAGATCGGCGACCGCGTCGAGTTCGGGGTGCGCCGCGGGCAGACCGCGGGCCACGGCGACCGTCGGCCGCCACAACGGCCCCGGTTGCTCGGCGAGTCCGAGCAGTTGACGCACGAGGTACTCCTCCGAGCCACCCACGGCGCCGGGGACGCACCACAGCATGTTCACGAGCACCGTCGGGCGCGTCGTCATCCGGCGAGCTCCCGGTACGCGGCCGCGGTGAGCGAGGCCGTCTCGGCCCAGCTGCGACGTTGGGCACGGGCGAGTCCCTTGGCGCGGAGCTCGACCCGGCGCCGCAGGGCCTCTTCGATGCCGCGGGCGATGTCGAGATGGTCGAACGGATCGACCAGGACGGCGGCGCTGCCGGCGGTCTCCTCCGTGGCGGTGCCGCGGCTGGTGACCACCGGGGTGCCTTGCGCCATCGCCTCCAGGACCGGCAGCCCATAGCCTTCGCGTTCGCTCGGGTAGCAGAACACCGACGCACCCCCGTAGAGGCCGGGGAGGTCGTCGTGCGGCAGGAAGCCGAGGAACCGCACCCGTTCGTCGTCGCCGTGCCCGGCATCGCCCCACCCCTGGGCGCCGGCCACCACGAGCGGCGGTGTATCGGCGTCGAGGTGATCCAGTGCGGCCACCAGGCCGCGCAGGTTCTTGCGCGGCTCGAGGGTGCCCACGAACAGCAGATAGCGCTCGGGCAACGCGTACTCGTCGCGTACCCGCTCGACCTCCGCCGGTGACGCCTGCGCGGCCTCGACACCCAGTGGCACGAACCGCAGACGCTCGGCGTCGATACCGGCCTTCACGCAGTCGTCCATCGTCGCCTGACTGCAGCAGAGCACCAGATCGGCGCGACGGCGGATGACCTCGAGGCTGCGCGTGAAGACGCGCACGCCATGCCGGGTGAAGTGATCGGGCTCGTGCAGGAACGCCAGGTCGTGCAACGTGACCACGAGCTTCGCGTCGGTCGGGCACGGGATGAGCGTGGTGGCGTGCGCGATGTCGACCGTTCCGGTGGCCACCTCGACCTTGGGATGCCCTGTCCGCAGCCAGGCCTCGTACAGCAACGGCGCGGCGAGTGGCAGGTGCACGACCGGGATGCTGGGAATCCATGGCTCGGGCGGCAGGTGGCGATGTCGCCCGGCGACGCCGATGAGGCGCACGTCGTTCTGCGGCCCCATGGCCTCGGCGATGCGCAGCGCAGCCACACCGGTGCCGCCCGGCACCCGGTGCCAGCACTGCTCGAGGGTGTAGGCGACGCGCACGGCTCCATCATGGCGTGTGTCGCGCTCGGTACCGACACACCTGACCTGCGCCGACTACAGTTTTCACATGCGCACACAGTTGCCGCCAGAACAGCTCGCCCGCGACGAGCGGTTCCACCGCATCACCACCGCCGAGCGCTTCGCCGACGAGCGCACGAAGGACGTCATCGAACGCGGTCGCATCGACCCGGCGTCGGAAGAGGTCGCCGATCGTGCCCGTCGCCAGATGCACGGCATCTTCGTCGGCGAGATCCAGGCGCTCGAGGGTTCGGGTCGCACCGCGTTCGACTACTCCACCGCCGAGACCCCCTTCGCGATGAAGCTCGACATGGCCAGGCAGTGCTGGGACGAAGCCCGTCACGTCGAGATCAGCCTGCAGCTCGGCGACCACATGGGCATCGACGTCGGCGAGTTCAGCGAGGCCGTCACCCTGTTCGAAGCCGCATGCCACCCCGACCCGGTGTTCCGCCTGGCGGGCGTGAACCGCGCGCTCGAGGGCCTGGCCATCGACGTGTTCACGACCATGCGCAACTTCGCCATCGAGATGAACGACCCGGTGCTCGAGTTCGCCGAGGACTGGATGCTCGCCGACGAGGTCACCCACGTGAAGATGGGCAGCAACTGGTTGCGCGAACTCACCAAGGACGACAAGGACCGCCAGACCAAGGCACTCGAGTTCCAGCGGACCGTCGACGGGTTGTTCAACTTCCGTGGTGCTCGCGGCGAAACCCGCGAGGCGTCCATCCAACTGGCCCGCAAGTTCCGCGAGATGGCCGGCTTCGACACCGCCGAGATCGACGAGATCGCGCGTATGGCCGAAGAAGAGCGCGCCAAGTACCTGCCCGCCGCCCACTGACCCGTTCGGCCGGGGTTCCCACTGGTCCCATCGGGCGCGAAACGTCCCGTTTCCGGGTCACTTCACGCCCGTGGGCGGGAAACGTCCCACTTCTGGGATGAATCGCGCCCGATCACCGGACGCCGAACGGCTCAGGTGGGGTCGAAGTCGTCGTCGTCCGCCGGCGTGAACCGTCACGCCAACATCGTAGGAAACTCGTGACCGGGTCACCCTCGAGTCGGTCAGACTTTCGCAATGGCACATCCCATCTGGCCGTTCTACGAGCTGCGTGTCGCCACGCCGCGGCTCGAGCTGCTGCCCATCGACGACGAGACCGGCACCGAACTGGCGCAGCTGGCAGCGAAGGGTGTGCACGACCCGGACTACATGCCGTTCGGTTTCCCCTGGACCGACGTGCCCTCACCGCAGCTCGAGCGGAACTCGCTGCAGTTCCAGTGGCGCTGGCGCGCCGAACTGGCGCCCGAGTCGTGGATGCTGAACTTCGCGGTCAGCGTGGACGGCCAGATCGTCGGCAGCACCGGGTTCATCACGCACGAGTTCCCGACGCTGCGCACGTTCGAGACGGGCTCGTGGCTGGGTCGCGAGTTCCAGGGACAGGGCATCGGCAAGGAGATGCGTGTCGCCAACCTGCAGCTCGGCTTCCTGGGCTTCGGCGCGCGCTACGCCACGACCGCGGCGTGGGACGACAACGGCCCGTCGCTCGGCGTCACCCGTGCGCTCGGCTACACCGAGAACGGTCACGCGCGGCTGACGCGGCGCGGCCAGGCCGCACGCCAACTGCGCTTCGAGATGACGCACGAGTACTTCGCCGCCAACCTGCAGCGCGACGACATCGATTTGCATGGCGTGGAGGGCTGCCTGCCGTTGCTCGGGCTGGACGGCTGAGCGGCGATCAGGAGACCGGCAGCCTCAGTAGAAGGGCAGGTAGTGCTCGAGCTCCCAGTCGGTGAGCTCTTCGCCGGCGGTCTCGGTCCACTCGTTGCCGGCCGCGTGGAACAGGTCGAGCTCGTACTTGCGCAACTGCAGGTAGGCGCGGCTCAGGTCGCTGCCCATCGCGTCACGCAACACGTCGTCGGCCTCGTAGGCGGCGATGGCGTCGGCGAGCGAATGCGGCGTGTGCCGGTCGGTGTTCGGCTCGCTGTCACCGTCGCCGGCCTGCGGGGCGCCACAGTCGAGTCCCTCGGCGACACCGATGAGCGCCGCATTCAGCATCGCTGCCGCCGCGAGGTACACGTTGGCGGTGCCGCACGGCATGCGGTTCTCGATGCGGGTCGCGTTGCCGCGCTCTCCAGGAACGCGGTACGTGCTGGACCGGTTGTCGAGACCCCAGTTGGCCCAGTAGCCGGCGATGATGCCGGGGATGAGCCGTCGATAGCTGTTCACGGTGGGGGCGCACATCAGCGCCTGCGCCTCGTGGTGCGCGATCAGACCACCCAGACACTGCCGGGCGATGGTGGAGATGCCGTGTTCGGCGTGCGGGTCGTCGAACGCGTTCAGGCCGCCGTCGACCGGGAGCAGCGAGAAGTTGATGTGCAACCCGCTGCCGACCATCGTGGCGCTGGGTCGGCCCATGTACGTGGCGAGATAGCCCTTCGCCACGGCGAGCTCGCGGGTCATCTCCTTGCAGATGAAGGCTCGGTCGGCGGCGTCGAGCGCCGGCCCGTACTTCATGTTCAGCTCCATCTGGCCAGGGCTGAACTCACCCATCACACCCTCGAGGTCGAGCTCGCTGTGTTCGGCTGCGTCGAAGTAGTCGAACATCAGCCCGGTGTTGTCGCCGCCCATCCCCACGCCGTACACGCGGTGCGACGGGATGACCAGCGGCACGTAGCCACCCGGTGCCGAGGCGTCGGCCTGCATGACGTAGAACTCCATCTCGTAGCCGAGCTGTGGTTCGTAGCCGAGCGCGCGCCACGCCTCGACCGCTTTGATGAGCGCGGTGCGAGGGGCGATGGCCAGCGGACCGTGGTCGTACTCGAGGTCGGCGATGACGACATCGGTGTCGACCTCCCAGCCAGGCCTGCGTGTTTCCCGGAGCGGCACGGTGGACAGGTCGGGGAATCCCACGTCGGCGGCGTAGCCGTCGATCGGCAGGATCTCACGGTCGATGCCCATCGTGAGCGTGGTCACCGCGTGGTGACCGTGCTCGTTGAGCCGCCGCTCAGGTACGTACCGGCCATGGGACAACCCGTTCAGGTCGCACCACATCACTCGCACTCGTCGATTCCCCATGGCGGGCGACGATAGCAAAGCGTCCGTGTTTCGTTCGTTCCCTAAGTACCTCGTGGACTAGTCTCCTCCGGATCCGCACGACCGGAACCGTGCGGGCACTCAGGGGAGACATCATGAAGAAGCAGTTGATCCCGGCCGCACTCGTGTCGCTCGGACTCGTGCTGGCCGCTTGCGGCAGCGACGAGTCGACCGACGGCACCGTCGCGCCCGACACCACCACCGCCCCGACGTCCGGCGGCGACACCACGGTCCCGTCGGACTGCACGCTCGACACGCCGCTGAGCATCGGCTTCGCCGCCGACCTCGGTGAGCTCGGCGCGTTCTCGGACCAACCCGGATCGGAAGCGGCCAAGGTGATGGTCGACCAGATCAATGCTGCGGGCGGCGTCGGCGGCCTGCCCGTCGAGTACCAGGTGAAGGACGTCCAGGGCGATCCCGCCGCCACACAGCGCGCCGCCCAGGAGCTGCTCGACGACGGTGTCAACGCCATCATCGGCCCGCCCTTCGCGAACACCGGGGCCCCGCTGCTCGACACGGTCGCCGGCAAGGCCCCGGTCGTGTTCATGGCCACCACCGACCCGTCGCTCGCCGATCCGTCGCGCGGTGC
>JANMFL010000508.1:0-16690 GCA_031377945.1 Acidimicrobiaceae bacterium | reverse complement strand
ACGCCGCCGCACACCACGCCGATCGTGGCTCTCGATGTCATCGCAGCCCTTCCACGTCGCCTCGGAGCACGAGACCGTACAGTTCGATCATCTGCGCGGCACAGCGCTGCCAACCGAACTGCTGCCACTGCCGGTGTCCGGCCTCGATCAGGCGTGCCCGCACCTCGTCGTCCGTCAGCACGAGCGACAGTGCCGCGGCCAGGCCGTCGATGTCGTCGGCCGCGCACAGCAGCGCGGCATCGCCGGCGACTTCGGGGATGGACCCCGCGGTGGAGGCCACGATCGGCACTCCGGCCTGCATTGCATCGAGGAGGGGAAACCCGAATCCCTCGTCGAGCGACGGGTAGGCGAGGACCGATGCGTGGTGCTGCAGCCAGCCGCGGACCCCGTCATCGACCCGGCCGGTGAGCAACACCCGCGGGGCGAGTTGCGGACCCAACCCGTCGATGGCGGCTTGGACGGCAGGGCTGTCGTCGCCCGGCGATCCGGCGAGCACCAGTCGGAGGTCGTCGTGGTCGGCGGCCATTCGACCGAAGGCGCGTACCAGCGCAGGAAGGTTCTTGCGCCGCTCGATGGTGCCGATGGCGACCACGAACCGACGCCCGTCGAGCTCGGAAATGGGGGCGACGTCGGCCGGCAGTGGTGGCGACAGCGGACCGAGGTGCACCGTTCGCACCGGGGCGCCGGGAAACAGATCGCGAACGACCGCCTCCGTGGCGAACGAACTGGTGTGCACGACGGCACCGCGTTCGATGGCCCGGCGCAACACCTGCCCGGCACGACGAACATCGCCGCCGGCGTCATCGGGGTGACGGAGGAACCAGCAGTCGTACACGCTGACCAGCGATGGCAGCCGGCTCGGCGGGACCACGTAGTTCGTGCCGTGCACGACCTGGGCGCCCTCGAACCAACGGTCCACGCGTGGGTTCCCGATCTGGCCCCAGGCCCGCTGAGCCAGTGAGGCGGGCAGCGGCAGCCGCCGAGTGCCCGGGGTGAGTTCGGCGCGAAAGGACAGCACATAGTCGAGCAGCTGCACGTCGTCGTGCACGGTCAACGCTTCGTGCAGCGCCTGGACGGCGAGCCCGATGCCCGTCCGCTGTCCCTGGAGCGGGCCCGTGTCGAACGCGACGGTCAGCGTGGTCATGTGTGGGCGAGGTTATCGGAACACCGGCGGCCGACTGGTCGCCGGTTCCACGGGTCGGCGACCGTAGACTTCCACGACCTTCACGACGGAGACCGATCTCATGCCTCGCGCGTTCATCACCGGAATCACCGGCCAAGACGGCCAGCACCTCGCCGAATTCCTGCACAGCAAGGACTACGAGGTGTTCGGCATGGTGAAGGGTCAGAACAACCCGAAGCTCACCAGCATGCGCGACGAGTTCCCCTACGTCGAGCCGGTCCCGGGCGACCTGGCCGACCTCCCGTCCATCGTCAAGGCGCTCGAGTCGGTGCAGCCCGACGAGGTCTACAACCTCGGTGCCATCTCGTTCGTGGCGCTCAGCTTCAACCAGGCCGAACTCACTGCGAACATCACCGGCCTCGGTGTGCTGCGCATGCTCGAGGCGATCCGTATGGTCGGCGGCGCACAGAACAACCCGATCCGCTTCTACCAGGCCAGCTCGTCCGAGATGTTCGGCAAGGTCCGCGAGATCCCGCAGAACGAGAGGACCCCCTTCCACCCGCGCTCGCCGTACGGCTGCGCGAAGGTGTTCGGCCACGACATCACGGTGAACTACCGCGAGGCATACGACCTCTACGCCTGCAGTGGCATCCTGTTCAACCACGAAGGTCCGCGCCGCGGTCTCGAGTTCGTGACACGCAAGGTCACCAACGCCGTGGCTCGCATCAAGTTGGGCCTGCAGGACGAACTCGTCCTCGGCAACCTGGACTTCAAACGCGACTGGGGTTACGCAGGTGACTTCGTCAAGGCGATGTGGCTGATGCTCCAGCAGGACGAGCCCGACGACTACGTGGTCGCCACCGGCGAGACCCACAGCGGCGAGGAACTCGTTCGCCTGGCCTTCGAAGAGGTCGGCATCGAGGATTGGCAGCGCTACGTGCGCCAGGACCAGAAGTTCTTCCGTCCGGCAGAGGTCGACCTGCTCATCGGCGACCCCACGAAGGCACAGGAGAAGCTGGGCTGGACCCGCGACATCGACTTCCCCACGCTGGTGAAGATGATGGTCGCCAACGACCTGCGTCTGGAGTCGGCGAAGCGCTGATCAGCCTTCGAGGGGCATGTCGAGGATGGCTTCCATCATCGACGACGGGGTCGGCGTGGCCCCCGAGCGAAGCTTGGCCCGCAGCGAGATGGCGAACGACGCCATCGCGGCGAACGACGACGCGACGAGGCCGAACTCGATGCGTCGGAACAGGTCGTCGCTGCTCAACCAGGTGACGAGCACGAATGTGACCATTCCGAGGCCCCACCCGAGCGCCACCAGGGCATGGCCCTTCAGGGCGATCACGGCTTGGGCCATCGCGACGGCCGCCATGTAGGCAGCGCTGCCGAGCGCCAGCATCGCCAGCGTGTCGCGGGTGACGGTGGCGTCGTACATCTTCTGGATCACGAACGGGCCGAGCAGGAACGAGCCGACGACGCCGACGATGCCGACCGCCACGACAATCACCATCAGCTTGCGGAACCCCGCCCTGAACTCGGCGATCTCGTTGCGGGCGGCGAGCCCGGCGAGCCGGGGGAGCAGCGCCGCCTGGACGGCCTGGAAGAGGTAGAGCGGGATGCGCGACAGCAGCACGCCGTAGCCGAACTGGGTGACCAGTTGGGACTGGCCGTCGGACTTGAGCAGGTTCGCCGCCACGGGGCCAGCGTTGACGAGCGCCGCCGCGAACACGGATCCGAGCAGCAGCCAGCCGAGGTTCGGTGTGACCTCGCCCCAGGTGGCGGGTGGGCCGTCGTCGGTGTGCAGTTGGCCCCGGCCCATCACCCAGAAGAAGCCGGCCAGCGGTGCGAGCGCGACGGCCATGCCGTAGGCGCCGGCGCTGGTGGCACCGACGACGGCGAGGGCGATGCACAGCAACACGCGCACGGCGCCGTCGGCGCCCATGACCACCGCGTAGGCGCGGAAGCGGCCGTTGCCGCTGGCGATGCCACGGGCGATGTGGACGGGCGCGTAGCTGGCGAACGCGACGACGAGGGCGAGCAGGAGCACCCAGTCGCCGTCGAAGTAGTTGTGCGTGATGGTGGAGCTGAACACCATGATGACCGCGACGACCGAGGCGGCGAGCATGACGCCGAGCAGGGCCACCTTGCGGACGACGGGTCGCCCGCCCTGACCGAGTGCCCGTCGAGCCGACAGGGCGCGGCCGAGCTCTTGTTCCAGGGGAAGGAAGAATCCCGGGGCGAGGGCGAACGTCGCGAACCACAGCGACAGCACCGGGGCGAAGGCGTCGTCGCCGCCCATCGCGTTCTTGCCGACGCGGAGGAACGCGAAGCTGGCGAGGCCTGCCACGAGTAGGCCGATGCCCACGGGGATGGTGCCTTCGGGGAGCGGCGCTCGGGAGGAGGAGGACTGCTCGTCGGAGGTGGTCACCAAGACAGCGAGGTTATCGGAAGGACCTGGTCGCGCACGATCAAGTCCACCACGGGCTGTGCCGATGACACAGTATGCGTCGCCGCCCCCTCTTCCTGTCCGCGCTCCTGGCGCTGGTCGGGTTGGTGTCGGGGCTGGTCACCACCGTGAGGCCGGCGGAGGCCGCCGATGTCACGGTGGTCCTCGACGGCCACGGCAACGGCCACGGCGTGGGTCTCAGCCAGTGGGGCGCGTACGGGTACGCAGTGGATCTGGGCTGGGGTTCGGCGCGGATCCTCGATCACTACTACGGCGGCACGGTGGCGGCCACGGTGCCGTCCACGACCTCGGTTCGGGTGCGGCTGCAGAACCTCGACAACACGCAGACCTCGGTGGCGGTGGACAGTGGTTCGCTCGTCGTCGGGGGGTTGACGGGTGGCCCTTGGCGGTCGGTCCTGGTGCGCGAGTCGGCGGTGAACGGCACCTACTCGGTGTGGGCCCGCGCCGACATCGCGCGATGCCCGTCGGCGATCGGAGATCCCGCGTCGGCCGGCTGGAGTTTGATCGACGCCGCGGTGGCGTCGAAGGTCGAGATCCGTACCTCGGTCGACTCGATGACGGTCACCAACACCGCGCAGTTGCTGTCGACCTGCGAGCCGAGCGGCACGGTGCGCTGGTACCGCGGCACCATTCGGGCGATCGTCGACGGTGGCGGCGTGCCGCGCACGGTGAACGAACTGCCGCTCGAGCAGTATCTGCGCACGGTGATCGCCATGGAGATGTCGCCGGGCTGGGCCGACGATGGTGGCGGTCGTGGCGCACAGGCGCTGCAGGCGCAGGCGGTCGCGGCGCGCAGTTATGCGGTCGCCTACCCGGCCGCGTCGACCCCTTCCACGTACGCCGATGTGTGCGACATGGTCTGTCAGTCGTACTTCGGCGTCGCCTACCGGTTGCCGGGCAGCAACACGGTTCGTCAGGTCGAATCCGCAGCCACCGATGCGGCCGTGCTCGCCACCGCCGGAGTGGTCCGCCGGGTCGGGACGTCGTCGGGTGCGGTGGCGCTGACCATGTTCTCGGCGTCGAACGGTGGCTACACCGCGACCAACAACCATCCGCTGACGCCGTTTCCGGCGGTCGCCGATGCCGGCGACGCGACGGCATCGAACCCGAACCACTCGTGGTCGGTGTCGCTGGCCGGGTCGGCCATCGCTGCCCAGTACCCGGCGATCGGTACCTTCACCGGATTGACGGTCACCTCACGGAACGGCTTCGGCGAGTGGGGCGGTCGGGTGTTGAAGCTCACCCTGTCCGGCTCGTCGGGTACGGTGAGCGTGTCGGGGGCGGATTTCCGGAGCAGGATGCGGCTGAAGGACACCTGGTTCGCCGTTCGTGGCGCCAGTTCGCCCCCGGCACCGAACGATCCCTGTGGGGCGCGGGTCACTCCGGTGGAGGTCGGCCCGTTGGCGCCGGCAGCGCCAGCCCGATTCACCCCCGTCGCGCCCCGTCGAATCGTCGACACGCGCATTGGGCTCGGGACCGCGCGGCTCGCGGTGGCGGCGGGTTGCACCATGGTCGTGTCGACCGGACTTCCTGCGTCGGTGACGTCGATCGTGGTCAACGTGGCGGCCATCATGCCGAAGGTGAGCGGGTACGTGGTGCCCTACGCGTGCGGCACACCGCGACCGACGACCTCGGCGCTGCAGGCGGTGGGAGGACGGGTGGTCGCCTCGACGAGCGTCGTGCGGCTCGCTGCCGACGGCTCGTTCTGCATCTTCAGCTCGACCACGACCGACCTCATCGCCGATCTGTTCGGTACCTACTCGGCGGCGTCGGGCGTGAAGTACCAGCCGATCCTCACGGCTCGGGTCTACGACTCGCGGGCGCGCACCGCGCCGCTTCCGGCGAGATCGGTGGTGCGGGTGAAGATCGGCGGGACGGCGAAGGTCCCGGCCGGTGCATCTGCCGTGGCGGTGACGGTGCATGGACTGTCCGCCTCGAGCGACGGGTACATCACCGCATTTCCGTGCACGGCGACCCGGCCCAGCACGTCGGCCCTGAACACCACCAAGGGTGTCGCCGGGACGAACCACCTTCAGGTGGCGCTGTCGTCGGCGGGCGAGATGTGCCTGTTCATCAACGTCGCGATGCACGTCACGGTCGACGTGAGCGGCTGGTTCGGGGCCGCAGCGACCACTGAGTACCACGCGATCACGCCGGCCAGGGTGGTCGACACCCGCAAGAACCTCGGACTGACCGGTGGCTTCTCGGCGGGGAGCAACCGGATGGTTGCCCTCGGGGGCAAGGGTGGTCTGCCGGCAGCCGCAACCATCAAGGCGGTCATGGCGCAGGTCACCGCAGTGGGTTCGACGTCGGCCGGTTGGCTGACCGTGCACGCCTGCCAGAGTCCCGTGCCGAACGTCTCGATGGTGCGCTACGTGGGCGGCAACCCGTCGGCCACGGGTGTCGTCGGTTCCGACGACACCCGTGGCCGGTGGTGCATCGCCGCGAGCACTGCAGTGCACGTGCTCGTCGACGTCAGCGGCTGGTTCGGCTGACCTGGTCGGGGTGATCAGCTCGGGGTGATCAGGCGGCGCTGCGGACGATGCCCTTGACCTGCTTCGTCGCAGCTTCTGCGGCGGTGCGCGCCTGCTTCGTCGCGGCCTGCACCTTGTTGCCGTACTGCCGGTTGGCGGTCTGCACCTTCGAGCCGTACTGCTGGGTGGCATCCTGCACCTTGGTGGCGTACTGGCGGGTGATCTCCTGGACCTTGGCAGTGGTGGTGGTGGCCACCTCTGCGGCGGTCCGTGCGCCGATGACGCCGAGTCCGATGGTGATGTAGGCGCCGTCGCGCAGTGCTGACGTGACGCTGTCGACGGTCTTCGCCGCGTCGAGGCGCGAGAAGTCGATGTTGGTGACGTCGATCTTGGGGAGGTGCAGGGTGGGGAGCGTGGGGATGCTGGCCATGAGGGGGGACCTTTCTGTGCCGGGCGAACGATGGTGCCCGAGGGGTTGATTGCAGTGTACTGCGAAGTGCTAACTTTTGCAAGCAGCGCGCATGATGCAGGAGATGGGCCGACCGCTGGATGACGAGGGTGCCGGTGGCGGCGGGCTCTCCACGGCTAACCTTGAGCCTTCGTGGAAGCCGCCGGAACGATCGCCCCGCCCGTCGTGGCCGTGATGGTCGTGCATCAGCCGGACGAGTGGTTCGACGAGGTGCTCGACGGGCTGACGCGCCAGGACTACGGCAACCTCAAACTGCTCTTCCTGGTGGTGGGCGAACCGGGCGACGTGCCCGCTCACATCCGTGAGCACGTACCCAACGCGTTCGTGCGCGCCGTTGCCGGCAACCCCGGATTCGGCACCGCAGCGAACGAGGTGCTCCGCCTCGTCGAGGGCGACAACGGCTTCTTCTGCTTCCTTCACGACGACGTCGCCCTCGAGCCGTCCGCGATCCGGCTGCTCGTCGAGGAGCTGTACCGGTCGAACGCCGGCGTCGTCGGCCCGAAGCTGGTCACCTGGGACGAACCGACCGTCCTCCAACACGTGGGGCTCGGCGTCGACCGCTTCGCCGACGTCGATCCGCTCATCGAGCCCGGCGAGTACGACCAGGAGCAACACGACGCAGTTCGCGACGTGTTCGCCCTGCCCACCGCATGTCTGCTCGCGCGTGCCGACCTGTTCCGCACCGTGGGCGGATTCGACGCCAGCATCGAGTACTTCGGCGACGACGTCGACCTGTGTTGGCGGGCGCACCTGAGCGGCGCCCGCGTCGTGGTGGTGCCTGCGGCCCGCGCCCGTCACCGCGAACGGCTCGCCGAGCGCCGACCCGACGTGCCGGTCATCGGCCCGCGCGCCCGCAGCCGCATGCGCAGCGTCGCCACGCTCACCGGAGCACGCCGGTTGCCGTGGGTGCTCCTGCAACTGGTGCTCGTCACCGCGGCTCAGTCGTTGTTCCTGGCGGTCCGCGGCCGGTTCCGGGAAGCGCTCGCTGGGCTCGCGGCGCTCGTCGGCATGGTGCCGCGCACGCCCTCGTACCTTCGCCGTCGCCGCACCGTCGCGCCGCTGCGTCATGTCCCCGACACCGAGGTCGCCGGCCTGCAGTTGAGGGGCAGTGCGCGACTGTCCGCGTACATGCGCGCCCGCGACAGCCGGCCGGTCGACCCGGAATTGGGCAACGAGCGGCGTTGGCGCGAGAGCGCCGGCAGCGCGCCCGTCCTGGCCTGGCTCGCCGTGCTGCTGCTGTTCGTCGTCGGCAGCCGCAAGGTCATCGCCGATGGAGTGCCGCAGTTCGGCGAGTTCCTGCGCTTCAAGGGCAGCCCGGCCGAGATGCTCGGCGACTACTTCTCCGGCTGGTCGGGGCATGGGCTCGGGAGCAGTAGCCCGGTACCGACGGCCATCGGGGCCACGGCGCTGCTGAGCGTCGGCACGCTGTTCCACACCGGCCTGCTGCACACCTTCGCCGTGCTCGGACTGCTGGTGGCCGGCTATCTGGGGGTCTGGCGGCTGGCGACGATCTTCCCCACCGTGCGCGCCCGTATCACGGTGCTGGTCGTGTACGCAGCCGTTCCCCTGCCCGCGCAACTGCTCTCGGCGGGTCGCTGGAGCGCGCTCGTCGGTTACGCGATGGCACCGTGGGTGGTGCATCTGTTGCGTCGACTCGCCGGTCTCGACACGCGCTGGGTCGACGTCGAACCCGACACCGAATCGGTCCGCGACGTGCCGACGCGCAAGCGCGTTCGGATCTTCTCTCAACTCGTGCTCATCGCTGCCACGGCGCTGGCGTTCGCTCCGTCGACGGCGGTGTTGTTGGTCGGCATCGCCCTCGTCGTGGCGCTGGCCACGGTCGTCGCGGGTGGAGCGTGGCGTCCCGCGGGGATCATCGCGCTGGGCGGCGTCGGGGCGCTGATCGCGGCCGTGCTGTTGAACATGCCGTGGACGAGCACCATGGTGGGCAGCGGAGGCTGGACCGCCATCGTCGGTGTGCCGCCCACCACGTCGAGGTCGCTCGGCGTTCGGACCCTCGCCCAGTTCGGTGTCGGCGACCTGCAGTTCTCGATCCTGGGTGTCGTGCTGTTCCTGCCCGTGTTCGCGGCGCCGCTCGTCGCCCGTTCGTGGCGGTTCACCTGGGCGGTCCGTGCTGCCGCCCTCGTGTCGGTGTTCGGTGCCTTGGCCATCCTCGACGACCGTGCTGTGCTGCCATTCCGCCTGCCGGAGCCGGGTGTGCTGCTGGTGCCGGTCGCCGTCGGGATGGCCATCGCCGCCGGTTGTGTGGTCGCCGCATTCGACACCGACGTGCTGCTCGGTCAGTTCGGTTGGCGGCAACCGCTCGCGGTGCTCGCCATGGTGGCGATGGTCGTGGGTGTCGTTCCCGGCGTGTTGGCCACGGCCAACGGCCGCTGGAACATGCCCAGCCGCACGCTGCAGAACGTGCTCGCCAGCTTCCCGGTCGACCCCGTCGAGGGCAACTACCGAATTCTCTGGATCGGCGACCCGAACGCCATGCCCGTCGCACCGTGGACCTATCAGCCAGGCGTCGGCTACGCGATCACCGACGACGGTCCGCTGTACCTCGAAGAGCGCTACGCGGGCACACCCACGCGGGTCGAGCAGGAGGTCGCCGACGCGATGCGGCAGATGTCCGGGGGCTTCACGTTGCGCGGGGGCCGACTGCTCGCGCAGTACGGCATCCGCTTCATCGTCGTGCCGCTGGCCGACGGCTTCAACGGCACCATCAGCCAGCCGTTGGCGGCACCGAACGGACTGACCGACGTGCTCGACGACCAGCTCGACCTGGCGTCGCCGCTCACCCGGCCACCGAACTACCTGGTCTACGAGAACACGGCGTACACACCGACCCGCGCCACACTCACCCCGACCGGGGCGGAAGCGAGCCAGCAGGCCGGCGGCGAGGCGGTGGCACAGAGCGATCTGCGCGGGTCCACGCCGTGGGCCATCGGGGCTCCCGACCGGGGCGACGCGGTCGGCCCGCTCCCGGCCGGGACCTTGCACGTGGCCATTCCCGACGACCCCGACTGGCACCTCACGGTCGACGGGGCCGAGGTGCCGGGTCGGCGTGCGTTCGGTTCGACGCTCGCGTTCGATGCGCCGACCGCAGGGAACGGCGTGTTGTCCTACGACACCGGGTTCATCCGACCCCTCTGGATCGTGCTGCAGTTCCTGATCGTCGTTGCGTTGCTGTTCGCCGCCAGCCGCGTCCGATCCGGATACCTGTTGCCGCGCCGTCGCCTGGCGGTCCTGGCCGACACGTCGCCGATCGCCGATCTGACCTCGCCGTTCGACCCACCCGTCATCCCCGCGGAATCCGCCGTAGATCCCAACTCGTTGCACTTCATCGAGGACGACCCGTCGTGAACCGTCGTCTTCCCGCGCTCGTGGTGTTCGTGCTGGTGCCCGTGGCGTTGCTCGCGTTGTTCCCGCTCGGCGTGTTCTCCACGCCGCCGCCGCCCACCACCCCCACGTTCGCCGCGCTCGGTCAGCCGACGCTGCCGTTCGTGCCCAGCGCTTCGTTCATCAACTCCACCTGGTTCTGCGCCGGTGTGCCGAACGGCGAATCGGGCTCCGGTGGCTTCGTGACGGTCGCCAACCCGACCGACGCGCCGTTGAAGGGTCACGTCACCGTGTACTCCGACACGCCCGACACACCGGTGGGGGAGCGGGCGTTCGAGATCGCGCCGCGCGCCACATCGCAGGTCGTGCTGGCCGAGGTCCAGCCCACGGGCACCTACCTGACCGCCATGGTCGAGATCGCGGGCGGCGGCGGTTTCGTCGAGCAGCAGGCCAACTCCGCTGCCGGTAGCGCGGTCAGCCCGTGCTCGAACAGCACCAGCACCGACTGGTACTTCGCCGACAACTACACCCTCAACGGCAGCCGTGAGGACCTGGTCATCACGAATCCGTTCCCGGACGACGCGATCCTCAACTTCACGTTCGCGAGCAACGACGGCACCCGCCAGCCGCAGAACCTGCAGGGCTTTCCGGTGGCGGGCAACTCGGTGGCCGTCGTGTCAGAGGCGAACATGCCCAAGGACGAAGCGGTGCTGGCCGTCACCGTGAACGCGAGCCGCGGCAGGGTCGTGGTGGGCCGAGCGCAGACGTATCTCGGCGAGCGTTCCGGCTTCTCGCTGTCGCTCGGTGCGCCCAGCACCTCGAGCGAGTGGTGGTTCGCCGACGGCGAAGCCGGACCCGATGTGACGTTCGAGCGCTACAGCATCTACAACCCGAGCGACGAGGACGTCACCGTCACGAGCAACTTCTGGGGGGTCAACGACCACCCCGAGTTCGTCGGCTACCGCACCGACACCGTGCCGGCAGGCAACGTCATCTCGTTCACGACCGCCGAGTTCACAGGAGTACCCGAGGGCCGTCACGGGATGACGTTCTCGACCGAGGGTGACGCGTCCATCGTGGTCGAGCGCGGCATCACCCGCAGGGCCGGCGACGCGGGTTTCGTCACGTCCGTCGTGTTCGGCGCACCTCAGGTCTTCACGGGCTATCCGCGCTGGAGCATGGCCATCGGTACCGACCTGGCCGTCGACAACGTGCTCGTGGTGATGAACCTCGACTTCCTCGATGGCACCGTCACCGTGAAGGCGCTCGGCCCGGGCGGGGAAGCGGCCATACCTGGCCTGGAGGAGATCCCTCTTCCGAAGTCGGGCGTCATCACCATCGCCATTCCCGATGAAGCGGCTGCCCTGGGGGTGCCGCTCGTCGTCGAATCAACGCAACGCATCGTCGTCGAGCGACTCCTGCCCCGCGGCGGCGACCTCCGTGGTCGCAGCGGCTCGCTGGCGATGCCGGGCTGAGGTCGCCCTCATGACGCAGGTGATCACCGCGGCCGCCGTCGTGCTCGCAGCGATCGCGGTCGGCCTCGTGCTCCGCCGCCGGCAGGCAGTGGCGGCGCCCACGCAGCCCACGCTCGTGGTGCCGGCGCAACTCGACCGAGCCGACTTCCCCGGTGCGACTGCTCCCTGGATCGTGGTGGTGTTCTCGTCCGCGACGTGCCACACGTGCGCCGATGTGCGCCGCAAGGCCGCCGTGCTCGAGTCGAGGGAGGTCGCGGTCGTCGACGCCGAGTTCCCGACGTCGAAGGCACTCCACGACAAGTACGACATCCAGGCCGTGCCCATCGTCGCGATCGCCGATGCCGACGGCGTGGTGCATCGTGGCTTTGCCGGCCCGGTCAGCGCGACCGATCTATGGGCGGCGGTGGCCGAAGCTCGTGAACCGGGCAGCTCGCCCGAGCCCGAGTTGGGCAACCAGGCCGACTGAAGGGGTCAGTCGCCGACGGGCTGTTCGTGGTCGTTCTCGGTGCTCACCGAGTCGGCCAGATTGTCCTGCACCAGGCGGGCGACGGCGTCGCCGTCGATGGTCTCACGCTCGAGCAACTCTTCGGCAACGGCCTCGAGTGCGGACCGGTGGTGACCGAGGATCTCGGTGGCGCGGGCCTCTTGCTCGTGGAGGATGCGGAAGATCTCGCTGTCGACCATCCGTGCGGTGTCGTCGCTGTACTCGCGACCCTGCGTCATCAGGTCCTCGCCGAGGAACACCTGTTGGTGGCCGCTCCACGCCATCGGTCCGACGGCGTCGCTCATGCCCCACTCGCGCACCATGCGGCGGGCGATGCTGGTGGCCTGCTCGAGGTCGTTGGCGGCGCCGGAGTTGACGTGGCCGTACACGATCTTCTCGGCCACTCGACCGCCCATGGCGCGGCAGATGAGATCCTCGAAGTACTCCTGCGAGTAGGTGTGCCGTTCCTCGGGCAGGCTCCATGTGACGCCGAGCGCCATTCCGCGGGGGAGGATGGTGACCTTGTGCAACGGATCGGCGTTGGGCAGCACCACGGTGAGGATGGCGTGGCCACCCTCGTGGATGGCCGTGGCCCGACGCTCCTCGGCGCTGAGCACGAGGCTCTCGCGGCGGGCACCCATCACGACACGGTCGCGAGCGTTCTCGAAGTCGATGCGCTCGATCTGCTTGCTGCCGCGGCGAACCGCGAACAGGGCTGCCTCGTTGACGAGGTTCGCCAGGTCGGCGCCGCTCATGCCGGGGGTCGCCTTCGACATGACCTCGAGGTCCACGTCGGGGCCCATGCGCTTGTCGCGGCTGTGCACCTTGAGAATCGCGAGGCGCTCCTCGTTCTCGGGCAGCGGCACCACGATCTGACGGTCGAAGCGGCCCGGACGCAGGAGTGCCGGGTCGAGAATGTCGGGGCGGTTCGTGGCGGCGAGGATGACGATGCCCTCGCTGGTCTCGAACCCGTCCATCTCGGCGAGCATCTGGTTCAAGGTCTGCTCGCGCTCGTCGTGCCCGCCACCGAGGCCGGCACCGCGCTTGCGGCCGATCGAGTCGATCTCGTCGATGAAGATGATGGCCCGACCGAGCTTGCGGGCCTGGGCGAACAGGTCGCGGACTCGGCTGGCGCCGACGCCCACGAACATCTCCATGAAGTCCGAGCCCGTGACGCTGAGGAAACCGACGCCGGCCTCACCGGCGACGGCTCGGGCGAACAGAGTCTTTCCGGTGCCGGGAGGGCCGACGAGCAGCATGCCCTTGGGCACTCGGGCGCCGATCTCGCGGAAGCGTTCGGGCATGCGCAGGAAGTCGACGACCTCGGTGATCTCCTGCTTCACGCCTTCGTAGCCGGCGATGTCGGCGAACGTGGTGGACGGCTTGTCGGCCGAGTACGTCTTGGCGCGGGAACGCCCTATCGACATGACGTTGCCCATCTGGCCCTGGGCTCGCTTGTTCATCCAGACCAGGAAGCCGATGATGAGGATGAACGGCAGGAGCAGGCTGGCCCAGCTGAGCAGCCAGTTGCTGGACGGCTCCTTGGTCGTCCAGTTGACGTCGTGCTTGGTGAGCAGCGCCCGTTCGGACTCGTCGGGGAAGTTGTCGCGAACCGTGGTCGTGAACTTCGACCCGTCGCTGAGCTCGCCCTCGATCGAGTTGGTGCCGTTCGTGAGCGAGAACGTCGTCACCTTGTCGGCCTCGATGGCAGTGATGAAGTCGGTGTAGCTGAGCTTCTCGCCGGTCTCGCCGGGCCACACCTGGTTCAGCAGGAGCGTGCCGACCAGCACGGCCAGGAGCACGGGGATGGTCCAGCGGGGCCATCCACCCATCGGGCGCTTCGTTCCGCCGGTCGGCGGCTGCTGGCCAGGCTGCTGGCCAGGCTGCTGGCCACGCCCCGGCGGCGGCGGCGGGGGCGGCGGGGGAAGATTCGACATGCGACAATGCTACGGCCCGTATCCACCACTGGCCACGCGGGAGGTCTTAGCGTGTCCACATGCGCCGGCAGTGCTCTCGCTCCGGATGTGCCGAAGCGGCCATCTCGACACTCTCGTTCCAGTACGCCCAGTCGTTCGTGTGGCTCGACGACCTCTCCGACGAGCGCGATCCGCACAGCTACGACCTGTGCCAACGGCACACCGTTCGACTCTCCGTGCCCAACGGGTGGCGGCTCGAGGATCGTCGGGCGCGACGGCAGTTGGCGTACTCGTCGGTGCCTCGCCTGGCCGGCTGAAGCGCACCGAGTCGCACCGGTAGGCTCGGGCGTCGTGTCGTCGCCGAAGCTGTCTCCGTTGCGCTCCGACCTCGATCGCGCCCAGGTGCCCCTGCAGCAGGCCTGCCTGTTGTGGGTGGTCGCGTGGATGGGCGGTCAGTTCTGCGCCGCTGCGGTACAGGTCGCCTCGGGTGCCGACACCGTTGCCGAGGCCGGCCCGGGGTGGCTGTTCGCCACGGCGATGGCCGGATGGGTGCCGTTGCTCGCGGCGCTGTGGGGTGCCGGGCGCAAGTGGGGCATCGGTTCGTTCGCCGCGGACTGGGGTCTGTCGTTCTCGCCCCGCGACCTGCTCGGGGTACCGATCGGCGTGATCACCCAACTGGTGCTGGTGCCGTTGCTGTACTGGCCGCTCGAGGCCATCTGGCCCGACGCCTTCGCCCAGGACAAGGTGCAGGAGCGTGCTCGCGATCTCTTCGACAGTGCGCACGGGTTCGGGCTGGTGCTGCTCGTGCTGGTGGTCGTGGTCGGTGCGCCCGTGGTCGAAGAACTCGTCTACCGCGGGTTGCTGCAGGGCGCGTTCACCCGCCGGCTCAGCGACTGGGTGGGCGTGGCGGTCGTGGCGTTGTGGTTCGCGGTCATCCACTTCCAGCCCGTCGAGACGCCGGGCCTGTTCATCGTCGGGATGGTCCTCGGAGCGTGCGCGCTGGTCACCCGACGTCTCGGCCTCGGCATCGTCGCGCACATGTCGTTCAACGCCACGGGCCTCGTGCTCGTGGCGGTGGTCTGAGCCGGGGCCGACCGTGCGCCTGACATCCTCGAGCGGTCCCAGCGTGAAACAATGCGCAACGGTATGAGCGACTCCGACCTCCTCCTCGACGACCCCTTCGGCAGCCCGTCCGACCCAGTGGGCGACCCAGAGGGCGATGGCGTCGTCGACCCTGCGGTCGCGACCGAGGCACCGTCCACCGCGAGCCGCATCTGGAGGCGCATCGTCCGCCGCCCGATGAACTGGCTGAACCGACCGTGGCCGGCGGCGCGCATCGCCCAGTACCTGACCGCGCTCATCGTCGTGGGCGGCTGCACGTTCGCCATCGTCAAGGTCATCCACCTCGACCTCGTGTTCGAGGACAACACTCCCACCGGTGGCGACATGGGGGCGCACGTGATGGCGCCCGCGTACTTGCGCGACCACTTGCTGCCGAACTTCCAGATCCAGGGCTGGAGCAACTACTGGTACAACGGCTTCCCGCTGTATCGGTTCTACATGGTCATCCCGGCATTGATGATCGTGCTGCTGAACGTGGTCCTCCCGTACGGCATCGCCTTCAAAGTGGTCACCTGCCTCGGCATCATCACCCTTCCGTTCTGCTGCTGGGCATTCGGTCGCCTGGCGCGGTTCGCCTACCCGATCCCCGAGTTGATGGCGCTGGCAGCCGTCGTGTTCCTCTTCGACGAGAGCTTCAGCATCTACGGCGGCAACGTGAAGAGCACGATGGCCGGCGAGTTCTCGTTCTCGATCGCCCTGTCGTTCGCAATGCTCGGTCTCGGTCTGTTCGCCCGCGGCCTCGAGACGGGCAAGTACCGCAACTGGACGGCCATCCTGCTGGCGCTGGCGATCCTGTCGCACGGCATCGTCGCCATCTTCGTGGTGATGGGCGCACTGCTGATGTGGCTGGTCTGGATGGACAAGACGCGCTTCGTCTACGGCTTCACGATGGGGCTGTCCGCGGTGTTGCTCAGCGCGTTCTGGATCATCCCGTTCCTGTTCAACCACCAGTACATGACCGACATGAAGTACGGCTTCCGCCCCGACGGCGGCGGCGACAGCTTCTGGGACATGTTCTTCCAGTACCCCGTGTTCTGGGACCTGCTCGTGTCCGGGTTCGCGCTCATCGGGTTCGTCAGCAGCATCGTCAAGCGCAACCTCACCGGCGCATGGCTGGGCATCATGTGCCTGGCGCTCATGGCGCTCACCTACGTCGCCCGCGACAGCCTTCCGGTCATCGGGTTGCTCTGGAACCCGCGGGTGCTGCCGTTCCTGTATCTGGTGCGTCTGCTGCTGTGCATGATCGGCATCGTCGACACGGTCCACTTCGTCATCCGTGGTGTGAAGGGCCGATCGGTGTCCGAAGGTGACGTGTGGGTGTCGGGGCTCGTGACGGCATCGGTCGTCGCGATGGTCGTGCTCGTGGTGCAGCTGTTCTCGTTCCAAGAGATGCCGGGGGCCAAGTTCGTCACCAAGAACGACAAGACCGTGTACTCGTGGGGCTTGTTCGGTTGGGACATCATCACGCTCACCCCGTCGGCCAAGGACGCATTGTCCGACGGCTGGACGCGTTACAACTTCATGGGGTACGAGGGTCGAGCCGCGTACGGCGAGTACAAGGGCGTCATCGACACCATGGCCGGGCTCGGCGACAGCACCGACCCCGAGCTCGGTTGCGGTCGGGCGATGTGGGAGAACAACGGCGACACCGGTGCGTACGGCACCACGATGGCCCTCATGCTGCTGCCGCACTGGACGGACGGCTGCATCGCCAGCCAGGAGGGCCTCTTCTTCGAGGCGTCGGGCACCACGCCGTACCACTTCCTCACGGCGGCGGCAATGAGCGCCAACAGCTCGAACCCTGTTCGAGAG